>NZ_CP109603.1:2671111-2985555 GCF_025905425.1 Pseudomonas putida | reverse complement strand
CAGACAAGCTGCCCGCTTGCGCGACCTTGGCAAAAATCTCCATCTCTCCGGACCTGCCGTTGAAGTCCATTTGTGCCTCGTGCGCAAAGGTGATTGGCAAAGATGCGGTCTAGTGCATTCGTTTGGCGGATCGTAGCATTCTGGGCATAGATAAGGAGCCCTCCATGCGCATCAATCCACCTCTCGTCGCACTCGCCATCGGTGCCTTTGGCATCGGTGTCACCGAGTTCGCCCCCATGGGCATGTTGCCCAGCATTGCCACAGACCTTGGGGTATCGATACCCGCCGCCGGGCTGCTGGTCAGCGCCTACGCCCTCGGCGTGCTGATCGGCGCCCCGCTGATGACCCTGGCCACCGGCAGGGTGCCACGGCGTTACCTGCTGATCGGGCTGATGGCCATTTTTACCCTGGGTAACCTGATGTCGGCCCTGGCGGACGACTACGCGAGCCTGCTGGTTGCCCGCGTGGTGACCTCGCTCAACCATGGTGCGTTCTTTGGCATCGGCTCGATTGTTGCGGCCAGCGTGGTGCCGCCTGAAAAGCGGGCAGGGGCCGTGGCGGCCATGTTCATGGGGCTGACGCTGGCGACCATCGGCGGTGTGCCGCTGGCCACCTGGTTCGGCGAATTGCTGGGGTGGCGTACGGCATTCTGGGGGATTGCGGGCCTTGGGCTGATTGCGATGACAGCGTTGTGGTATGCACTGCCCAACGTGCCGCTGCCCAAAAGTGACGGGGCCTTGGCCGAGATCCGCGTGCTCTGCCGTGGGCCGGTGCTGGCGGCGTTGGCACTGACCATGGTGGGCTCCAGCGCGATGTTCACCGTCTTCACCTACATTGCGCCGATCCTGCACAGCGAAGCCCAGGCCTCCACCACGTTCATCACGGTCATGCTGGTGTTGTTCGGTATCGGCCTGACCTTGGGCAACATGTGGGGCGGCAAGGCTGCGGACCGCTCGGTCGACCGTACGTTGATCGTCTCGTTGGCGGTACTGATCGCCGTGCTGCTGGTGTTCCCGTTGCTGATGCCCTGGTCAGTGCCCACCGCATTGGCTGTGCTGGTGTGGGGCGCGGCCAGTTTTGCCCTGGTGCCGCCACTGCAGATGCGCGTGATGGAAGCGGCCAAGGAAGCGCCCAACCTTGCATCGGCGGTGAACATCGGGGCGTTCAACCTGGGCAACGCGATAGGCGCCGCGCTGGGGGGAGCGGTGATCAATGCGGGGTTGGGCTACCCGGCGATTTCCCTGGCGGGGGCGCTGATGGCGGGGTTGGGGCTAGTGATGGTGTTGCTGTTTGCCTGGCGCTCGCGGGGCGTGGTGGCGTCGAAGGCAGCCCAGGTGCCGGCTTGATCAATCAGTCATGTGTTGTTCCGTGAGAGAGGGGTTGTTACACGGCATAAGCGCCTGGGACGGCCATCGTCACTGTGCTGCGAGGCGCTCTTCAGCTAGCATGCGCTGTTGCCAAGCAAGCCGTGCCCAAGCGCTCAAGGCTTATCCCTCCCTCCAGATCCGAACTTCTGCATGACTGTCTTCTACCTCAAACTCTTCATGACCCCCATCCTCATGCTGGCCATTTCGCTTGCGGGTAAACGCTGGGGTGCGCAAATTGGCGGGCTGCTTTCCGGGCTGCCGGTCACCTCGGCGCTGGTCATGCTGTTTCTCAGCCTTGAGCAGGGCGAGGGCTTCGCGTCGTTGGCCGTACCTGGGGCATTGGCCGGGGTGGCTGCCGTGCAGGCGACCTGCTTGTTCTACTACTGGGTTACCCGACACATTGGTGCCTTTGCCGGCTGCATCGCGGCATTGGTCTTCTTCGTCGTGGCAGCGTTGGCAACCAGCCACCTGGGTTGGGTGGCATTGTCCGTGATTGCCACGCTGTTACTGGTCATCGCCATTGTCGTTGCCACCTCGAAACCTGCAGACGCGAGCGCTGCGCGTTATGTGCCGATGCCCCGTTGGGTCATCCCGATGCGCATGATGACGGCCACGTTGCTGCTGCTGGTGATCACGGCAAGCGCGACCTTGCTCGGCCCGGTGGTCAGTGGGATGCTGGCGCCGGTCCCGGTCATCGCCTGGCCTCTTGCGGTATTCGCCCACGTCCAGGGCGGGCGCCAGGAACTGGCTGCGATCGTACGTGGCAACGGTATTGGCGCCGTGGGCGTGGTGGGCTTTTACCTGGTCCTGCAAAGTACACTGTTGCAGTGGGGGGCGGTAACGTCGGTTGCCGTTGGCGTGTTGCTGGCAGTGATGGTGACCTTCGTGTTGGCGAAGTTGCTGGAGGCACGCTGAGCCTAAGTTGCACGCTCAGTCAGCAACCCAGTCAACTTTGTCATCCCGATGGATGTGCTTGTGCTTTAGGTCGTGGGGGCGCAATGCGCCCCCGGCCATAGTGCCTACTACCCAGCGGTGCAACCAGTGCCCTAGATGTGAAGGGCCTACGGCGTGCCGTTTCTGCCGTGAAGGCAAAACGCACGGCGCTGGCTTAGCCGTTCGTAGTAAGCCCTGACTGCCGGCAGGTGAGGGTGCTCGAAGGGTGTCTCGAACCAACGGTTGACCGAAAGGCCGATAGGAATGTCGGCCAACGAGAACCGGCTACCTGCGACATAGGCGCCGGTAGCGGCGAGCTGACGATCCAGAATCTGCATGTAGCGGCCCCAGTCCGCACAGCCGGTGGCCAGTGCTTGCGGGTCCTGGTGGGCGGGGGAGTGCCTGACCAGCGACATGAACGCGTAGCTCCACGACTTGTTGAGGTCCGATGCCTGCCAGTCGATCCACTGATCGATACGTGCTCGCGCTTGTGCCTCGGCCGGGTAGATGGCGCCCTGGTCATGGCGCGTGGCCAGGTAGCGGATGATGGTGTTGGATTCCCACAGGGTGAAGTCGCCATCCTGGATCACCGGGATCATGGCGTTGGGGTTCAGCGCCAGGAATTCGGGTGTGTCGGTAGCGTTGAAACCCGAGCCCCAGTCTTCCCGCTCGTAGGGGATATCGAATTCGGCACAGGCCCAGAGGACTTTTCGCACATTGATGGAAGACGCTCTGCCCAAGATCCGTAACATGGTTTTCGTCCTTGTCTGTGGAAGCCTGATCGTCGTTCACGGCATGCCCACGGTCAAGAACAACCGCGCAAACAGCCCCGTGGCAGACATCTTCGCCGGGCTCTGGCAGGGTACAGCGCTCAACACCCCGGCTGTCGATGTTGAGGGTGACTATGCTCACTTATCTGGGGCCGGCGTGGTCACCTACAACATGCCGGCTGGGGCTGAGTTTGCTGACGCTGCCCGGGGTGGCCATGCTGATGGCGTCGCTGCCGTCACTACTAGGGTGCTGAACGCTTGCCTGGGCGCCACTAAATGGGCACCCTTGGGCCGCTTGAATCGTCAGTATCACGACAGAAGGAAGTGTGTGTTGAGCTGGGACAAAGTCGGCAAAGTCCTCGTAGCCCTGCTGATTGGCCTGATGGTCATGGTGGTGGCTTATGTGGTGATCAAAGGCAGCCCTCGTCTGGAAGCCTCCCTGACCTATGCCTACCTGACCTACCCGAGCCAGTTCAGCGAGCGCATCAGCAAGGCCAGCGAGCAGCTCAAGTACGAGCAGTTGCAGGGGCGTATCAACGTCATCAGCGAAGGGCAGTTGAACCATGACCAGGTCGAGCGGTTGATCGAACTGGCCCAGGCGCCTTACGCCCAGCTGTTCGCCAAACCCTTCGAGGCGGGGCTGGTGGACCACCGTACCGGTCTGCTCATCGACCTGCGCAACACCGGTGATGCGCCTGTGCGCCTGGTGAAGATCCGCCTGCCGGCCAAGGGCCTGGTGCAGGTGCGCGATGCCGCGGGCAACGACACCATTGTCGAAGCCGCCACGCCCCTGGTCGAAATACCCGCCATCGAACCCGGTGGGGCCTGCAAGGTGTGGGTATATTTCGACGCTGATTACTCGCAAATCCGCCAGGGTGGTGTCAGCATTCGTCACGCCGACGGCGCGGCCGACGTGCAGGTGTACCGCGAGTTCAGCGGTTTCCCTGCACTGATGGCGCGCTACAGCCGTGAAGTGTTGGTGCTGTTGGGCGTGCTGGGGTTCAGTGTGCTGGCGTTGGCTTACGCTTGCCTGTCACGCC
Organism: Pseudomonas putida; assembly: GCF_025905425.1. Classification (NCBI taxonomy): domain Bacteria; kingdom Pseudomonadati; phylum Pseudomonadota; class Gammaproteobacteria; order Pseudomonadales; family Pseudomonadaceae; genus Pseudomonas; species Pseudomonas putida. Next base: position 2,981,445 of record NZ_CP109603.1, on the reverse strand, counting down.
GACGCGTGCCGGTGTTGCCGTCCTGACGTACCCATCGAATCAGTGACATTCATCGTGTAGCGCCAGGCTTTGGCGCAATTGTTCCAGCAAGGCAGCGCGCAGCGACTCGGGGGCCTGGACGCGAATCGCCCCGGCCTGTGACAGCAACCAACCCATCAACGCCCGGCTGTCGTCGACGGTGGCTGCCAGCGTGGCGCCGCCGTCTTGCTGCGGGGTCAGTTGCATGTCCGTGGAAAGCGGTTGCTGTTCGAGGCGACGGGCGAGCGTGTCATCGACCCACGCACGCAGCGCGATCTGGCGTACCGCAGAGAGCGCATCCGGTTGCAGTTGCTGCGCTTCGGCGAGGCTTAGCCCGGGCTGCCAGTACCACCCATAGGGCATGCCTTTACTGTTGCAGTGCAGCGGGAACAACGCGGACAGCTCGACCAGGTCGCGCTCGACGGTGCGCTTGCTGGTGGTGTGGCCCACCAAACTCAGGGCAGCCTGCAACTGCATCGAACTCATGCCAGGGTGGCGGCCAGGCAGTAGCTTGAGCAGCTCCCATTGGCGGGCGATGGTGTGGCGGGTAGGGTGGCTGGGCAAAGGAGGCTCGTCCGTGAGTGCCAGGCGCTTAGCGTTCCTGGGTGGTGGCATTTAGCTATCGCTCAAAGCATACCTTGCCCGCGGATGGGATCCAAATTTTTAGGCGCTCATGGCTTGTTATTGGTAGGTACTTTGACCAAAATATTGGTCTTAATTGAGGTCGATCACCATGCAGAACATTTTCGCTGGCGTAGCGGTAAGCGTGTCGGAACTGAAAAAGAACCCAACGGCGGTAATGTCCGGAGCCGCAGGCATGCCCATCGCCGTGCTCAATCACAATCGGGTGATGGGGTACATGGTACCGGCCGAACTCTACGAAGCCATGATGGAGCGGCTCGAAGATATCGAGCTGAGCGAGCTGGCCAAGTCCCGACTAGGTGAAAAAGGCGTGCCGGTATCACTGGATGACCTATAAGCTTGAGTTCCTTCCTTCGGCGTTGAAGGAATGGGGCAAACTCGGCCATACAGTGCGTGAACAGGTCAAGAAAAAGCTCCGAGAACGCTTGCAAGCACCCAGGGTGCAGGCCGATGCCCTACGAGAGTTGCCCAATCACTTTAAAATCAAGCTCAAGGCTTCTGGGTATCGCCTCATCTACCGGGTCGAAGATGAGCGGATCGTTGTAGTTGTAGTTTCTATTGGCAAACGCGAGCGTAGCGAAGTCTATGACTCAGCTAAAAGGCGGTAGAAAAGCGTTAAATCAAAGCAGTGCTTCACAGTGTGCGGATCATTTTCAACCCAATCCTACTCCTGCCCGTTATCCAGGCACTGCTGCATTGCCTGGATAAACATCTCCTCCGCGCGACTCAGGCGCTGCTCCCGGTTCCACAGCAGGTGAATATCGACATCTGCGATCCCTTCCTGCGGCGGTAGCTTCCATAGCAGTCCCGCTGCTACATCCGGGGCTACCACATGTTCCGGCAGGCAACCGATGCCAAACCCCGCAATCACCAGTCGGCGCACCTCTTCAAGGCTGGGCGAAGAGGCCACGATCCGCCCAGAGAAACCTTGTTGGTCACGGAAAATGGTGAGCGGCGAGAGCATCCCGCCAATCTGGTCACTGGTGAAACTGACGAAGTTCTCACGCTGCAGGTCGCCTTCAAGCTGGCCGAACATCGCATGGTGCTTGCCGCAGAAAAACGCATAGCGCTGGCGCAGAAACAGCCGCTGCTCCAGTCGCGGTTGAGGCCGCCGGTTGAGGCTCAGGCCTGCCGTGGCGGTTTTCTCCTGCAAGGCGGCGACAATGTCGGAGCTGCGCATCACGTCGATTTCCAGCTCCACCCGCGGGTGCTGGCGGTGGAAGTCGGCGAGAAAGTCGTCAAAGCGCTCGCTGACGATGCGGCTGATCATCAGCAGGCGCACCTTGCCCACCAGTTCGTCCGCCGGTTGTTCCAGCAGCCCGCCGATCTGCGACATCTGCCCGTACACCTCGCCGGCCAGCAAGAACAACTGCTCACCCATTTCGGTCAACACGAAGCGCGGCCCGCGCCGGGCGATGAGTTGCCGGCCGAGCTGTTCTTCAAGACGTTTGAGCGCCTGGCTGACCGCCGGCTGGGTAAGGTGCAGCCGGGCGGCTGCGCGGCTGATGGACAGCTCCTGGCCGATGACCCGGAAGGTGCGCAGCAGGTTCCAGTCGAGGCGGTCGTTGAGCAGGCGGTCAGACATTGTCGGGCTCGATGATAAGCGTGGCTAATAGTTCGAATAATAAATAGAAAGCTGGCTAATCATAGCCCCGGGACGATAAATCGCAGCCATACACCGACCAAGCGCCCCCTGAGCGCCCGCGCGGCGCTCGATCTCAAAAACGCTGGAGATGTCAAGGCGACCCCCGCCACAGCACGGCCCCTACAGCCCACCCCGCCGCACATGCTTCACCAACACCTTCTCCAACAACTCCCACATCGCCGGGTCCGTACTGAACGCCACATTGAAGCGCATCCACCCGGTCGCCTTGGCATCCACCATGAACAACTGCCCAGGCCCGAGCATGATGCCTTGCTCCAATGCATCGTCCAGCAGCGCCGCGCTGTCTGGGATCGCCGGGTGGCGGGTCCAGATGTACATCCCTTCGTCCGATTCGGTGAACAGCTCAAAGCCCAGCCGGTGCAAGTGCCGGCCCACTTCCTGGTGCGCCTCGGCCAAACGCTGGCGCAGGCGTTTGAGGTGTTTGCGCCAGCGCCCATCGATGATCGCGGCGTACACCACACGCTCCATCACCTGCGAGGTGGTGAGGCCTGAGCGCATTTTCAGGTGCACCAGTTTCTGCATCAACTCCGGGTTGGCCATCATGTAGCCGACCCGCACGTTAGGCGAAATACTCTTCGAGTAGCTGCCGACATACACCACCTGTTGCAGGTGATCGAGGCTGGCCAGGCACGGTTGCGGCTCGGCGACCATGTCGGCGTACAGGTTGTTTTCCACCAGGCGGAAGCCATGCTGGCTGGCCAGTTGCAACAGGCGGTGCAACTGCGGCAGCGGGGTGCGCGAGCAGGTCGGGCTGTGCAGGTGTGGCTGGGTGAAGAACGCGGTGGGGCGGTGGTGCACCAGCAACTGCTCCAGCTGGTTCAGGTCGTATCCGGCAGGGGTGCGCGGCACGCCGACCAACGTCGCACCCTGGGTGCGCAGGATGCTCATCAGGTTGGGGTAGCCTGGGTCGTCCACCAGCACCACGTCGCCTGGGCGTACCAAGGTGCGCGCGGCCAGGTCCAGGGCCTGGCTGGCGCCGTGGGTAAGCATCAACTGCGCCGGGTTGGCGACGATCGACAGTTCTTGCTGCAGGTTCTGCGCGGTCAGCGTGCGCAGCTCGGCCAGGCCCATGGGGTCGCCGTAGCCAGAGAGTTCCAGCGGGCTCCCGGCAACCTGGCGCAGGCCACGGCGCAGGCCGTCTTCGTACATCCAGTCATTGGGCAACCAGCCGCAGCCGGGCTTGAACGGCAGTTGGCGGATCTCGAAGATCTGTTGCAGGTACCACTCGGAGTTGAACGTTGGTCGACTGGTGTCGGCCTCGGCGTTGTGTTTGTCCAGCAGCTCGCCGGCCGCGCGATTGATGAAAAACCCCGCGTTGCCCCGGCTTACCAGCAGCCCCTGGGCGACCAGGCGATCATACGCCTCGACCACGGTGAAGGTACTCACCGAGTAGGTCGCGGCAAAGGCGCGGATAGACGGGACCTTGGCCCCAGGCTTGAGCGTCTGGTTGTCGATCAGCTCGCGCAAGCCGTCGATGATCTGGTTGACCAGCGGGGTTGGGGAGTCTGGATGTAATTCGAACATTCGGGGGCCTTTCAGGGTGCGTAGCGCTAGCGCTCGCAGGGTGTATTGCAATGGCGACCTGTACAGTGCAGTGCGAGATTCATGCCACTGTGCATGGCTCTCTGCGTCGGACATTTTTACATTAGGTGTCGGATATCGCCACATAAAGCATGTTCAGTTCGCTCGAAGGGCAAACCTTGGGGCGCGTCAGCAGGCCGCCATGGATGGCCTGCGTGTGTTTGTTCACACCATCCTGCCCGCATTAGCACTGATGTACAGGTGAGGCCGCTAGCCATCGGGGTCTCACAGTTTTCCTTGGATAAAAAGAAGCACGGGGTACACAACTGATGGACGCAACATCCACAACCACCACCGCGAAAGGCGAGCACGAGAGCAAGCTCAGTGCCTCCCTCAAGTCGCGCCACCTGACGATGATGTCGATCGCCGGGGTTATCGGCGGCGCCTTGTTCGTCGGTTCCGGCAGCGTGATCCACAGCGCCGGCCCGGCCGCTGTCCTGGCCTACCTGGCAGGCGGCATCCTGGTGGTGCTGATCATGCGCATGCTCGGCGAAATGGCGACGTCCTCGCCTGACACCGGCTCGTTCTCCACCTACGCCGACCGCGCCATTGGCCGTTGGGCGGGCTTCACCATCGGCTGGCTGTACTGGTGGTACTGGGTCATCCTCATGGCGTGGGAAGCCTACGTGGCCGGCAAGATCCTGCACGGCTTCTTCCCTGACGTCAGCGTCAACGTGTTCGTGCTGGCTACGACCCTGCTGCTGATCACCGTCAACTTCTTCAACGTCAAGCACTACGGCGAGTTCGAGTTCTGGTTTGCCTTGATCAAGGTGATCGCCATCGTCTGCTTCCTGGTGGTGTGCACCGCGGCCGTGATGAACGTCTGGCAGTTCGGTGAGGTGCGCGGCATCAGCCATCTGACCGCAGAAGGCTTCATGCCCAACGGCATCACCACGGTGATTGGTGCCTTGCTCGGGGTGATGTTCGCCTTCCTCGGCGCCGAAATCGTGACCATCGCGGCATCCGAAGCCAAGGACCCGGCTGCACAGATCGTCAAGGCCACCAACTCGGTGGTGTGGCGTGTGTGCCTGTTCTACGTCGGTTCGATCTTCCTGATCGTCTGCCTGGTACCGTGGAACGACCCGCACCTGGGCGAATCGGGCTATGGCGCTTACCGCCGTACCCTGGAGCTGCTGGGCGTGCCGTATGCCGAGCTGCTGATGAACTTCGTGGTCCTGACCTCGGTAAGCAGCTGCCTGATCTCCGGTCACTACACCGCGTCGCGCATGCTGTTCTCGCTGTCCCAGCGTGGCGACGCGCCGTCGTTCTTCAAGATCACCCGCGCCGGCACCGGTGTACCGGTGTACGCGATCATGGGTTCGTGCGCCGTGGCGGTGGTGTGTGCGCTGATCAACTTCAGCGAAACCCTGCGCCCGAAAGACGTGCTGGACACCCTGATGAACACCACTGGCATGATCGCACTGCTGGTGTACCTGGTGATCGCCTTCTCGCAGCTGCGCATGCGCCGCAAGCTGATTGCCGAAGGCAAGGAAGTGCGTCTGCAGATGTGGCTGTTCCCTTGGCTGACCTACCTGGTGATCGCCTTCATCGTGGCGGCCCTGGTGACCATGGCCTTCATGCCTGACTACCAGATCCTGGTGATCTCCACCGGTATCGCGGCGGCGGTCGTGGTAGCCATGGGTGTGGTGCATCAGATCCGCAGCGCCAAGCGTCACTAAGCGTCAGTTGTGGTTCGAGACGGCCGGCTCCCTTGGGGACCCGGCCGTTTCGCGTTGATGGGCCGGGTTTTTGTCCGGCGGCATGTGGAAGCGCTGGTTCATCCAGGGTGAGCCGAGGAGGGCGGCGGCGCCGATCAGGGCGAGGATGGCGAGGGCGAGGAAGGTTTTCATGGGCATGTGCATATAGGGGCTGACTTCAAGGATAGACGCTCGGTTCCGGCCCGCGAATAGACCCTAAGTGCCAGTACTTGGCTTATGCTGGGCACATTGCCCGCCCAAAGGAGCCGCACATGGCCTGGTCCGCCACCCAGTATTCCCTGTTCGAAAACGAGCGCACCCGCGCCGTCCGCGATCTGCTGACCGCCGTGCCGCCACACCCGGTACGCCATGCTGTCGACCTGGGTTGCGGCCCTGGCAACTCGACCGAGGTGCTGCTGCAGCGTTACCCCGATGCCCAGGTAATAGCGCTGGACAGCGACCCGGACATGATCGAAAAAGCCCGCGAGCGCAAGCGGTTGTGCGTGCCCCGCGTGCGCTGCGTCATTGCCGATATTGCCGAGTGGGCCACCCCCGAAAAGCAAGACCTGATCCTGGCCAATGCCTCGTTGCAATGGGTGCCTAACCACGCGTCGCTGTATCCGCGCCTGGTCAGCCAGTTGAGCGAGGGCGGCAGCCTGGCGGTGCAGACCCCGGACAACCTCGACGAACCGGCGCACCGGCAGCTGCGCGAGATCGCCAGCCAAGGCCCTTGGGCCGCCAAGTTCGCCGACTTTCAGCTACCGCCCAGGCACAACGCGGCGTTCTATTACGACCTGCTCAGCCCGTTGTGCGCGCGGGTGGATGTGTGGCGTACCACGTACCATCACCCGTTGGCCGGTGGCGCCGAAGCGGTGGTGGAGTGGTTTAAAGGCTCGGCCTTGCGCCCCTACCTGGCCAGGCTGGACGCGCAAGAGCAGGAAGGCTTTGTGCAGATGTACCTGCAGGCGATGCAGCGCGACTACCCGCCTGCCACCGACGGCAAGGTGTTGTTGCCGTTCCCGCGGTTGTTCGTGATCGCTACGCGGTAGGGCGGCGCCAGCGCCAGAGCACGTAGCCGTAGATGCCGAGGTTGAGCAGCAGCACGATGGCGCCCAGCAGCCATTGTATCTGCGGCGTCAGCCCGGCCGGGTAGATCAGCGGCCAGACGTAGTGCTCGACGAAGCCGCCGTGGTAGCCGGCGTCGCCGGCGGCGAAGCGCATGCGGTTTTCCCAGTCGGTCAGCGGGCACTCCAGGTGCAGCCCTTCCACCGCCAGGCCCCAGGCCAGGGCGGGCAGGTGGACGAGCAGGGCGGTGCGCCACTTGAGTACCAGCAGGCCGCCGAACAGCACCAGCAGGATGAAGGCCAGGTGCAACAGCACCAGAGCGTCGGCGGCTAATCGCAAGAGCATGGGCGTGATCCTCAATCATTGGTACAGCTTTACAGCCCTTCTTCAACCATCTGCAAGAACGTCGCCACCACTCGCCGCGTACGTTGTTCGCTCAAGCACACCAGTGTCTCGGTCAAGTGCCGCTGGCAATCGACAATCGGCAACGCACACACCCGCGCATCCGCGCCAAACTCCGCCGCCGACACCACCCCCACGCCAATCCCCACCACCACCGCCTCGCGCGCCGCTTCCCGGCCCTCCACCTGGATCGCCGGCCGAATCCGCAGCCCGGCCCGTTGCATCTCCTCCTCCAGCGTCTGGCGCGTTACCGAACCGGGTTCGCGCAGCACCAGCGGGGTGTCATCCAGATCCGCCAGGCTGATCGAACCCCGACTTGCCCAAGGGTGGTGGTGGGAAACGAACGCGACCATCGGGTCGCGGCGCAGTGGCAGGCAATGCAGGCGCTCATCGTCGACGTCCCGCCCCAGCAGTGCCAGGTCCGCCTGGTAGCTGAACAGCCGGGCCAGCGATTCATCGGTGTTGCCGGTTTCGATCTTCACCTGGATACCCGGGTAGCGCTGGCAGAACCGGGCAATCTGCGGCAGCACGTGCACCGGTGCGTCCACCGCCAGCACCAGGCTGCCGGTGTGCAGGGCGCGGGAGTCCTGCAGCAGCTCGTGGGCTTCGGCTTCGCAGGCGAACAGGCGCTGGCTGATGCCCAGCAGGCGCTCGCCCAGGTCGGTCAGTTGCACCGAGCGTTTGTTGCGGTGGAACAGCAGCACGCCGAAGCGCTCCTCAAGTTTGCGCACCTGGTCGGAGATCGCCGGCTGGGTCAGAAACAGCTTCTGCGCCGCACGGGTGAAGCTGCCGTGCACCGCCACCGCGTGGAAGGCCTTGAGTTGAGCGTGTGACACCGACATGACGCCTCCAGTAACAAGCTGAGCTTATGTGTGAAATACGATAAATCGATTTTATTTATCAGTCACCAACTGTTTCCATACCCCTCAGCCCAACGCCGGTGCCACAAGTGCCGGCCGGGCCATGGTGCTCATACAGCGCCATCTGACCCGATGACGGGCCGCCGTCATCGCTGTGCGCAACACAAGAACAAGACAGGCGTTTCTTCACATTCTGCCGGCACACTTGAGCAAGAGGTCAGACTCACATGAACCAGTCCCTAGCCACGTTCAAACGTTGGCGTATGCAGATTTTCGCAATCACCTGGCTGGCCTACGCCGCCTTCTACTTCACCCGCAAGGCCTTCTCGGTGGCCAAGCTGGGGATCGCCGAAGACCCCGCTTTCATGCTCGACAAGGCTGCCATGGCCAACCTCGACGCGATCTACCTGGCCGCCTATGCCGTGGGCCAGTTCACCTGGGGCATGCTCGCCGACCGCTTCGGCCCCCGCGTGGTGGTGCTCGGCGGCTTGCTGATTTCGGCTGCGGCGGCGGTGGTGATGGGCAGCTACGCCACCTTCCCGATCTTTGCCACCTGCATGCTGATCCAGGGCCTGGCGCAGTCCACCGGTTGGGCAGGGTTGTGCAAGAACATCGGCAGTTTCTTCCCCGCAGCGCAGCGCGGGCGGGTACTGGGGTTGTGGAGCTCGTGCTATGCCTTTGGCGGCCTGGTGGCCTCGCCGTTTGCCGGTTGGTGGGCCTACACCCTGGTCGGTAGCTGGCACGCAGCGTTCTTCTCCAGTGCCGCGGTGGTCGCGCTGGTGGCCGTGCTGTTCTTTTTCCTGCAGCGCAACAAGCCTGAAGATGTTGGCTTGCCCGCCGTCGAGCCCGAGCCGCAAAGCATGGCGCCGGGCTCGAACCTGTGCAGTGTCTGGGCGCCCCTGCGCGAGATCCTGCGCAACCGCACGGTGTTGACCCTGGGCCTGGCCTACTTTCTGCTCAAACCTGCGCGCTACGCCATCCTGCTGTGGGGGCCGGTGATCGTCTTCGAGCAGATGCCGTCGGTGGGCAAGGTCGGTGCGGCGATCATCCCCACGGCCTTCGAGCTGGCCGGGTTGCTGGGGCCGATCATGATCGGCCTGGCCTCCGACAAACTGTTCGGCGCGCGGCGGATGCCGGCTTGCGTGATCAGCCTGGTGCTGTTGACGGTGACCCTGGCGGCGTTCATGGCGGCCATGCACACCGGAAGCGTGATGCTGGTGGTGGGCCTGCTGTTCGTCATGGGCCTGACCCTGTACGGGCCGGACTCGATGATCAGCGGCGCTGCGGCCATCGATTTCGGCACCGCCAAGGCCGGGGCTACCGCTGCGGGTTTCGTCAACGGCTGCGGCTCGGTCGGGGCTGTACTCGGCGGGCTGCTGCCCGGTTACTTCGATGGCGTCACGGTGTTCATCGTGTTCGCCGGCTGTGCGCTGTTCTCGGCGCTGGTGCTGCTGCCGCACTGGAACAGCCGCCCGGCCACAGCGGTACAAAGCCATGACGTGGCGCCCAACACCAGCATGGCCATCAAGCCACTGCGTACCTAAAGGAAAGCGAGCGAATGAGACCCTTCTGGCTGCAACAAGCCCTGGATGCTGCGCAGGAGGCGGCATGCCCGCCGCTGCAAGGCGATAGCCGTTGCGATGTGTGCATCGTCGGCGGCGGCTACACCGGCCTGTGGACCGCATTGATGCTCAAGGAGGCCGTGCCTGCGCTGGATGTCGTGCTGATCGAGGCCGACATCTGCGGTGCCGGTGCCAGTGGTCGCAATGGCGGTTGCGCGCTGTCCTGGTCGGCCAAGTACTTCACCCTCGAACGCCTTTTCGGCGCGGCCGAGGCCGTGCGCCTGGTACGTGAGTCAGAGCGCAGCATCGGTGCCATCGGGGCGTTTTGCGACGCCAATGGCATCGACTGCGACTACCGCCTGGACGGCACGCTGTACACCGCCACCAATCAGGCCCAGGTCGGTGCCACCGATGCGGTGATCGCCGCGCTGGAGCACAAGGGGATCAATTCGTTCCAGCGGCTGCCGCTGGAGCAGGTGCAGCGCCTGGCGGGGTCGGCGCGGCATCGGGAGGGCTGGTTCTCGCCGGCCGCCGCCACCGTGCAGCCAGGGCAGTTGGTGCGGGGCCTGCGGCGGGTGGCCTTGCAGCGTGGCGTGCGCATTCACGAAGGCACGGCCATGACCGGCCTGGCGCACGGTACCCCGGTACAGGTGCGCACGGCCCAGGGCACGTTGCACGCCGACCGTGTGGTACTGGGCCTCAATGCCTGGATGGCGCGGGCGTTCCCGCAGTTCGAGCGCAGTGTGGCGATTGTTTCAAGCGACATGGTAATTACCGAGCCGTGCCCCGAGCTGTTGCGTGAAATCGGCCTGGACACCGGCGTCAGCGTGCTCGACTCGCGCATTTTCGTGCATTACTACCACAACACCTCCGATGGCCGGCTGATGCTCGGCAAGGGTGGCAATACCTTTGCCTATGGTGGGCGCATGCTGCCGGTATTCGACCAGCCATCGCCGTACCGGCCGCTGCTGCGTGAAAGCCTGGCCGGGTTCTTTCCGGCCCTGGCGCAGGTGCCGTTGGCGGCCAGCTGGAACGGGCCGTCGGACCGCTCTGTAACCGGCCTGCCGTTCTTTGGCCGCCTGGACGGGCAGGGCAACGTGTTCTACGGCTTTGGTTATTCCGGCAGCGGCGTCGGGCCGTGCCACATGGGCGGGCAGATCCTCTCGTCGCTGGCGCTGGGGCTGGACAACCCCTGGACCCGCTCGCCGTTGGTCAAGGGGCCGCTGGGGCTGTTCCCACCGGAGCCGATCCGCTACCTGGGGTCGCTGATGGTGCGCAATGCCATTCGCCGCAAGGAGCACGCCGAAGACCGCGGCCTGCGGCCCCGCCACCTTGACGTGCGCCTGGCGCGTTTTGCGGCGGCGGCGGGGAAGGCCGACAAAGCGTGAGATTTCTTGTCGATCACATGCCCGAGGGCGTATAAACTGCACCCACTTTTGGCCGGTCGCTTCCTGAACTGGCCGTTGAAACAAGAGAGTCGACATGGGCGCACAGTGGAAAGCCAAACATAGAGAAACAGCGGCCAATGCCAAAGGCAAGGTCATGGGCAAGCTGTCCAAAGAGATCCAGATCGCTGCCAAATCGGGCGCCGACCCCGACATGAACCCGCGCCTGCGCCTGGCCATCGTGCAGGCCAAGAAAGCCTCGATGACCCGTGAGACTCTGGACCGGGCAATCCGCAAAGGTGCTGGCCTGGACGGTGATGCCGTGCAGTACCACGCGGTGAGCTACGAAGGTTTCGCACCGCACCAGGTGCCGCTGATCGTCGAGTGCCTGACGGACAACATCAACCGTACCGTCGCGCAGATCCGTGTGCTGTTCCGCAAGGGCCAGCTCGGTGCAAGCGGCTCGGTGGCCTGGGACTTCAACCATGTCGGCCTGATCGAAGCCACCCCGAGCGGCGATGCCGACCCGGAAATGGCCGCCATCGAAGCCGGCGCCCAGGACTTTGAAGACGGGGAAGAAGAGGGTTCGACCCTGTTCATCACCGACACCACCGACCTGGACGCGGTGCAGAAGGCCCTGCCGGAGCATGGCTTTACCGTGACCTCGGCAAAGATCGGCTACACCCCGAAGAACCCGGTGAGTGCTGCCAGCCTGAGCGCTGAGGCATTGGCCGAGGTCGAGGCGTTCCTCGAGGCGATCGACGAGAACGATGACGTGCAGAACGTCTATGTCGGCCTGACCGACTAAAAGCCGGGGCCGCTTTGCGGCCCATTCGCGGAGCAAGCCCGCTCCCACAGGACCCCGCTAACCTCAAACACTGCCGGGCCCTGTGGGAGCGGGCTTGCCCCGCGAATGGGCCGGTGAATTTGATAAAGGGGAGCCTGCATGAACCCAACTTTCGCCTCCCTGAGCCTCGCCCATCTACGCACCCTTGACTGCCTCCTGCAGCTTAAGAACCTCAGCCACGCCGCCGAACGCCTGGGCGTCAGCCAATCGGCCCTGAGCCGTCAATTGGCCCACCTGCGCGAAGCATTCGACGACCCGCTGCTGGTGCGCCAGGGCCGTGGCTATGTGCTCAGCGAGCACGCCGAAGCGTTGCTGGAGCCCCTGCGACAAATCCTGGAAGAGCTGCAAGCACTGCGCCAACCGGCCGTGTTCGACCCGGCCCGCTGCGAGCGGCGTTTCTGCCTGGCTGCCTCGGACTACGTCGCCGAGCATATGCTGCCGTTGCTGGTGGCGGCGCTGGAGCACGAAGCGCCCGGCGTCTCCCTCGAGTACCGCACCTGGCAGGCCGGCCAATACGCCTTGCTGGCCAGCGGCGAGATCGACCTGGCCACCACGTTGTTCGACGAGTCGCCCGCCAATCTGCATGGCCGCTTGCTCGGCGAGGATCGCGCCGTGTGCCTGATGCGCCGCGATCACCCGCTGAGTGCCCATGCCACGCTCAGCCAGGAGGACTACCTGGCCCACAAGCATGTGCGCATCTCCGGTGGTGGCGACAAGGACAGCTTCATCGACCGCCACTTGCGCGCTCAAGGCCTGCAGCGGCGGGTCAGCCTGGAAGTGCCGTTTTTCTCCGCCACCGTGCAGGTGATCGGCAACAGTCAGGCGGTGGCCACGGTGCCCGAACACATTGCCCGGCAACTGTGCCGCCTGCATGACCTGGCCTGGCGACCGCTGGGCTTTATCGATCACAGCCAGCGCTACTGGGTGGTTTGGCACCAGCGCCTGCAGGCCTCGGCCGAGCACCGCTGGTTGCGCAACCGGGTGTTTGACCTGTGGCGCCAGTCGCAGTTCGGCGTGCAAGGGGGGCATGCGCCAACGCCATAGGAGGTATGCGCGAAGCGGGGTTCTCTGCAGGGCCGGCGGCACCTAGACTGTCGGGCATGGATTGCCTGGGCCGGCCATTCGCGGGCAAGCCCGCTCCCACAGGTTAACGACAGCCCTGTGAGCTGTGATCACCCTGTGGGAGCGGGCTTGCCCGCGAATGGCCGGCTCAGGCAGCAAACTGCCCACAGGAGACCGCCCGTGACCCCCGAACAATTCCGCCAGTACGGCCACCAACTGATCGACCTGATCGCCGACTACCGCCAGACCGTGGGCGAACGCCCGGTCATGGCGCAGGTCGAGCCCGGCTACCTGAAAGCGGCCCTGCCGGAAAACGCCCCGCAGCAGGGCGAACCCTTCGAGGCGATTCTCGACGACGTCAATAACCTCGTCATGCCCGGCCTGTCTCACTGGCAGCACCCGGATTTCTACGGTTACTTCCCCTCCAACGGCACGCTGTCATCGGTGCTGGGTGATTTCCTAAGTACCGGCCTGGGCGTACTGGGCCTGTCCTGGCAGTCCAGCCCAGCGTTGAGCGAGCTGGAAGAAACCACCCTCGACTGGTTGCGCCAGTTGCTCGGCCTTTCAGGGCAATGGAGCGGGGTGATCCAGGACACCGCCTCCACCAGTACCCTGGTGGCACTGATCTGCGCCCGCGAGCGTGCCAGCGATTACGCGCTGGTGCGCGGTGGCCTGCAGGCTCAGGCCAAGCCGCTGATCGTCTATGTCAGCGCCCACGCCCACAGCTCGGTGGACAAGGCCGCGCTGTTGGCCGGGTTTGGCCGTGACAACATTCGCCTGATCCCTACCGACGCGCAGTTCGCGCTGCAGCCAGAAGCGCTGCGGGCGGCCATCGAGCAGGATCTGGCGGCCGGTAATCAGCCTTGTGCGGTGATCGCGACCACCGGCACCACCGCCACCACGGCGCTCGACCCGCTGCGCCCGATTGGTGAAATTACCCAGGCCCATGGCCTGTGGCTGCATGTCGATTCGGCCATGGCAGGCTCGGCAATGATCCTGCCTGAGTGCCGCTGGATGTGGGACGGCATCGAGATGGCCGATTCGGTGGTGGTCAATGCGCACAAGTGGCTGGGCGTGGCCTTCGACTGTTCGATCTACTACGTGCGCGACCCGCAGCACCTGATCCGGGTGATGAGTACCAACCCCAGCTACCTGCAGTCGGCGGTGGATGGCGAGGTCAAGAACCTGCGTGATTGGGGTATTCCGCTGGGCCGGCGGTTCCGTGCTTTGAAGCTGTGGTTCATGTTGCGCAGCGAAGGCGTCGAAGCGCTGCAGGCACGCTTGCGTCGCGACTTGGATAACGCCCAGTGGCTTGCCGGGCAGGTCGAGGCAGCGCCGGGTTGGGCGCTGTTGGCGCCGGTGCAGTTGCAGACGTTGTGTATTCAGCATCGGCCAGCGGGGCTGGAAGGGGAGGCGCTGGATGCGCATACCAGGGCCTGGGCCGAGCGGCTCAATGCTTCAGGGGAGGCTTATGTGACGCCGGCGACGCTGGAGGGACGGTGGATGGTGCGGGTGTCGATTGGCGCATTGCCGACCGAGCGCGAACATGTCGAAAGACTGTGGCAGCGACTGCAGGAAGTGATCAAGGGCTGAAATGGCTGGGGCCGCAAAGCGGCCCCAGCGTTCTATCAATGGCTTGCGGTCTGCAAGCTGCCTTTACGGCTGGCTTCGTACGCAGCCTTCTCCATCGGCTTGGCCTGCGGATTGCCCAGGTCTTCCATCGACAGGCGATGGGTTTCTGGTGCGATGTACGCCGCCAGGGCGCAGATGCAGGTGATGAAGAACGCCATGCCACCGACCACCAGCGGAATGTTGTCCGAGCCCGGTGGTGCCACCAGGGCGAACAGCGCCGGCAGCATGGCGGTCAGCATGGTGCCCATGTTCTGCGCGATGGCCATGGCCGACACACGGTAACGGGTCTGGAACAGCTCTGGGTAGAAGCTTGGGAACACCGCGTTATAGCCCTGGTAGACCATGCCCCACATGACGATCGAGGCCGCGAAGGCCAGCGGTACGTTCTGGATGCTGATCGCATACAGGTAGACGAAGGCCAGCAGGCCCGAACCCAGGCAGCCGGCGATCATGGTCGGGCGACGGCCGATCTTGTCGGACAGGTTGCCGACAAAGGGAATCACCAGCACCGCAACGATGTTGCCGACCACCGGAATCCACAGGTACACGCTCTTGTCGAAGCCGATGCCATACGCCGGCTGCACCGCGTAGGCTGCGCCGAAGATAGTGGCGACCACCGGAATCACGTTCATCAGGGCCATGAACATCACCAGCACCATGTGTTTCCAGCTGTGGCGGAAAGCCTCGCTGACTGGCGACTTGGCGACCTTGTCTTGTTTCTCTTCCTTCACGAATGCAGGCGTTTCGTGCACTTCCTTACGGATGATGAAGCCGGCGATCAACACCACCGCGCTCATCAGGAACGGAATGCGCCAGCCCCAGTCGTTGAAGGCTTCGCTCGGCATGAAGTAGGCCAGTGGCAGGAATACCGCCGCCGCCAGAACCTGGCCGGCCTGTACGCCTTGCAGGGTGAAGCTGGCGTAATAGCCACGTCGCCCGAACGGCGCGTGCTCCATGATCATCGAACTGGCGCCTGAGATCTCGCCGGCTACCGCGAAGCCCTGGACCAGGCGCAGCAGCACCAGCAAGACCGGGGCGAGGATGCCGATGTCGTGGTACGTGGGCAGCAGGCCCACAGCCATGGTCGACACGCCCATCAGGAACATGCACAGCAGCAGTACGTTCTTGCGACCGCGGGTGTCACCCCAGTGGCCAAGCACGATGGCGCCGACCGGGCGGGCCAGGTAGCCGACCCCGTAAGTGGCCAGCGAGGCGATGATCGCCATTTTGGGGTCGGTGTTGGGGAAGAAGATTTGCGGGAAAATCAGGGCCGCAGCCTGGGCATAGATGAAAAAGTCGTAGTACTCGAGTGCCGAGCCTATCCATCCACTGGCGGTCGCTTTCTTGGCTTGAGAGCTGGAGTGAGCCATCGGTGTCTCCGTTGTTCTTGTTGGTTCCCGCACGGCGCAAGGCGAGCGTGGGGGTTATCTCGGGAGTGGGGTCAAACGTGAAGAGCGGGTGTACGCCGCGCCAAGGCCGTGACAGACAGCCAGGAGACAGGTGCGGATCGCAAGGCGAGAGCAGTGTGCATAGGTCGGTACCCGGTTTTATTGAACTTATTATGTTGTGACGTTGGGCTTGTCAGCGCAGGTTGCTGCCCAACGACCGTCTCGGCAAGAAGGTGGCGGTCGGTGTGCCTGCGTCTGGTTTTAATGTTGACCACGGGGTGGCGGTGTAGCAATTCACGAAATCGGGTTTTGTTCGGTAATCGAACACAAAACTAACCATTCCGTACAAAGACGTTGATGAGGCGACTTTACCTGCGAATAATCCATCATGCCAGGCACCGTCACCGTCAGTTTCCTGCGCCGTCGTCCCCTAACAACAAGGAACTCCCGCCATGCAGCGTTCGATTGCCACCGTGTCCTTGAGCGGCACCCTGCCGGAAAAGCTCGAAGCCATCGCCGCCGCCGGTTTCGACGGCGTCGAGATCTTCGAGAACGATCTGCTCTATTACGCCGGCAGCCCGCGCCAGGTTCGCCAGATGTGCGCCGACCTGGGCATCGCCATCACCCTGTTCCAGCCGTTCCGTGATTTCGAAGGCTGCCGCCGCGAGCGTCTGCAGAAGAACGTCGATCGCGCCGAGCGCAAGTTCGACTTGATGCAGGAACTGGGTACCGACCTGGTGCTGGTGTGCAGCAACGTCCAGGCCGACGCCCTGGGCGACGAGCAGCTATTGGTGGACGACCTGCGCCTGTTGGCCGAGCATGCTGGCCAGCGCGGCCTGCGCATCGGCTACGAAGCCTTGGCCTGGGGCCGTCACGTCAATACCTATCAGCAGGTTTGGAACCTGGTGCGCCAGGCTGACCATCCGGCGCTGGGGGTGATTCTCGACAGTTTCCATACCTTGTCGCTCAAGGGTGACCCCAGCGCGATCCGCGACATACCCGGCGACAAGATCTTCTTCGTGCAGATGGCCGATGCGCCGATCCTGGCCATGGACGTGCTGGAGTGGAGCCGGCATTTCCGTTGCTTCCCGGGGCAGGGCGAAATGGACCTGGCGGGCTTTCTTGCCCCCATCCTCGCCACCGGCTACCGTGGCCCGCTGTCACTGGAAATTTTCAACGACGGCTTCCGCGCCGCGCCGCCTCGGCAGAACGCCGCCGACGGCTTGCGCTCGCTGCTGTACCTCGAAGAGCAGACTCGCCTGCGCCTGGAACAGGAGAACACGCAAATCGAACCTGGCGTGCTGTTCACCCCACCGGCGGCCAGTACCTATGACGGCGTGGAGTTTCTTGAATTTGCAGTCGATGAAGCCGTCGGCGCACGCCTGAGCAGTTGGCTGAAACGCCTGGGCTTCGCCGACGCCGGCAAACACCGCAGTAAGGATGTGCAACTGCTGCGCCAGGGCGACATCAACATCGTCCTCAATGCCGAACCCTACTCGTTTGGCCACAACTTCTTCGAGGCCCATGGCCCGTCGCTGTGCGCCACGGCGTTGCGGGTCAAGGACCAGCAGGCTGCCCTTAAACGCGCCACCGCCTTCCGTGGGCAGCCGTTCCGTGGCCTGGTCGGCCCCAACGAATGTGAAGTGCCTGCGGTGCGCGCGCCCGATGGCAGCCTGCTGTACCTGGTGGAGCAGGGTACTGCTGGCCAGACCCTGTACGACACCGACTTCAGCCTGGACAAAGCCGCCGCAGCCAGCGGTGGCCTGCGCCGTATCGACCACATGGCCCTGGCGCTGCCGGCCGAGTCGCTGGACAGCTGGGTGCTGTTCTACAAGAGCCTGTTCGATTTCGCCGCCGACGATGAAGTGGTGCTGCCCGACCCTTATGGCCTGGTCAAGAGCCGCGCCCTGCGCAGCCAGTGCGGCACCTTGCGCCTGCCACTGAACATTTCCGAGAACCGCAACACGGCCATTGCCCACGCATTGTCCAGCTACCGTGGATCGGGTGTGCATCACATCGCCTTCGATTGTGACGACATCTTCCGTGAGGTCGCGCGTGCCAAGTTGGCGGGTGTGCCGCTGCTGGAAATCCCGCTCAACTATTACGACGACCTGGCGGCGCGTTTTGACTTTGACGACGAGTTCCTGAGCGAACTGGCGTACTACAACGTGCTGTACGACCGTGACGCCCAGGGCGGCGAGTTGTTCCACGTCTATACCGAGCCGTTCGAGGAGCGTTTCTTCTTCGAGATCATCCAGCGCAAGGGCGGCTATGCCGGGTATGGCGCGGCGAACGTCGCGGTGCGTCTGGCTGCGATGGCCAAGGCCCGCAGCGGGGCAGCGCGCAAGCCGGTGCTGTAAGCGCCGCTACTTCATAACTTATCTTATTGTTCTAGCAAGGTCTGTGTGGGAGCAACTGTCTTCTTGTGGAAGCTGGCCTTGCCGGCGATGGGGCGCGTAGCGCCCCAGGCCCGGCTGTGCCGGGCATCGCCAGCAAGGCTTGCTCCTACGAATGAGCTATTTGCTCCTTCCAGGGCGTTCCGGTCTTGAGCATCGCATTTAGCCTCACTATCAATACTCGCATACACGCCACCACCGATACTTTCGCGCACTTCCCCTGGGCTCGCAGTGCTTTGTAGCGCTCGCAGAAGTCCTTGTTGTGCCGTATCACCACCCAGCAGGCCATATAGAGCGCCCGCCTGACTTGTGAGCGTCCCCCCCAGATTGAACGCTTGCCCGACTGCTTGCCGCTGTCCTGGTTGAACGGCGCAACACCGACCAAGGCGGCAATTTCCTTCTTATCCACCTGGCCCAGCTCTGGCAGCAAGGCCATCAGCTTTCCGGCAGTAATCAGACCAATTCCTTTGACTTGAGTGAGCTGTTTAACCCGATCATCAGGC
Organism: Pseudomonas putida; assembly: GCF_025905425.1. Lineage (NCBI taxonomy): Bacteria > Pseudomonadati > Pseudomonadota > Gammaproteobacteria > Pseudomonadales > Pseudomonadaceae > Pseudomonas > Pseudomonas putida. Next base: position 2,962,739 of record NZ_CP109603.1, on the reverse strand, counting down.
AAAGCTGCTGCCTGCTGTGCGATCTCTTGTTCCAGCGCTCGAATTTCACCCTTCAGATAGGCGATGTGTTGTTCCAACCGCAAACAAACACTGGGAGCCCGCGCCTGCTTCAGGCGCCGCTTGTCATCGTCGCGCTGTTGGACGAAGCGATCCCGCTGCATAAGCAGTTCGCGCAGCAAAGCCCGCTCGGGTGTCATCACCTGGCAAGGCCGTGGGGGCATAACTTCAGCCAGGTGAGCCAAAACAGCTGCGTCAATGGGATCGGTCTTGGCGCGTTTACCCATCGACTTGGCAAAGTCCCGGGCACGACTGGGATTGATCCGGCAAACCGGAAAATCGGCATCCTGCAGCGCTTTGAGGACATTGCACTCGTAGCCACCGGTAGCTTCGAGCAAGACCATTGAAATTGCATACTCGCCAAGCTTTTCGACGAGCAGTTGGAATCCCTTCAAGTCATTGGAAACACTGAAGTTCACCCCCTCAGGACGGATGTGAACAGCAAGTGTGGCACTGGAAACATCGATGCCGACAGAGGAAGACATGGCCAAACCCTCTTAAACTCAAGGAGTGAGAGCGCTTTGGCTTGGCCCACGCTTGTGATTCGAGATTACGCCCCTCATCCAACTGTTCGGGCTCTCGCCAAAGTGGAACGGTGAATGGCAGCTTTTGCTCCCACACGTGCTCTGGGCACCTCGGGCTATCAGCTTGCCATTCACCGCTCTCACTTCAGATTCTATTCCCTCTCCAAGACACAAGCGGGCTTGCCCCGCGAACACCGGCAAAGCCGGTGCCATATACCGCGTCGCCTTCTTCGCGGGGCAAGCCCGCTCCCACAGGTATTAAAGCCACCGCAGTGTGAATTCATCGCCCTTCGGCCACCATCAACAACGCCTGCGGCACCGCACTTTGAGGATGCTGCGGCTCTTGCAGGCTGACCAGGCGCAGCCCGGCCATGTCCAATGCAGTGAGCCAACTGGCCAAGGTGCGGAAGTACCAGGGCATCGGCCGCCAGTCCCCGCCAAACCCTGCAAACGACTCTTCCCGCCAACCATCCTGATAATCGCCCGCTGCCACGCTCCAGGGGTGCAAGGTCTGGATCACCAGTGCACCACCGGGCGCCAGCAGCCCGTTCATTGCCGCCAACAGGGGAATGACGTCCTGCTGCAACAACGCGAAGTTGGCGCAGACCAGGTCGTAGTCACGGCCAACGCTGACGTCGCCCTCGGCCAGCTGTGCGTAACTGGCAAGGTGCACCTCGGCGGAGCCTGCCGCGCGGGCCGCCTCCACCAGGGTCTTGTCGCCATCCACGCCGACCGCCTCGATGCCACGATCGGCCAGCGCCCGCAGCAACCAGCCTTCACCACACCCAAGGTCGAGTACGCGCTCGGGTTGTCGGCTGAGAATGGCCAGCACGATGGCCTGGTCGGTCACTTGCCGACGGCTCTCGATGGCGCCGCTGCGCACCGCGTCGATCCAAGCCTGGGCGTTGTGCTGCCAGCTGTTCAGCAAGTGGCTTTCGGCGTCTTGCATAGGGTGTCCCTCAAGGCTCAGTGGGGGCCAATTGCGTGGCTTGGCTGCAAACCATCGTCATGGTTTGCCAGGTATGTGCATCGGCAGGTATCAGGTGCTCGATGCGCAGCGATGCCACTGTTATATCCTGCGGCATGCCGAACGTCGTGAACGTCGAGAGAAACTGTAACTCGCCCTGGCTGGAGCGCAGGCGAGTCAGTACCACAGGGGATGGTGATACGGCAGAGGTCCGCTCGGCAGGCGTTGGCAGTTGCGCCAAGATACGCGCCAGATCCGCGTTGCCGACGGCTTCGCGCGAGGCGCGCTGCCAGGCGATTGCGCGGACTTCCTCGGCGTTGACCAGGGCATCACCCAAACCCCCAGGGCAAAACAGCAACTGCAGCAGGTTGAGCGCTGTGCCACTGCCCGTATCGACCCCGGCTATGTGCAGCAGCCGGGTTGCACCGGTGTTGGCGGCGGTGATGCGCCAGGTATTGTCCAGGACGATCGCCGGGGCTGGGTTGTTGGCCTGCAGGATGTGCGCAATCGCATCGTGAACCACCGCCAGGTGAGGTGCGCTCAGCGCGGAGGCGGTGTAACGAGGCGCATAGCCTGCCGCGAGGAAAACTTCGTTGCATTCCTCCAAAGGTACGTCCAAAGCAGAAAGCAGGGCATGCAACGTGCCTGGGCTTGGTTTGGCGCGCCCGGTTTCCACGCAGCTCAGATGACGCTGGGATACGTTGGCGAGCAGGGCAAGCTCAAGCTGGCTCAAACCAGCCTGTTGACGGTGTCGGCGCAAGCGGTTGCCTGCCGGGTTACCGGCTGAGGCGGTCGTGTGGAAAGGGCGGTTACTCATGGGGCAACTCTGACTGACCGAGAGAGGGGCGTCGATGACCTGTGAGGTCATTGAGCGGGCTGCAACCATAGCACTACCTTGGCGCGGTATTGGTTAAGGAGGGTTGAAGATGAAAAGCACTTGGATCGCGCTGGCTACACTGATGTCGTTTTCACTGTACACCGGCTGGACGATGCTCCATGCAGAGCAATCATTGCTCGCGTTTGGCCTTGAACTCATGGCCCGGCCCGACACCGCGCAGGTTGTAATCGACTTGTATGTGATGGCTGGGCTTGCGTGCGCCTGGATGATCCGGGACGCCCGTTCGAACGGGCGATCATGGGTGCGGGTTGCCCCTTTTTTGCTGCTCACGGCTGTGTTTGTGTCGGTCGGGCCGCTTCTGTACATCGTGTTTGAAGGCTTTGGCTGGCGCTCGGCACACCATGCTCAGGAGGGGGCGTGATGCACGGTGCCCTGTCTGTCTATGCGGTCTGTGTGGTTGTGCTGTTTTTGAAGATGCTGGCGATTTCTTGTTACCAAGGCTATTACCGCCTTCGTTACAAGGCCTTCACCAATGGTGAAGACGCGGCGGTCTTTCGGCGCTTGGCCAATGTTGAAGAACTGCCACAGGTCAGCCGGGCCAGCAAGGCCTGGGCCAATGACCTGGAGAACATTCCAGCGTTTTTCGCCATGGCTGGCCTGGCGATTGCCCTGGGCGCGACTGAGGTGGCCATCATTTGGCTGAGTGTGGTGTTCACCGTTGCCAGAGTGGCGCATACCCTGTGCTATCTACGCGGTATGCAGCCTTGGCGGACGGTCAGCTTTGCGCTGGGTTTGCTTTGTTTACTGGGGTTGGCGGCAGTGGTCGCGAAGGCCTCAGTTACTGACCATCAACTCCGGCCCAAGGTAGTCGTTGACCAGCTCGATATCATCATCCCCCAGGCTGCCCACCGATGATGCCAGGCGCAGGCGCGACATCAGGTAGTTCAACTTGGCCTCGAACAGGTCATGGCGTGCGTCAAACAGCAGTTCTTCAGCGTTGAGTACGTCCGAGTTGGTGCTGGTACCCCCCTCCTTGAAGCCCTTGCGCGTCGAGGTCAGCGAGCGTTCATTGGACGAGACGGCCTTTTCCAGCGCTTGAATACGCATCGCGCCACTCTGCACGCCACGGTACTCACGGGTGGTATCGGAAATGACCTCCTGGCGGGTTGCGTCGAGCTCGTCCAGGGCTTTCGAACTGTTGGCGCTGGCCTGGCGGGTCAGCGCGCTGGTGCTGCCGCCGCTGTACAGCGGAATGTTCAGTTCCAGCCCGATCGAGCTGTACTGGTTGCGCTGATTCAGCTCTGAAATCGATTGGCTGCTGCCCGCGGTGTAGCCCGCAACAAAGTCCAGGGTGGGCCAATGCCCGGCCTTGGCCCGGTTCACCTCTTCCTCGGCGAGCTCGTAACTATGCCGGCGGGCGTGAATCAGTGGGCTGTCGGCCTGGGCCTTGACCAGCCAGTCCTGCAGGTTGCCCGGCAGCAGCGGCGGGGTGCTGAAGCCTGGCTGCAGAGTGGTCAGCGAGGCGGGGGTTTCGCCGATGTACTCCTCAAGCTTGCGACGGGTGTTGACCAGGTTGTCCTGGGCTTCGATCAGGTCAGCCTCGGCCAGGTCGCGGCGAGCGACCGATTCGTCGATGTCGGTCACCGTGCCGGCGCCCAGTTCCATGCGCCGTTTGGCCGAGGCAAGCTGTTCTTCGAAGGCGTTCAGCTTGGCCTTGGCGAGGGTGATGGTTTCGCTGGCCAGGAGCACATCGAAGTAGCTGTCGGCCAGGCGCACCGCCGCATCCTGGCTCTTGGCATCGAACACCGCGACGCTGTAGTCGGCACGTTGCTGGCCCTGGCGGTATTCGGCCATCTTCTGCTTGTTGAACAGCGGTTGGCGCAGGCGCACGCTGGCGCCTTTAGAGTTGTAGTCCAGATCCCTTTCGAGGCTGCTTTGCTCCTGGGTGCCATTGACCTTGTTGTAGTAGGCCGTGGCGTTGATTTGCGGCAGCAGGCCAGCCTGGCCGATGGCCCGGTTTTCCATACCGGCGGCTTTTTCATGTTCGGCGGCGCGGTAGACAGGGCCTTGATATTGCAACAGGTCCCAGGCTTGTTTGAGGTCCATGGCACTGGCCGGCAAGGACAACCCCAGCAGGCACAACATCAGGCAGTGTCGGTTCATTTCATTGCTCCTTGAAGGCACTGTCCACGCGTTCGAGCATTGGTTTGAGCAGGTAGCTGAGCAGGTTGCGCTCACCGGTCTTGATGGTGACGGTGGCGGGCATGCCGGGGCGTATGTGGTTGCTGCCAAGCAGGCTCATGCCGGCCGGCGAGACGTCCACCTGGGCCAGGTAGAACGGCTGCTTGCTCTCCTCATCGAGCAGGCGGTCGGCGGAGACGGTCTTGACCCGACCAGGGATGTTCGGTGTCTGGGCGTGGTTGAAGGCTGGGAAGGCGATATCCACGGCAAGCCCCGGGACCATCTTGTCGATGGCCTGTACCGGGATCATCGCATCGACCTGCAACGGCTCGTCGAGCGGGACGATTTCCATGAGCTTGGCACCCGGCTGGATGACCCCGCCAACCGTGGCGATGCCTAGGGCCTGGACCATGCCGTCGATGGGCGAGCGGATCACCGTGTGGGTCACTTCGTAGTCCAGCGCGCGCAAGCGGTCGGCCAGGGTGGTGTTTTCCTTGGCGGTATCGGTCAGTTGTGATTCGACCTCTTTCAGGTAGTCGTGCTGGCGCTGGAGAATGCGCAGCTTGATCTCGGTGGTCTGGCTGCGAACGCGGGCGATGTTGTTGAGGTTCTCGGCCTGGCCGGCGGAGAGGTCGGCGTTACTGCGCTCAAGTTCGAGCAGGCGGTTGCGTGGCACATAGCCCTCGGCCGCCAGCACGCGGGTGCCTTGCAGTTCCTGGCCGAGGAAGTTGATCTGTGAAGCGCGCGCGCCGTACACCTGCTGCAGGCCCTTGAGCTGCACGGCCGATGCCGCCAGGTTCTCTTCGAGGATGCTGATTTCGCCTGCCAGGCCGGCGCGACGGGTATCCAGCAGGCGTTGTTGCAGGTCCATGGCGGCCAGCAGGCGTGGGTCAGCGCCGAAGCGCTTGAGCAACGCCGGGTCGAAACTCACCGTGTCGCGGCTGTCGCGCTCGGCTTCGAGGCGGTTTTCAACGGTCTTGCTGACGATGTACTGGGCGCTGACCGCGCCCTGTTCGGCCACGGCGCGCAGGGCATCGAGGCGAACCACCTCCTGGCCCTTTTTCACCACATCGCCTTCGCGCACCATAATCGCCTCCACGGTGCCGCCACTCAGGTGCTGCACCGCCTTGCGATTGCTGGTGACCTTGACCGTGCCGGTCGCGACCACGCCGGCATCCAGCGGCGCGAGCCAGGCCCACAGCAGGAAGCCGCCAAAGCCGGCAAGCACCAGCCACAGGCCCCAGCGCACCGGTTTGCCGGCGTCCTGGTCGATCAGGTTGTTGGCCTCGGCGGGAATCAACTCGGTAGGTTGGCTCATGTGCATGATCGGTCACTCCCGTACTTTTACCGAGGCCAGTGGCGCCGCTGCGCCGGCAGGTATCACGCTCGCTTTACGCAGTGCTGCAAAGACTTCGTCGCGCGTGCCCAGCATCTGCACGCCGCCGTCACGCAGCATCAGGACTTTGTCGACGGCGCAGAGCACATTGGGCCGATGGGACACCAGCACGACCGTGGCACCGCGCGCCTTGAGTTCGGCCAGGGCATCGACCAGGGCCTTTTCACCGACATCGTCGAGGTTGGCGTTGGGCTCATCCAGTACCACCAGGTTGGGTTCGCCATAGAGTGCACGGGCCAGGGCAATGCGCTGCTTCTGGCCACCGGAAAGCGGGCTGCCATCGGTGCCTAGACGGGTGTCGTAACCCTGCGGGAAACGCAGGATCATTTCGTGCACGCCGGTGCTCTTGGCTGCGCGGATGACCGCATCGCTGTCCACCTCGGCAAAACGCGCGATGTTGTCGGCGATGGTCCCTTCGAACAGTTCGACGTCCTGCGGCAGGTAGCCGAGCCACGGGCCGAGTTCGCCCTTGTTCCAGGTGAAGATGTCGGCGCCGTCCAGGCGCACCTTACCGGCCTGGGTCGGCCAGACGCCAACCAGCAAGCGGGCGAGGGTGGACTTGCCCGAAGCTGAAGGGCCTATGACGCCGAGGCTTTCGCCCGGCGCCAGGCTGAAACTCACCCCGCGCAAAATGGTGGTGTTGGTACCGGGGGCGCCGGCAAACACGTTCTCCACGGCAAGCATGCCCACGGGCCGTTGCAGCGACATGCTCGGTGGCCGGCGCGGGTAGTCCTGCAGCAGCTCGTTGAGCCGCCCCCAGGCCGAACGGCAACCAAGCAGTTGCTTCCAGGAGGCAATGACCTGCTCAACCGGCCCCAGCGCACGGCCGGTGAGGATCGAGCAGGCGATCATCATGCCCGGGGTGATCTTGCCTTCGATGGCCAGCAGCGCACCGGTGCCGAGGATCAGCGATTGCAGGGTGATGCGCACGAAGCGCCCGGTGCTGCTGATCAGGGCGGCACGGTCGGAGGCCAGGGTCTGCATCTGCAGGATGCGCAGGTGGCTCTGGTACCAGCGCTTGCTGATCGACGGCAGCATGCCCATGGCCTCGATGACTTCGGCGTTGCGCAGGTTGTTGTTGGCGTAGCTGGCGGAGGAAAGCGCCGCGTGGTTGGCCTCGGCCAGCGGCTTGTGGGTGGTCTTTTCGGTGAGGTATGCCAGGCCCGCCAGGATCAGCGAGCCGATCATCGTGACCAGCCCGAGCAGGGGGTGGATCAAGTAGCAGACCAACAGGTAGATCGGTGTCCAGGGCGCATCGAAGAAGGCGAACAGGCCATTGCCGGTCAGAAACTGGCGAACCTGCGCAAGGTCTTGCAGGGCCTGGGCTGGGTTGCCTCCGGCGCGGTTCAGGTTGCGTTCGAACGCGGCGCTGAAAATGCGCCGGTTGAGGTCCATGTCCAGGCTGTTGCCTACCCGAATCAACACCCGGGTGCGAATCATTTCCAGGGCGGACATCAGCAGGAACAGCCCGACCACCAGCAGGGTCAGCATCGTCAGTGTGGTGATGTTGCGGCTGACCAGGGCGCGGTCGTAGACCTGGAGCATGTAGACGGCTGGCGTCAACATCATGACGTTTATGACGCCGCTGAAGCCTGCCAGTGAGTAGAAGCTGCGGCGCAGGCGAAAGAGCGCGTCGGCCAGCTCGGAACGGGTGCGCGGCTGCTTGTGCATCTGGGGCCTCCCTCTTCACAAAACCGGAGGCCGTTGCGGCGTCCCGGACAGCTGTAGATGTGGCTTCTGATTGGCTCGCAGGCGGGTCGCTCTATAGGCGGATAGCCCCAAAACGCTGCGTTGCTCCCACAAGCAGCAGCGTAGGATGCACTGAAATGTCTTGTAATATCATTTTGCTCTATAAATGCGTTGAACTTTTCATAAGTCACGTAAAAACAGCGAGTTGCAACGCATTATCATCGAGAGTCATTTTTTCGACGGTTCATTGACAAGGTTTGACTCTGCGACTTTAGTCTTGATTATTCGGGCCCTGTAGGGTCGCCCGGCAAGGCCGCACCTACAGGGATCGCGTTTAACCAGACGTCATCGAACCACGAACCACGAACTGCGCACGTCAGCATTGACTGGGCGCGGGAAGGACCCTGTTGCCCTGTTTCTCTCTCCCGATAGATCGAGGGCAATTGAAATGGCCAATTTCAGCAAGTCGGACCTGGAGTTCATCCTCAAGCAGATCTTTATCGCCGAAGCCCACGCCAAGGGCGCCAATCTCACCGATCTGCTGCCCAACAGCCAGGTGCCGTTCGGCTTGCGCACCGTGGACGGCAGCTTCAATAACCTGGTGACTGGGCAAAGCGAGTTCGGCGCCGCCGACAACGCGTTCCTGCGCTTGCTCGACCCCGCCTATCGTGCGGCCTACGTCGGAACCGGCACGGTGGTCGACGCGCAGCCTCGCATCATCAGTAACCTGATCGTCGACCAGACGCCGAACAACCCGGCCGCAGTCGAGGCCAATGGTGGCGCCGCGCCGGTGATGAGCCCCGGCCTTGACGGCGTGTTCGGCACCAGTGATGACAAACCGGTGTTCTTCATCCCCAACCAGTCGGCAGACGCGGGCCTGACCGCTGGCTTCAACGCCTGGATGACCTTCTTTGGCCAGTTCTTCGATCACGGCCTGGACCTGGTGACCAAAAGCGCGACCGACATCGTGTTCATTCCGCTGCAGCCGGATGATCCGTTGTACGTGCCCGACAGCCCGACCAACTTCATGGTGCTGTCGCGTGCCGTGCGCACGGCCGGCGCGGACGGCGTGGTCGGCACCGCAGACGATAGCCAGCCCAACACCACCTCGCCGTTCGTGGACCAGAGCCAGACCTACAGCTCACACCCCTCGCATCAGGTGTTCCTGCGCGAGTACATGCTCAACGCCGCAGGCGACCCGATCGCCACCGGGAACCTGATCACCAATCGTGACCTGGGCGCTGACGGCAAATTCGGCACGGCTGACGATGGCAATGGCGAGGGTGGCGGCATGGCCACCTGGGCCGTGGTCAAGGCCCAGGCCCGTGACGTGCTCGGTATCAACCTGACCGATGCCGACGTGCACAACGTGCCGCTGCTGGCGACCGATGCCTATGGCAACTTCCTGCGGGGGCCCAACGGCATGCCACAGGTGGTGATGCGCGTCAGCAACGGCGCTGACGGTATCGCCGGGACCGCCGATGACGTGACCCAGCTGGTCGAAGGCAATCGCGCCGCGCCCATCAGCCTGGCCAATGCCGTGAGCACCGGGCATGGCTTCCTTGACGACATCGCCCACAACGCGGCCCCTGTAGTGGTCGGCGGCGTGCTGCAGGCCGACGCCGACAGCGACGTGGGCAATGCCCAGCAGGTGGGGGCAGGTGGCAACAACCTGACCTATGACAACGAACTGCTCGACGCCCACTACATCGCCGGCGACGGCCGGGTGAACGAAAACATCGGCCTGACCGCCGTGCACCATGTGTTCCACTCCGAACACAACCGCCTGGTCCAGCAGTCCAAGGACACTATCCTTGCCGCGGGCGATCTGGCCTTCCTCAACGAATGGCTGGTGGATGACGTTGCCGCCCTACCGACCACACCCGCCGCTATCGCCGCGTTAGTGTGGGACGGCGAACGCCTGTTCCAGGCGGCCAAGGTCGGCACCGAGATGCAGTACCAGCACCTGGTGTTCGAAGAATTCGCGCGCACCATCCAGCCGCAGATCGACGAATTCCTGGCGCCCAACGGTTATGACACCTCGATCAACCCGGCCATTCTCGCCGAGTTCGCCCATGTGGTGTACCGCTTCGGTCACTCGATGCTGACCGAGACCGTCGACCGCTTCGACCCTGAGTTCAACCCGATCCTCTCCGACCCCAACAACCCCGACCAGCAGCTCGGCCTGATCGCCGCCTTCCTCAACCCGTTGGCGTTCGCCGGCAGTGGGGCGACCGCCGATGAGGCGGCCGGGGCGATTATCCGTGGCGTGACGCGTCAGGTTGGCAACGAGATCGACGAGTTCGTCACCGAAGCGCTGCGCAACAACCTGCTGGGCCTGCCGCTCGACCTGCCGGCACTGAACCTGGCACGCGGGCGCGACACCGGCATCCCGTCGCTGAACGAGGCCCGTCGTGAGTTCTATACCGCGACCGGCGACAGCCAGCTCAAGGCGTACATCAGTTGGGTCGACTTTGCCGACCACCTCAAGCACCCCGCATCGCTGGTCAACTTCATCGCTGCATACGGTACCCATGCTTCGATCACAGGGGCCACCACGCTGGCAGACAAGCGCGCGGCGGCCATGGCCCTGGTATTCGGTGGCGACGGCGCGCCCGCGGACCGCCTCGACTTCCTCAACGGTACCGGCGCCTGGGCCAACGTGACCCAGGCCGGTAAAGACGGGGTGTTGGGCACTGCCGACGACGTGACCGGGGTGACCATCACCGGCGTTGACACCATTGACTTCTGGGTCGGTGGCCTGGCCGAGCAGAAGATGCCGTTCGGCGGCATGCTCGGGTCGAGCTTCAACTTCATTTTCGAAACCCAGATGGAAGCGCTGCAGAACGGCGACCGCTTCTACTACCTGTCGCGCATGGCGGGCACGAACTTCGGCACGGAGCTTGAAAACAACTCCTTCGCCAAGCTGATCATGCTCAACTCCGATGTCACCCACCTGTCCAACACCGTGTTCCTGACGCCCACCTTCACCCTCGAAGTGAACCAGGCCAACCAGTTCACCGGGCTGGGTGCCGACGGCAAGGCCGACCCAACGGGCGGCATCCTGATCTACGGCCAGGAAATCGTGCCGCTGGTGATCCGCGACAACCCGGATACCGTGGGCGCCGACAGCAACTACCTGCACTACACCGGTGAAGACCATGTGGTCCTCGGTGGCACCGCAGGCAATGACATCATCATCTCAGGCGAAGGTGACGACACTGTCTACGGCGACGGCGGCAACGACCGCCTCGAAGGCGGGGCGGGTAACGATGCGGTGCTGGGCGGCGCGGGCGACGACATCATCACCGACTCGTTTGGCGACAACCGCCTGGAAGGCAACGCCGGTAACGATGTGATCGTAGCCGGCAGCATGGGGGTCGCCGGTAACCTGATTTTGGGTGGCGACGGCCAGGACTTCATTATCACCACCGAAGACATCAGCACCACCTTCGGCGGCCAGGGCGACGACTTCATCCTCGGCGCCAAGACCAACCTGCCACCGACCGGCAACGAGGGCGATGACTGGATCGAGAAGGGCACCCAGGACGGCGCCCCCGGCGACAACTTCGCGCCCCTGCTGGGTGACGAAGTGATCGGCAACGACATCTTCGTCGGTGGCGGTGGCTTCGACGAAATGATTGGCGAAGGCGGTGATGACATCTTTGTCGGCAGCGATGCCCAGGACAAGATGGACGGTATGTCCGGTTTCGACTGGGTGACCTACAAGAATGACCAGGTCGGCGTGACCGTCGACTTGAGCCTGGCTGCGCTGGCGCAGCCCCATGGCAACGCGCCGAACCAGAACGCCGGGGTGTTCAACCCGGTCGGCGCCTCGCCGGCCTCGATCCTCGATCGCTTTGCCGAAGTCGAAGGGTTGTCCGGTTCCAAATTCGGCGATGTGCTCAAAGGCGATGACGTCGATGCGGTCACCATTCTTAACCACGGCGGTGCCACCGGCAGTGCGCTGACCAACGTGGCATTGATCCGTGGGCTGGAGCAGTTCCTGGCTGACGCCGGCTTGCCCACTACGGGCTTTGCCACCGGCAACATCATCCTCGGCGGCAATGGTAGCGACCTGATCGAGGGCCGTGGTGGCGATGACCTGATCGACGGTGACAAGTGGATCAACGTGCGGATCGCCGTGTATGCCCCGGATGATGTCAACCATACCGGGCCGGAAATCGCCAGCTTCGACAGCATGGTCGACATGATCCCGTTCATGCTCGACCGCACCTACAACCCTGGCCAGCTCAAGGCCGTGCGGGAAATCCTGCCGGGCACCTCGACGGGCGGGGCTGCCTTCGATACCGCCGTGTTCTCCGGTCTTCAGGCCGACTACGTGGTCACCCAGAACACCCGGGGCACGGCCGATGTGGCGGACGATATATGGACGGTAACCGATACCGTCGGCGGTGACGGCACCGATACCCTGCTGCATATCGAGCGCCTGCAATTCTCCGACGGCCAGCGGGTGCTGGTGCCAGGGGTGAATGCCCAGCCTACCGGCAGCCCGACCGTCACCGACGGCAACGGCGGCGCGATAACGGTAGGCGACATGCTGACCGTGAGCATGGCCGGGGTGCTGGATGGCGACAACATTTCGCCGACCAACCCGCAAGGCCTGCTCAACAACACCTCGGTGTCCTACTACTGGCAGTTCGAGGCGGACCCGGGCAGCGGTGTGTTCGAGGACATCATCCTGCTGCCGGCCGGCGACCTGGCGTTCCAGAGCGCCGATGGCACGGCGTTCAAGGTCTCGCCGGACCTGGCCGGGTTGTCGCTGCGGGTCAAGGCGATCTACCAGGACGCCCATGGCACCACCGAGGTGCTGTTCTCCCAGCCCACTGCCGTGGTTGAGCCTGGCGCGCCCGTGGTACCTACGGCGCCAACGCCTGTGGTCGATGCCAGCGAAGGTGGTGCGGGCCTGCAAATGGTCCGCTCCGACCTTAACTTCATCCTGGCCCAGATCAAGATCGCCGAGGCCGATGCCGCCGGGCAAGACATTCTCTCGCTGGTCCCGAACATCCGCGCGCCCCTGGGCCTGCGTGCAGTGGACGGCTCGAACAACAACCTGATGAACCTCAACGGCACCAACAACACCCAATTCGGTGCCGCCGACAACGTCTTCCCACGCCTGACCGACCCGGTGTTCAACCCGGCCGAAGGCGCGCCGGCCGGCTTCTTCGGCCCCGGCTCGCCTGCCATACCGGGGTCGTCCTACCAGCAGACCAGCGGTGCGGTGTTCGACTCGCAACCGCGCACCATCAGCAACCTGATCGTCGATCAGACCTCGAATAACCCGGCGGCCTACGCCACGGCCTACGACCCCGGTGCGGACGGTGTGCTCAACTTCGGCACGCCGGGCAATGACGACGTGCTCAAAGATGGCGTGCGGATCGTCGCAAGCCCTGGCCTGGATGGCCAGTTCGGCACCACGGACGACCACGATGTCTACCTGTTCGAAAACACCACGGCGGATGCCGGGCTGTCTGCGCCGTTCAACGCCTGGATGACCTTCTTCGGGCAGTTCTTCGACCATGGCCTGGACCTGGTCACCAAAGGCGGCTCGGGCACTGTGTTCATCCCGCTGCAACCGGATGACCCCCTGTACGTGCCGGGCGGCAACGCCAACTTCATGGTGCTGACCCGTGCCACCAACCTGCCCGGGCCGGATGGCATCCTTGGCAACGCCGACGACATTCATGAGCACACCAATACCACCACGCCGTTCGTGGACCAGAACCAGACCTACAGCTCGCACCCCTCGCACCAGGTGTTCCTGCGCGGCTATCAGATGACCGACCAAGGCCCAGTCGCCACTGGCCGGCTGATCACCAACCGTGACCTTGGCGCCGATGGCAAGTTCGGCAGTGCGGACGACAGTGAAATCGGTGGCATGGCGACCTGGAAAGTGGTCAAGGCGCAGGCCAACGACCTGCTCGGCATTCACCTCACCGATGCCGACGTCGACAACGTTCCGCTGCTGGCGACCGACGCCTATGGCAACTTCATCAAGGGGCCAAATGGCTACCCGATGGTGGTGATGAAGGGCGCCGACGGCCTTGGCGGCACAGCGGATGACGTGCTGGTCGAAGGCAACCCGCTGGCCCCGATCGACCTGACCAATGCCGTGCGCACAGGCCATCAGTTCCTTGCCGACATCGCCCACAATGCCGTGCCGGTGTTCAGCGGTGGCGTGCTGGCGCCGGATGCCGATGCGCTGGTCGGTAACGCCGTGCCGGTTAACCCGCAGACAGGTGCCAACCTGGCCTACGACAACGAGCTGCTGGATGCGCACTACATTGCCGGCGACGGCCGGGTCAACGAAAACATCGGCCTGACCGCTGTGCATGCGATCTTCCACGCCGAGCACAATCGGCTGGTGGCGCAGACCAAGGACACCGTGCTCGATGCGGGCGACGTGGCCTTCCTCAACGAGTGGCTGCTCAACCCGGTCAACGCGCTGCCTGCCAGCCAGGCCGAGATCGATGCTTTGGTGTGGAATGGCGAGCGGCTGTTCCAGGCAGCCAAGTTCGGCACCGAGATGCAGTATCAGCACCTGGTGTTCGAGGAGTTCGCCCGCACCATTCAGCCCCGCGTTGACCTGTTCTTCGCCCCGACCCAGGTCTATGACGTCGACCTCGATGCCTCGATCGTCGCCGAGTTCGCGCACACCGTGTACCGCTTCGGCCACTCGATGCTGACCGAAACCGTCGACCGTTTCGACATCGACTTCAACGTGGTCAATGACCCGACTAGCACCAACCCCGATCAGCAGCTTGGCCTGATTGCCGCGTTCCTCAACCCGTTGGCGTACGCCGCCAGTGGTGTCACGCCCGAGGACGCGACCAGCGCCATCGTGCGCGGGGTCACGCGCCAGGCCGGTAACGAAATCGACGAGTTCGTCACCGAGGCGCTGCGCAACAACCTGCTTGGCCTGCCGCTCGACCTGCCGGCGATCAACATCGCCCGTGGCCGCGATGTGGGGATTCCTTCGCTCAACGCCGTGCGCCGCGATATCTTCGGGCAAACCGGTGATACCCAACTCAAGCCTTACAGCAGCTGGGTCGACCTGGTGCAGCACCTCAAGCATCCGGAGTCGTTGATCAACTTCATCGCCGCCTACGGCACCCACAGCACCATCACCGGGGCGACTACCCTGGTGGACAAGCGCGCGGCGGCCATGGCGCTGGTGTTCGGCGGTGACGGTTCGCCGCTCGACCGGCTGGACTTCCTCAACGGTACCGGGGCCTGGGCCAACGTGACGCTGCCCGGCAAAGACGGTGTGCTGGGCACCGCCGATGACCTCAAGGCTGTCACGGTGACCGGGGTCGATGCCATCGACCTGTGGATCGGCGGCCTTGCCGAAGCGAAAACCCCGTTCGGCGGCATGCTCGGCTCGACCTTCAACTTCGTGTTCGAGAACCAGCTGGAAAAACTCCAGGACGGCGACCGCTTCTACTACCTGGAACGCACCGCTGGCCTGTCGATGAATGCCGAGCTTGAAAGCAACTCGTTCGCCAAGCTGATCATGGCCAACACCTCGGCCACCCACTTGCCGGGCCTGGTGTTCTCTGACCCGGCGTTCTACCTCGAAGTGGACCGCAGCAAGCAGTACAACGATGGCCTGGGCAATGTCGACCCGCTGGGCGATAACGGCCAGCAGGTGGTGTTCCGCGACAACCCGCTGACCGCAGGGCCAGACACCAACTACATCCGCTACGCCGGTGAAGAGCACATCGTGCTGGGCGGCACCAACGGCGACGATATCCTCGTCTCTGGCGGTGGTGACGACACGGTGTGGGGTGATGCCGGCAACGATCGCATCGAAGGCGGCAATGGCAACGACCAACTGCGCGGTGGTGCCGGCGACGACATCATCAGCGACGTGGGCGGCGACGACAATATCCAGGGCGGCGACGGCAATGACGTGCTGCACGGCGGTAATGGCGTCAACCTGATCATTGGTGGCTTTGGCAACGACTTCATCGTCACCGGCGAGGATGCTTCCGAGGCCATTGGCGGCCAAGGCAATGACTTCATCCTGGGCAGCAAGGCCAACGAACAGGACATGGGCAACGAAGGCGACGACTGGATCGAGAAGGGCACCTCGGACGGTGCGCCTGGTGACAACTTCGACCCACTCGGCAACGACCCAGTGATCGGCCACGATGTGTTCATCGGCGGCAACGAAAACGACAAGTTCAACGGTGAAGGTGGCGACGACATCATGGTCGGCAGCCTCGGCTTCGGTGACCGCTATATCGGCGGCTCCGGCTACGACTGGGCAACCTTCAAAGGGCTTGCCCAGGGCGTGACCATCGACTACACCGACCGCTTCTTCGATGTGCCATCGGTGCCGGGATCGGGTGCTTCGGCACTGGTGCGCTTCGACATCATGGAAGGGCTCTCGGGCTCGGCACACGGCGACTTCCTGCGCGGTGACAACGAAGATGCCGCCTCGCTGCCCACCGCCGGTGCCAATGGCAGCGTGCTGACCAACATCAGCCTGATCAACGGCCTGGCCGACCTGTTGGCTGCCGGTGCGACCTTCTACGATGGCGGCAACATCATCCTTGGCGGCAGCGGCAGCGACCTGATCGAAGGCCGCGGCGGCGACGATATTCTCGACGGTGACAAGTGGCTCAACGTGCGCATCAGCGTACGCGCCAACAGCGATGGCACCGGCCCGGAAATCGCCACGTTCGACAGCATGGAGCCCATGGTGCCGCTGATGCTCAACGGTACCTACAACCCAGGCCAGCTGGTGATCGTGCGGGAGATCCTGAACGGCACTGACAGCTTCGATACCGCGCTGTTCTCGGGGGTTGCGACCGACTACAACGTGGTGGTCGATGGCAATGCGGTCATCGTCACCGACCTGGTGGCGGGGCGTGATGGTGTCGATCGGTTGACCGGCATCGAGCGTCTGCAGTTCTCTGACCGTGCCATTGCCTCCGGTGTCGGCACGGCCGTCAACGCTGACCCATCGGGCCACTTGGCGATCCTTGACGATGCCACGGGCGGGCGTGCGGACGCACCTGTAGCTGGGCAACTGCTGCGTGTCTCTGACCTAGCGGTGCACGATGCCGACAACGTCAGTGCAAGCAACCCCACCGGTGCGGTCAACGGGCCGGTCGCCTACTACTGGCAGGTCGAGCAACTGCCGGGCTCGGGTGTGTACGAGGACATCACCTTCGTCGCCGCAGGCGAGGTGTCGCGGGCAATTGGCAGCACCTACCGGGTCGCGGACGATGTGGCGGGGCTGAGCATTCGGGTGCGGGCGGTGTATCAGGATGCCAAGGGCACCCTGGAGATCGTCGATTCGGCACCGAACAGCGCGCCGAGCGCCGGGCCGGCCGTGACCGGGCTGCTGGTGCAGAACCAGACGCTGACCGCCAATACGGCGACCATCGTCGATGCCGACGGCCTGAGCAATCCGCAGTTCACCTTCCAGTGGCAGTCGAACCGGGGGCTTGGCTGGGTCAACATCGTTGGCGCCATTGGCAGCACCTTCGTCCTGACCCAGGCCCAGGTGGGGCAGAACATGCGGGTGGTGGTCAGCTACGTGGATGACTTCGGCGTGCATGAAAGCATCGCCTCCGACATCCTCGACCCGGTGGCCAACGCCAACGATGCACCGACCGGAGCGGTACTGATCAGCGACACTACACCGGAGCAGGGGCAAGTGCTGAGCGCACTCACCGCAAGTATTGCCGATGTGGATGGGTTGGGAGCGTTCAGCTTCCAGTGGCAGCAAGGCTCTGGCACGTCGTTTACCGACATCGTCGGTGCGACTGCGGCCACCTTTACCCCGGGCACTGCGCAGGGTGACCTGCAACTGCGCGTGGTCGTGCGCTACACCGATGGCTTCGGCACCCTGGAGACGGTCACCTCGGCCGCGACAGCGGTTGTGCCGCCACTGCAAGGGGTGGTGCTGCAAGGCACTCCGGGTGCAGACACCTTGACTGGCACCTCGCTTGATGACGTGCTGTCAGGGCTGGGAGGCAATGACACGCTCAATGGCCTGGCCGGAAACGATCAGCTGTTCGGCGGTGCTGGCGACGACATACTCAACGGTGGGCTGGGCGCAGATGCCATGAACGGCGGTACCGGCAACGACACCTTTGTGGTCGACAACACCGGTGACACCGTCACCGAGGCCGCAGGAGGGGGCACGGACCTGGTGCAGACCAGCCTGGCAAGTTACACGCTCGGCGCCAACCTGGAGAACCTGACCTTTACCGGCACCGGCAACTTCGTGGGTGTGGGTAATACCCTGGCTAACACCATCATCGGCGGTGCCGGTAACGACTTCCTCAACGGTGGGGGTGGCATCGACCAGCTGGTGGGCGGCGCCGGTAACGACAGCTATGTGGTCGATACCGCCGCAGACGTGCTGGTGGAGTTGGCAGGAGAGGGTACCGACCTTGTGCGCACGACGATGACCAGCTACACGCTGGGAACCAACCTGGAGAACCTGACCTACTTCGGCGCCGCCAGCTTCGCTGGTATCGGTAATGGCCTGGACAACGTCATCACCGGTGGTTCGGGCAATGACACCCTTACCGGCAACGAAGGCAACGACACACTCAACGGTGGGCTTGGTGCAGACATCATGATTGGCGGTGCCGGTGACGACACCTTCGTCGTCGACAACCCTGCGGACACCGTCAACGAGGCGTTGGGAGGTGGCACCGACCTGGTGCAGACCAGCCTGGCAAACTACACGCTCGGCGCCAACCTGGAGAACCTGACCTTTACCGGCACCGGCAACTTTGTGGGTGTGGGTAATACCCTGGCTAACACCATCATCGGCGGTGCCGGTAACGACTTCCTCAACGGTGGTGCAGGTATCGACCAGTTGGTGGGTGGCACCGGTAACGACAGCTATGTGATCGACAATGCCGGCGACGTAGTCGTGGAACTGGCAGGCGGTGGCACGGACGTCATACGCACGACGATCACCAGCTATACGCTGGGCAGCAACCTGGAGAACCTGACCTACTTCGGCGCCGCTAACTTTGTCGGTACCGGTAACGGCCTGAACAACGTCCTTATCGGCGGCTCGGGCAATGATGTCCTCAACGGTGGGGCAGGCGCCGATAGCATGATTGGCGGCGCCGGCAACGACACCTTTGTCGTCGACAACACCGGTGACACCGTCAGCGACGCAGTTGGAGGGGGCACGGACCTGGTGCAGACCAGCCTGGCAAGCTACACGCTCGGCGCCAACCTGGAGAACCTGACCTTTACCGGCACCGGCAACTTCGTGGGTGTGGGTAATATCCTGGCCAACACCATCATCGGCGGTGCCGGTAACGACTTCCTCAACGGTGGGGGTGGCATCGACCAGCTAGTGGGCGGCGCCGGTAACGACAGCTATGTGGTCGATACCGCCGCAGACGTGCTCGTGGAGCTGGCAGGAGAGGGTACCGACCTTGTGCGCACGACGATGACTAGCTACACGCTGGGAACCAACCTGGAGAACCTGACCTACTTCGGCGCCGCCAGCTTCGCTGGTATCGGTAATGGCCTGGACAACGTCATCACCGGTGGTTCGGGCAATGACACCCTTACCGGCAACGAAGGCAACGACACACTCAACGGTGGGCTTGGTGCAGACATCATGATTGGCGGTGCCGGTGACGACACCTTCGTCGTCGACAACACCGGTGACACCGTCAGCGACGCAGTTGGAGGGGGCACCGACCTGGTGCAGACCAGCCTGGCAAACTACACGCTCGGCGCCAACCTGGAGAACCTGACCTTTACCGGCACCGGCAACTTCGTGGGTGTGGGTAATATCCTGGCTAACACCATCATCGGCGGTGCCGGTAACGACTTCCTCAACGGTGGTGCAGGCATCGACCAGCTAGTGGGCGGCGCCGGTAACGACAGCTATGTGGTCGATACTGCTGCGGACGTGCTGGTGGAACTGGCAGGCGAAGGTACCGACCTTGTGCGCACGACGATGACCAGCTACACGCTGGGAAGCAACCTGGAGAACCTGACCTACTTCGGCGCCGCCAACTTCGTCGGCACGGGTAACGGCCTGGACAACGTCATCACCGGTCGTTCAGGTAACGACACCCTCGACGGCGGTGCGGGTAACGACCAACTGCTGGGTGGCGTTGGCAACGATACCTTGAACGGCGGCGACGACAACGACAGCCTGGATGGCGGTCTGGGCGATGACATCCTGAACGGTGGGGCAGGCAGCGACACGTTGTTCGGTGATGATGGCAACGACATCCTGTCGGGTGGTAGCGGCAATGACTTCATCAACGGTGCGGTTGGCGATGACACGGTCAACGGCGGCGCGGGTGATGACACGATGATCGCCAGCGATGGCAACGATACCTTCCAGTTCGCTGCCGGCTCCGGAGCCGACCTGATCATCAACTTCGATGCCAACCTGGCGGGAGGGCAGGACCTGCTGGATATCACTGCATTCAACATCACTGCGGCAACCTTTGCGGCTAACGTCACCATCGCCGATGTCGGCGCCGATACGCTGGTCAGCATCGGCGCTGCCGACTCGATTCGCCTGGTAGGGGTAGCCGACGCCACGACTGTGACGGCGGCAGACTTCGTCCTGGTGGGGTGAGTCGCGCAGGTGAGGGCAAGGGATGCCCTCAATCATCTAAACCAGAGTCGATGTACATCGGGGCCGCTAAGCGGCCCCGTTTCATTCATCGTTCAACGCGGCATGCAGTTTCAGCTCTTCATCGATGAACGCCGCAATCATCGCCCGGTACACCCGTTCCACCACCTCGGGCGATGCGCCTGTCTCGCTGGCAATTGCACGCACCTTGGCAATCACCTGCTCGACCCGCGCCGGTGCGCGCACATCGTCGGTGGTCTTCTTGAACGTCGCCGCCTGGGCGACCAGTTGGCCGCGTTGAGCAAGCAGGGCGACCAGGTTCTGGTCGATGTGATCGATGCGCGAGCGAACGTCCTCGATCGAGGTGCAACGTACGTCCATGTGGCAGTCTCCTTCAGGTGTGTCGCAGCACAGTACCACAGGCCATTTCACTTGCAGCTCAATGCCCCACCAGTTCGCCCAACAGCCGTTGCTTGTAGTCGTGCAGCAACGCGCTGTCGCGCTCGCGCGGGTGCGGCAGGTCGATGCGCAGGTCCTCGCGGATTCTGCCGGGGTGGGCATCCATCACGATCACCCGGTCACCCAGGTACAGCGCCTCCTCGATGTCATGGGTGACCATGATCACGGTGCAGCGCTCCTGCACCCAGATACGCTGCAGTTCCTGTTGCAGCCTCACTCGGGTCAGTGCATCCAAGGCGCCCAGCGGCTCGTCCAGCAGCAGCACCTTGGGTTTGTTCACCAGCGCCCGGGCAATGGCCGCGCGCTGGGCCATGCCGCCGGAGAGCTGGTGTGGGTAGGCCTGTTCGTATCCGCTTAGGCCGACCAGTTCGATATGCTCGGCCACCAGGCGGTCCTTCTGCGCGGCCGGCATGGCGTGGTTTTTAAGGGCCAGGGCAATGTTCTGCTGCAGGGTCATCCACGGGAACAGGCGGTGGTCCTGGAACACGATGCCGCGCTCCAGGCCCGGCCCGTGCACGGGTTGCTGGTCGAGCAGGATCTGCCCCTGGTAGTCCTGGTCGAGGCCGACGATCAGCCGCAGCAGCGTGGACTTGCCACAGCCACTGGCGCCGACAATGCTGACGAATTCACCAGGCCGGATGTTCAGCTCGATGTCCTTGAGCACTTGCATCGGCTTGCCCTTGAGGGCGTAGGTTTTGCTCAGGCCGCGAAGGGTCAGTGCGCCGTGGGGGGCGGTGGTCGGTAAAGCGTGGGCGATGGCGTTCATGGTCGGGCCTTTCAACGGGTCGGGCGCCAGCGCAGCAGGCGGCGGGAGAGGAGGGTGCAGAGCCAGGACATCAGGTAGCCGCACAGGCCGATGCACAGCACGCAGACCACGATGATCTCCATGCGTGCGCCGGCCTCGGCGGTCATCATCAGGCTGCCAAGGCCGGCGCCCGAGGACAGGAACAGTTCGCTACCCACCGAGGTCACCCAGGCGAACGCCAGCGCCTGCAGAACGCCGGCGGCGATGCCCGGCAAGGCCGCGGGCAGCAGGATCAAGCGCAACTGCTGTGAGCGGCTGAGCATCAGCACCCGGGCAGCCTCGCGGTGCTGGCCCTCGACTTGGCGCAGGCTCTCGAAGGTGTTGAGCACCATGGGGTACAAAGCCGCCAGGCTGACGATGAGCAGCTTGGCGCTTTCGCCGTTGCCAAGCCACAGGGCGATCAAGGGGATCCAGCCCAGCATCGGCACCTGGCGCAGGGCATGGAACAGCGGCGCGATCAGGCGGTTGGCCGGCACCGACAGGGCCATCAAGGCGCCCAGGCCGATGCCCGCGACAACGCCGATGGCAAGGCCCGTGCAGGTGCGCAGCAGGCTGGCCCCTAGGTTGACCAGCAGTTCGCCGCTGCCCAGCAGTTCGGTCAATGCCGAACCGACCTGGGCCAGTGGCACGAAGGCATAGGCACCGGCAGCACCTTGACGCGAGGCGTATTCCCAGGCGCCGAGCAGCACTAACGGCAACACCAGGCCACGCAGATTTTTCAGTGTCATCAGCAATTCCTCAGCGGCTCTGCCAGCCGGTAAAGCGTCGTTCGACGCGACGCAGGCCGTAGTCAAGGGTGAAGCCGATCAGCCCGGTGACCACCACGCCGACCATCACCACGTCGATACGCAGCATCTGCCGGCCCATTTCGATCATCTGGCCCAGCCCGCTATCTGCCGCCAGCAGTTCGCATGCCACCAGCACCACCCAGGCGCGAGTCAGGGCGATGCGGATACCAGTGACGATCGCCGGCACGGCCGCGGGAAGGGCGATACGGCCCACCAGCGTGGGCCAGCGCAGGCGGTACACCGCTGCAACTTCGAAGTGGCTGCGCGGGATGGCGCGCACCCCTTCACAGGTGGCCAGGGCCACGGGGAAGAACGCGGTCTTGGCAACGATGACAATCTTGAAGGTTTCATCGACGCCAAACAGCAGCACGAACATCGGGATCAAGGCGATGCTGGGCACCTGCCGAAGGGTGTGAAACAGCGGTGCGCAGTAGGCTTGCACGGTTTTCGACAAGGCCAATGCGGTGCCGAAGGCCAGGCCGCCCAGCGCGCCGCCGACAAAACCCAGGGCCAGGCGCGAAAGGCTAGCGGCCAGGTGCGCCTGCAGTTCGTCGGTGGCCAACAGCTCGCTGAAACTGCGCCAGACCTCCAGGGGTGGCACCAGCAAGTTGGCAGGGAACAGACCGCTGTTGGCCAGCACGGCCCAGAGTGCGAGCAGGGCCACAGGGGAGATCAACCAGGAGAGGGGCGAGAGCAAGCGCATGGCGGGCCTTGGGAAAGCAGACGATAGAAAGGGCTATCGCAAGAGCTGTGCCAGGCGGTGAAGGCCCGGAAGTACGGGGGCTGAGCACGAGGTGATGCTGGAGCAGCACAGGGCTGCTGCTCCAGCAGCAGGCCGTCAGCAACAGGTGTGCTGGCGTCTTCGCGGGGCAAGCCCGCTCCCACAGGTTGGTGCAAGGCCTGTGGGAGCGGGCTTGCCCGCGAAGAAGCCAGCGCGGTCGCTGATCAGAAATCGTAACTGACGCTGGTGTAGTAGAACGCTCCCTGCGCGCCCTCGGGGCTTGTGATGGAATACTTCGGCACCCCATACAGCTGCGCGCCCTCCAGCTTGTCCGGGTGGCTGTCGAACAGGTTGATCGCGCCCGCCGACAAGGTCAGCCCCAGGTCGAAGCGGTAGGACACATCCAGGTCGGTCACCCACTGCGCCCCGAAGGTCTGGTCCAGCGCCGGGTTGGCGGCGTTGCGGCTCTGCCATTCGCCATAGCGCCGCTGCGCCACGGTGACGCTCCAGCCGTCATACAGCCAGTTGGCGCTCAAGGTCAGCTTGTCCTTGGGGGTACCGTCCTCGATCAGGCCTTGGGTGTTGCGGCCGATGATCTGGTTGCCGGAGATACTGCCCACATCGTCCAGCCCGGTGATGCGTGTGTTGTTGCGCGCATAGCCGCCGTTGAAGTCCAGGCGCCCCCAGCCGCCCAGCTCAAGCTGGTAGTGGCCGACCAGCTCGAAACCATCGGTGCGGGTGTCGGCGATGTTGGTGTAGAACGCAGCGCTCTGGATATTGGCGTAGGGCGTGCCGGCGAAAATGGGCGTGACCACCGACGACGGCAGTTGGTCGGACAGGGTGATGCGGTTGTCGATGTCGATGCGGTAGGCATCCAGGGTAAGCGAGGCGTTTGGCAGCGGACGCCAGACCAGGCCCACGGAGACGTTGGTCGATTCCTCGGGCTTGAGCGACTTGCCACCCAGCAGCGCCGCCTCCGGGCTGTCGGCACGCAGGGTGCGCTGTTGCACCTCGACCCAGTTGCCGCTGCCCGGTGGCTGCTCGACCACCTGCACGCTGAACGATGACAACCCGCTCTGCACCAACGACGGCGCCCGGTAGCCGGTGCTGGCGCTGGCCCGTGCGGCAATTTCAGGGGTGAAGTCGTAGCGCAGCGACAGCTTGCCATTGGTGGTGTCGCCAAAGTCCGAATAGTGCTCGCTGCGCACCGCGACGCCCGCCTGGAATTTTTCGGTGAGCTGGGCTTCGACATCGAAGTAGGCACCGATCACCCGGCGGTCGAGTGACACCGCATCGACCTGGGTGATGCCCGAGTAATAACCGGGAATGCGCCGGCCAGACACGGGATCGATGGTGTTGAACAGCGGCCCGTTGGACCAGCCGGCTGCGTCACCTGCTGTGAGGTCGTAGTTCTCCTGGCGCCAGGCCAGCCCTGCCGACACGGTCAGGGGTTTGAACAGCCAGTCGTTAGCGTAGTCGCGGGTCCAGTCCAGCGTCAGGTTGGTCTGGTCCGCTTCGCGGCGGCCAGTGTAGATGGTCGATGGGCTGGCGTTGCCCCAGCTGGGGTTGATCGCGTCGCGGTCGGTGGAGTCGACGCGGTTGTTGCCGTAGTTCAGCGCGAGGTCGAAGTTGCCCAGGGTTTCGTTTTCAAAGCGCAGGCCGCCCGTGACGGCAAAGTCTTCCAGGCCATAGCGGGTGACCGGCAGGCGGCCGTCGGGGTAACGCGCCAGGGCCACGCTGCCGTAGTTGTTGCGCAGGGTGGTGGGCGGGTCGAAGAAGTTCTCGGCGTCGGAGTTCTTGTGCGCATAGGTGGCGAAGCCGTAGGCGCTCAAGCCCTCGCCAACGCCCATCTCGGCATTGGCGGTGAAGTTGTACTGGTCAGAGACGTTACCCGAGCCCCAGCGCCAGTTGCGGTAGCGGTTGTTTTGCTCACGCGGGGTGTCGATGCTGGTCGAGCCTGGGTAGAAGATGCGGTTGTCATCGCGGGTATCGCTGGCCGGGTCCTGGCTGCCGGCGTCGAAGGCCAGGGTGAGGAAGCCGTCGTTGGGCAAGGCAAAGCCTTTCCAGCCGCTGAGTTTGCGCTGCAGGCCGTCGCCTTTGTTGTAGCCGCCGAAGCGGTAGCCGGCGTTGCCGCCGTCGTCGCGCTCCTTGAGGACGATGTTGATCACCCCGGCGATGGCATCCGAACCGTACTGGGCGGCCGCGCCATCACGCAGGATCTCCACCCGCTCGATGGCCGACAGCGGGATCAGGCTGAGGTCCACCGCCGCCGCGCCGCGGGCGTTGACCAGGCCTTGGCGGGTGACGTTGGCGCTGGTGTGGCGGCGTTTGCCGTTGACCAGCACCAGCACCTGGTCGGAGGCCAGGCCGCGCAACGAGGCGCCTTGGGCGATGGAGCCGGCGAAGGCGCCTTGCGGCGATTGCGGGAAGCTGAACGACGGCGACAAGGCGGTGAGCGCGGCGGACAGGTCGCTGGCGCCAGTTTCTTGCAGTTTTTCGCCGCTCAGCACATCGACGGGCGCGGCGCTCTGCAGGGCAGTGACGTCGCTGCGGTGGGTGCCGACCACGACCACGGTGTCGAGGTTGGCGGCGGGTTCTGCGGCGAATGCGGGCACGGCAAGGCTGCCGATGGCCAGGGCGATGGCGCTGGCCAAGGGGGTGTAGTGGGGCATGGGGTATTCCTGCTGAATGATGTATTGGCAGTGCTGGCCCTATCGCTGGCAAGCCAGCTCCCACAGGCCCCCACGGTTCTCAGGCTCAGCGAAGTACCTGTGGGAGCCGGCTTGCCGGCGATAGGGTCCGAAAGGGCAACTCAGAAGCGGCTGGTGACACTCAGGCCCACCGTGCGGGGGTCGCCGTAGGTGATCACGTACTGCCCGGCGGTCCCGTTGGGCCGGCCATGCACTTGGTAGCGGCGGTCGGTCAGGTTATTGACGAAGCCGGTCACGCTCAGCTTGTCGTCGGGGCTGAACCAGGTGAGGCGGGCGTTGGCCAGGGTGTAGTGCGGCTGGCTCAGGGTTTCGTCAGCGCTGCTCTGGCGGTCGGCAAGGAAGTACTCCTTGTCGCGGAAACTCACGTCGCCACCGGCCACCAGCTTGCCGCCGACCTGCAGCGGGATGGTGTAGTCGGCCCCCAGCGACACCACGTTGCGCGGTGAGCGCACGAAGCTGTTGCCGCTGTAGTCGCCGGTCACAGCGCCGGTGGTGGGGTTGGTGTTCTTGAAATCGGTGTACTCGGTGTCGAGGAACGACACCGCCGCACGCAGGTGCAGGCGGTCGGTCGGCTGGCCTTCGATCTCCAGCTCCGCACCTTTGACCTTGCCTTTGGCGCCGTTGGTCAAGGCGGTGGTGAGGACGCCGTTGTTGACCGTCAGCAGGTTCACTTGGATGTCTTTGTAGTCGTAGTAGAAGACGTTGGCGTTGACCGTCAAGCGGCGGTCGAACCATTCGGATTTCAGGCCAAGCTCGTAGGCATCCAGCTCTTCCGGATCGACCGTGGTCAGCTGTGCAAGGCTGGTCGACAGCCCGGTGTTGAAACCGCCGGAGCGGAAGCCGTGGGCGTAGCGGAAGAACACCCGCAGGTTGTCGTTGATGCGGTACTCGGGGGTCAGGTCGTAGGTCCAGGCTTCCCAGGTCTTGTCTTCCTGGCGATTGCCGTTGCTGCCCACGCCACCGAGCGGGATCAGCGGGCCGTTGGCCGTGGCGCGGGTCAGTTGCACCAGGTCCAGGTCGATGTCCTTTTTCTCCTGGGTCCAGCGCAGGCCACCGGTGACGCTGAAGTCATCGGTGAAGTCGTAGGTCAGGTTGCCGAACAGCGCGTAGCTGTCGGTGCGGTGGTCGTAACCCAGGTCACGCAATGCGGTGGTGCCGACCTGATTGGAGCCGGTGCCGTTGGGGGTCGGGCCCGGCGTGATGATGCGCTGGGCTGAGCTGTCCAGGTCTTCATGGAAGTAGTGGGCGCCTGCCAGCCAGTGCAGCGGGCGGTCTTCCGGCGACGCCAGGCGCAGCTCCTGCGACCACTGGCGGTAGCTGTTGTCGGTGATTGCGGCGCCGTTGACTTCGTAGGGGGTGTAGTCGGCGTCGCTGGTCGAGCGGTTGCGGATGTAGTCGTAGGCGCTGATCGAGGTCAGGGTGTAGTCGCCCAGGTACCAGTTGAAGGTCAGCGATGCGCCGTCGTGGTCGAGGCGGTAATCTTCGTTGACGTTGAGCGAAATGTCGCGGCCATGGGGGCGTTCGTAACCGACGTTGTAGTAGCGGCCTACGGGCAGCGAGCCGTTGCTGCCGTCCCCCTTGAACTGGCGGCTGTGCAGTTTGAGCAGCGCGTCCAGGTCGGGGTTGAGCTGGGCGAGGAACTGCAGGCGGATCGCCTTCTTGTTCACGTCGCCATAGGTGTTGCCGTCGAAGTCGTTGTTCTGGAAACCATCACGCTCTTCGGAGTACAGCGACACCCGACCGGCCAGCTTTTCGTCCACCAGCGCGCCGCCGATGGCACCGGTGAGGATGCGTTCGTTCTTGCTGCCGAAGCCGACGGTGCCGTAGCCGTCGGTGTCGAAGGTCGGCTTTTTGGAGATCACGTTGACTGCGCCCGCCGTGGTGTTCTTGCCATACAGGGTGCCCTGCGGCCCGCGCAGGATCTCGATGCGTTCGAGGTCGAACAGAGGGCCGCCCCCGGCGATCGGTGCGTTGAGGTAGACATCGTCGGCGTAGATGCCCACCGGGAACACCGTCGCGGCCCCTGTGTCGCCGGTGCCCAGGCCACGGATGTACCAGCGCGGGCGACCATCGCCGTCGGGGTTTTTGGCGGAGGCGTTGGGTACGAAGGTGGTGATGTCGCCCATCGAGCGCACGCCGTCGGCGGTGATGCTGGTGCCCTTGATCGCCGACACGGCGACCGGTACTTCCTGCAGGGTCTGCTCGCGGTGCTGGGCCGTGACGGTGACGGTTTCCAGGGCTGGCTCGGTCTTGGTGTCTTCGCTGGCGGCGACGGCTTGGCCGCCAGTGCCGGCCAACAGCAGCGCGAGGCTGATCTGGCGGGCCAGTGGATGGAGTTGGTGCATGGTGGATCTCCCCGTATGTAAAGCGTTGTTGGGGAGAGCTAGAGCAGGGACTGTGCCATGTTTGTAAGATATTGAATTATATGAATTAAATTTGATTTTAAGGGGGCTGTTGCAGGTAGGGCAGCAGTGGGGTGCTTGGCGGGTGCTGCTGGGGCAGCAGGTGCGGGTCAGGCAGCAGTTTCGGGGTGGGATTGCCGGGGGCTGCTTTGTAACCCATTCGCGGGACAAGCCCGCTCCTACAGAGGTTGTGGGGGCAACAGTCCAAAGGTTGCTGCAATCCCTGTGGGAGCGGGCTTGTCCTGCGAAAGGGGCGCAAAGCGCCCCCAAATTCAAACAGCCAACCGCGAAGTCGAGCCGATCACACGCTCCAGCACGCTAAAGTCGATCCACTCCCGCACATCGAAGCGGCGCGGTATGAACCCCCACCTGAACAGGAACTCGGTGAAGTCCTGCAACGCCTCGATCGAGCGGCTGTCCAGGGTCGTGCGCAAGCGCCGGTGGGCATCGTCACCATACGCCGCTGCCACCCAGTACTCGCTGGTGTTCAGCTCGCGGGCCAGAAAACGCCGGGTCTCCTCAGGGTTGGCCCAGGCCCACTGCTCGGTGCGCAGCACGGTGTCGACCAGCGTGCGGCTGGCATCGAAATGCTCTTCCAGCAGGTGCCGGTCCACGGTCAAGGTGCGCGGCGTGCCGTTATTGCTGCGGATAAGCGGGTCGGGGTGGCTACCGGTGTCGACCACCACGCGCAGGCCGAATTCGTGGGCCAGGTGAACGGCATGGGCGCCTTTGAGGAAGATCGCATCGATGTCGCCACGCAACAGGCCGATCAGTTCGTTGTTGCGGCGGCTGAAACGGCTGGTGTCCAGGCTCACTTCGGCGCCATACAGGTGCTGCTTGGCATCGTCGCTGTAGGTGCCGCCGTAGGGGTAGTCGACCAGTTCGACATCGGCCACGTTCAAACCTTCGAGCTTCAACGCGTTTTCCAGCCCGCGCAGGGCCTGGGCGCGGGTGAAGTCGATCTGCACATTGGCCCACTTGGGCAGGCCAAAGCGGCGGTTCTTGAGGTCGCGGATACTGCGCACACCACTCTCTTCGGTGGTCAGGATCAACTGCACTTCATCGCTCCACGACAACCCCAGTACGCGGGTTTCGACGCCACTGGCGTAGGCCCAGATCGCCGGGATGTTGCCGCCGTGGCGCACGGAGTTTTGCAGGTGATGGTCGTAGTGGGCTTCACGTACCTCCCGTTCGCTGGACTCGCGCAACGACTGGATGTTGGTGCCGAACGGCGCAAAGGCCTCGGCCAGGCGCCCGGATTGCACGGCAATGCCGAGGCCGGTTGGCACGGGGCTGTGGGTGTACCAGAGCGTTTCCAATGGCTTGGTCATGGGGTAACGGGCTTCCTGTCCAGGGGAGTGGGGGCCAGCAAGTGGTCCAGGGGTTGGCGGTCGATCCAGTCACGTACAGCGAACCGGTTGGGGATGAAGCGCCAGCGTTTGAGAAACTCGACAAAATCCTGCAGCGCGTCGATGGCCTGGTCATCCAGGCGGGTGCTCAGGCGCAAATGCGCATCGGCGCCGTACGCGACCGTGACCCAGTATTCGCTGCTGTTGGTTTCCCGGGCCAGGTAGCGGCGGGTTTCGTCCGGGTGCTGATGAGCCCAGCGTTCGGCGCGCAGTACGGAGGACAGAAGGGTGCGCACCACCTGCGGGTGTTGCGTAAGCAGGTGGCTGTCCACCGCCAGGGTACGCGGCGTGCCGTTGTTGCTGCGGATCAGCGGGTCGGGGTGGCTGCCGGTGTCGATCACCGTGTGCAAGGCAAAGGCATGGGCCAGTTGCACGGCGCTGGCGCCTTTGAGGAAGATCGCATCGACCTCGCCACGCAGCAGCCCGGCCAGTTCCAGGTTACGCCCTTCGCTTTGCGTGCTGGACACCGGTGTACCCGCCACATTGCGTACCGGGCGGTCGCTGAAGGTACCGTCGTAACGGTAGTTGACCAGTTCCACGTCACCCACTTGCAGGCCTTCGAGTTTCAAGGCGTTTTCCAGCCCGCGCAGGGCCTGGGCGCGGGTGAAGTCGATTTGCGCCGAGGCCCAGTCGGGCAGGCCGAAGCGACGGCCCTTGAGGTCTTTGACCGTGTCGATGCCGCTGCCCGGACGGGTCAGGATCAACTGCGCCTCATCGGCCCAGGACAAACCGATCACGCGGGTTTCGCGGCCTTGGGCGCGCGCCCAGATCGCCGGGATGCTGCCGCCGTGGCGCACCGAGTTGAGCAGGCTGTGGTCGAAGTGCGATTCGCGCACCGCCTGCTGGTCGGCCTCGCGCAGCGACTGCACTTGGGTGCCTAGGCTGGCCAGGTCGTCCTGCAGCCAGCCTTGCTGCACGGCGATGCCCAGGCCGGTGGGCACCGGACAGCGGGTGTACCACAGGGTATCGAGGGGTTGGCTCATGTTCATGCTCCGGTCGGGTTCAGGCGCTGGCCTTCAAAGGGGGAGTGGCCGCAGCCTGCTGCACCAGCGGCAGCACTTCCTGGCCGATGCGCAGGGCTTCTTCCAGGTGCGGGTTGGCGGCCAGTATGAAGGTGCTGAAACCGGCATCACGGTATTCGGCCAGGCGCTCGGCGATGTGCTGGTGGCTACCCACCAGGCCTACGGTCGGGCCGGGTTTGGCCTTGGCGAAACCGGCCCAAAGGTTGCGCGCCAGAATCAGCTCGTCGAACCCCTGCAGGTGCTGGTGATAGGCCGCCTGGCGGGCGCCACCGACCGAGTCGGAGCCGGTCACGAAACCCTTGGCCGAGGCGCTGGCCTTGCCTTCCAGGCGCTCGAACTGCTGGCGCAGTTCACGCCAGGCCTGCTCCTCGGTCTCGCGGGCGAACAGGTCGACGCGCAGGCCAAAGCGCACCGTGCGCCCTTGTTTGTCGGCCAGCTCCCTGACCCGGTCGATATGGGGCTTGAGCTTGTCGATCGGCTCGGCCCAGTTGAGGTACACATCGGCGTGGCGCGCCGCCACTTCCAATGCGGCATCGGAAAACCCGGAGAAGTACACGCCCGGCTTGCGTTCGTGTTGCAGGCCGGGTGGCAGGCTGCCGTTTTCCAGGCGATAGATGTCGCCTTCGTAGGAGAACGTTTCCTGCTCCCACAGGCCCTGGATCACATCGAGGAATTCGCCGGTGCGCTTGTAGCGCAAGTCATGTTCGAGGAAGTCGCCGTTGGCCCGCTGGCTGGCCGGGTTACCGCCGGTGATGATGTTCCAATCCAGCCTGCCGCCGCTCAGGTTCTGCAGAATGGCGGCCTGCTGCGCGGCATAGGCGGGCAGGGTCCAGGTAGCCTGGAAGGCTATCAGGAAGCGTATGCGACGGGTTTCGCGGGCCAGCGCCGCGGCAGCGATCCACGGCTCGGGGCCGGTGGGCAGCAAGGCGCCCTCGAAGCCTGCCAGTTCGGCGGCCTTGGCCACCTGTGCGATGTAGTCGATGTAGGTGAAACCGTCGCTTTCGCCGTTGGGCAGGCGACCGGGGGCGATATTGCCAGGGCGGTGGTGAGGGTTGCCGCGGTTGTGGCGGTCGGTGGACAGCTGCGGGCCATCGGTGCCCAGGGGCAGGCGCCAGAAGAATTCGGTGGTCATGGGGGCTCCTGATGGGGAGGTTGTGCGAGTGCGGAGCGTGGTGCAACGGCTGTGCCATGCGCAGGGAGCGGCTTGCAGGGTGGGGGTTTGCGCTGCGGGAGATGGGCGGGGTGCTGCTGGAGCAGCAGCGGGGCAGCAGTGGATGCTGGGGGAGCAGCAGGGGGCGCCAGGTGCAGGGCTTGGGGTTTTGCAGCGTCTGTGAGATCGAGCGCCGCCCGCGCGGCGCTCGATCTCACAGACGCCCGAAAACTCAAGGCGTACCTGTACGGCCCTCCAGGTTCAAAGCAGCATCGACAATTTCGATCCAGTGCCGCACCGGCGTGCGCCCCGCCCCGTCGAGGTGGGTCTGGCAGCCGATGTTGGCGGTGGCAATGATCTGCGGCTTACCGCTTTCCAGGGCATTCAAGCGGTTGTCGCGCAACGTGCGCGACAGCTCAGGCTGGGTCAGCGAATAGGTACCCGCCGAGCCGCAGCACAGATGCCCGTCCGGCACCGCCGTGAGGGTGAAGCCCAGCCGGGTCAGCAGGCTTTCAACCGCCCCGCCCAGCTTGAGTGCGTGTTGCAGCGTGCAGGGGCAATGAAAGGCCAGGCGCTGTTCGGCGCACACGCCAAGCTGCTCGACCGGCTCTTCGCGCAGCACTTGCACCAGGTCGCGGGACAAGGCGCTGACCCGTGCGGCCTTGGCGGCGTAACGCGTGTCCTTCTCCAGCAGGTGAGCATATTCATGCACGAACGCGCCGCAGCCACTGGCGGTCTGCACGATGGCTTCAGCCCCCGCCTCGATGGCTGGCCACCAGGCGTCGATATTGCGCCGGGCACGCTCCAGGCCCTGGGCCTGGGCATTGAGGTGGTAATCCAGCGCGCCACAGCAACCGGCCTCGCGGATCGGTTCGACGCTGATCCCCAGCCGGTCCAGCAGGCGCGTGGCGGCGGCGTTGGTATTGGGCGACAGCGCAGGCTGCACGCAGCCTTCGAGCAACAGCACCCGGCGTGCATGGCGCGGCGCCGGTCGCTCGCCGGGCGCGGTCACGTGGGCCGGCAGCTTGCTTTTGAGGGCCAGCGGCAACACCGGGTGCAAGGCCTGGCCGGAGCGGCACAGGGCCTTGAACAACCCGGGGTGCGGCAGCACCGCCCGCAGGCCCTGGCGCAGCAGGCGCTGGCCAAGCGGGCGCGGCACCTGCTGTTCGACCACGGCGCGGCCGATGTCCAGCAGGTCGTGGTACTTCACGCCCGAAGGGCAGGTGGTTTCACAGTTGCGGCAGGTCAGGCAGCGGTCCAGGTGCAGTTGGGTACTGGCAGTGACCGGTGCGCCTTCGAGCACCTGCTTGATCAGGTAGATACGCCCGCGTGGCCCGTCCAGTTCGTCGCCGAGCAACTGGTAGGTGGGGCAGGTGGCCGTACAGAAACCACAGTGCACGCAGCTGCGCAGAATGCTTTCGGCCTCTTCGGCGCGGGCCAGACGTTTGGCGGCTTCGCTCAGGTTGGTTTGCATGGCATGGCCTCACAGGTCCGGGTACAGGCGGCCAGGGTTGAAAATACCCTGGGGGTCGAGCTGCTGCTTGAGTGCCCGGTGATAGCGCAGCAGGGCCGCAGGCAACGGTGCGCTGCTGTGCTCACCGGGCGCGTAGCCGGTGGCATGGCCGCCGACCTTGGCAACCGCCGCGCGAATCGATTGCGCCGACTCGGTCGACTTCAGCCAGCGCTGCGCGCCGCCCCAGTCGACAAGCTGGTGCCCGGGCAGGTCCAGCTCGCCGCTGGCGATGGGCACGGACAGCCGCCACAACGCTGCCGGATCATCGAAAAAGGCCAGGCGCTGCTCGCGCAGGTCGCTCCAGAAGCGGCTGTCGAGCACGTCGCCCCCCAGGCGTTGGCGTGCCGACTGCACCGAGCCTTCACCGCCTTCCAGGCGCAGGTAAAGCGCGTCACCGTCATGGCAAGCGGCGCTGATCGGCAGTGGTTGCTGGCCCCACTCGGCGAGCTGCGCCAGTGCCTGCTGGCGGCCCATCGGCAAGCGCAGGCTCAGGCATCGGCGTGGGCGCGGCAGTACTTTGAGCGACACCTCGGTGAGCAGCCCCAGGCAACCGAAGCTACCGGCCATCAGGCGCGAAACGTCGTACCCGGCGACGTTCTTCATGACCTCGCCACCAAAGCGCAGCAGCTTGCCGTGGCCGGTAATGACGCGTGTGCCGAGTACGTAATCGCGTACCGACCCGGCCCAGGGCCGCCGTGGCCCGGACAGCCCTGCGGCGACCACGCCGCCAAGGGTGGCCTCGGCGCCCAGGTGCGGGGGCTCGCAAGGCAGCATCTGGCCAGCTTGGTGCAGCGCTGCCTCGATTTCCAGCAGTGGCGTGCCGGCGCGTGCCGTCAGCACCAGTTCGGTCGGGTCGTAGCTGACGATACCGCGGTGGCTGCGGGTATCGATAATTTCCCCGGCCACCGGGCAGCCAAGCATGGCCTTGCTGTTGCCGCCCTGGATGCGCAGCGGTGTGCCCAGGTTCAGCGCCTGGTTGACCTGCTCCAGCAGGGCCTGGCTCATGTCGCGGTCCATGCTCATCAAAAGCGCTCCAGCTCGGGGAAGGGTAGCTGCCCGTGGTGCACATGCATCGCGCCGAACTCGGCGCAGCGCTGCAGGGTGGGGATGTTCTTGCCGGGGTTGAGCAACCCTTGGGGGTCAAACGCCGCTTTTACCGCGTGGAACAGGGTGATTTCGTCACTGTTGAACTGCGCGCACATCTGGTTGATCTTTTCCCGTCCGACGCCGTGCTCGCCGGTGATGCTGCCGCCCACTGCCACGCACAGTTCGAGGATCTTGGCGCCGATGGCTTCGGCGCGCTCCAGTTCACCAGGCAGGTTGGCATCGAACAGGATCAGCGGGTGCATGTTGCCGTCGCCGGCATGAAACACGTTGGCCACCCGCAAGCCGTACTGCGCAGAAAGTTCGCCAATGCCCTTGAGCACCCGGGGCAGTTCACGGCGCGGGATGGTGCCGTCCATGCAGTAGTAGTCCGGTGAAATACGCCCCACGGCCGGAAATGCATTCTTGCGCCCGGCCCAGAAACGCGCGCGTTCGGCCTCGTCGCAGGCCAGCCGAACCGCGCGCGCGCCTGCCTGGTTCAGCACCGCCGCGACCCGCTCGCAGTCGTCGTGCACATCGGCCTCGACGCCATCCAGTTCGCACAGCAGAATCGCCGCCGCGTCCACCGGGTAGCCGGCGTGGATGAAATCCTCGGCAGCGCGGATCGCCAGGTTGTCCATCATCTCAAGCCCACCGGGGATGATTCCGGCGGCGATGATTTCGGCCACGGCGCTGCCGGCGTCCTCGACACTGTCGAAACTGGCCAGCAGCACCCGCGCCACCTGGGGTTTGGGCAACAGTTTGACGGTCACTTCGGTGACGATGCCGAGCATGCCCTCGGAGCCGGTGAACAGGGCCAGCAGGTCGAAGCCTGGGCTGTCGAGGGCGTCGCTGCCCAGCGTCAGGCGTTCACCCTCGACCGTGAGGATGTCCACCTTGAGCAGGTTGTGCACGGTCAAGCCGTACTTGAGGCAATGCACGCCCCCGGCATTTTCGGCCACATTGCCGCCGATGGAGCAGGCGATTTGCGACGAAGGATCGGGCGCGTAGTACAGGCCATGGGGGGCGGCAGCCTGGGAAATGGCCAGGTTGCGCACCCCGGGCTGGACCCGTGCGAAGCGCCCCTGGGGGTTGATTTCAAGAATGCGGTTGAAGCGCGCCATCACCAGCAGGATGCCTTTGGCCAATGGCAGGGCGCCGCCGGACAGCCCGGTGCCGGCACCCCGGGCGACCACCGGTACACCGCGCTGGTGGCAGAGTTGCAGCAGGGTCTGCACCTGCTCCAGGCGCTCGGGCAGCACCACCAGCAGCGGCACTGTGCGGTAGGCCGAAAGGCCGTCGCACTCGTAGGGCTTGAGGTCTTCGGCGCGGTGCAGAATCGCCAGGTCCGGCAGCGCTTCACGCAGGGCCTGCAGCAGGGCGGGCAGGTCCACGGCAGGCAGCGCTCCATCGACCCGCTCGTCGTAGAGGATGTTCATGGGGCTCACTCAGGCGGCATTTATTATTGTTGCTGGAAGCCTACCACCCCTTCAGCCCGCTGCGAGCCCTGTGGAAATCGTTGCCGCACAAACCCGCACCTGCGCACGCTTGGAAAAGGGGGCAGGGGCGGGTGTGTTCAGGGCGGGGTATCAATGGTGGGCCACAGGGTCGTCCTGGGAGAGAATGGCCCGGGCCAGTTCTTCATCACTGGCCTGCAGGCCAGGGTTATCCTTGCGGGCCTGTTCCAGCGCCGACTCCACATAGGCGCCACGAATCGCACCACCACTGGCGACGAAGGCAGAAAGCTCGTCACGGGCAGGGATGATCCGTTTGTCGTCCTTGAAGGTCGAATACAGCGAAGCGGAAACACCGGCCGAGGTGGCCACGTCGCCCGCATCGACGCGGGCCAGGGCAGCACCGGCAGGCAGCAGGAGCAGCAGCGCGGGGGCGAGGAGTAGGTGGCGCATAGCGTGTTCTCCAGTAGCGTGAAGCCCAAGGAAATAAACCACTCACTGTTTAAGAGAGCCGGGGCGTGCGAGTAGTTCAATTTTGGGGGGCGGGCCGCATTGCGGCCCTGTACCCGATCAGGCCAACTGGTACGTCGTCTTTACCCGGGTAAAGAACTGCCGTGCATGGGTGCCTTGCTCCCGCGAGCCCAGGCTCGACGCGCCATTGCCACCAAACGGCACGTGGTAGTCCACCCCCGCCGTGGGCAGGTTGACCATCACCATTCCCGCCGAACTGTTGCGCCTGAAGTGCTCGGCATGGCGCAGCGACGTGGTGACGATCCCGGCTGACAACCCAAACGCGGTGTCCTCGGCCGCCGCAAACGCCTCGTCGTAATCACGCACTTTGAGCACGCACAACACAGGCCCGAAGATTTCCTCGCGGTAGATGCGCATCTGCGGCGTTACCTCGGTGAACAGCGCCGGTGTGAACAGGTACGCCCCGGCCGGGTTGTCGATACGTTCGCCACCGCACACCCGTGTCGCCCCCTGCTCAAGGCCTGAGGCCACGTACGACAGGTTCTGCTCCAGCTGCCGGCTATCGACCACGGGGCCGATGTCGGTGGTTGGCTGCAACGCATCGCCCACCTTCAGCGCCCGGGTCCGTTCCGCCAGGCGTGCCACGAAGGCGTCATGAATGCCCTCGGTGACGATCACCCTCGAACTTGCGGTACAGCGCTGGCCGGTGCTGTAGAACGAGCCGTTCAATGCCACCTCCACGGCCTGCTCCAGGTCCGCATCGTCCAGCACGATCAGCGGGTTCTTGCCGCCCATTTCCAGCTGCACTTTTTTCATGCCGTCGGCGGCCAGCCTGGCGATCTGCCGGCCGGTGTGCTCGGAGCCAGTGAAGCTGATGCCATCGACCAGCGGCGAGCGGATAAGGGTGTCACCCACGCTGCGGCCCGGCCCGATCAGCAGGTTGAACACCCCGGCAGGCAGGCCGGCCCGCGAGATGATTTCGGCCAGCGCCCAGGCCGAGGAGGGCACCAGTTCGGCCGGCTTGAACACTACGCAGTTGCCAAAACACAGTGCCGGGGCGATCTTCCAGGCCGGGATGGCAAGCGGGAAGTTCCACGGTGCGATGATGGCGACCACACCCAGTGGCTGGGTGAACACATCGATGCTCACGTCCTGGCGCACCGACGCGTATTTCTCGCCTTCGGCGCGCAGGGCTTCCTGGGCGTAGAACTTGAACGAACGGCCGGCACGCTCGACTTCGCCCAATGCCTCACGCACCACCTTGCCTTCCTCACGGGCCAGCAGCGTAGCCAGTTCTTCGCGGCGGGCGAGAATTTCGCTACCGATGAAGTCCAGCGCATCGGCGCGTTGCTGCGGGTTGCTGCGCGCCCAACCGGGGGCGGCGCGGCGTGCAGCCAGCAGAGCCTGTTCGGTCAGTGCCTGATCGGCGCGAGCGAAGCGCTCGACCACCTCGCTTGGGTTGGACGGGTTGCGGTTTTCCAGCACATCGCTATTGCCCTGGGCGGCGAAGGCGCCATCGACATAGCTGCTCTTGGTGACCAGGGTCATGCGGTTCGAATCCTTTTTACGTTGGCTTGGCGGGCGACGAAGTCGCTGATGTTGTCCACGGCGCTGTCCATCAACTGCTGCATGGCGTCTTCACTGCTCCAGGCGATGTGTGGGTTGAGCAGAAAGTCGTCGCGTTCGATCAGTTGGAACAGCGGGTTGCTTGGGTGCAGCGGCTCATGCTCGACCACATCCAGCGCCACGCCGCCCAAGCGGCCGTCTTGTAGCGCCTGGATCAGTGCGGCTTCGTTGACCACGCCGCCACGGCCGGTATTGATCACCACGGCATCGGGTTTCATCACGGCTAACTGTGCGGCATCGATCAGGTTGTAGGTGTCCGGCGTCAGCGGGCAGTTGATCGACAGCACGTCGCAGCTGCGCAGCAGTTCGGCCAGGGGGCGGCAGTCCGGGCCCTGGCGTTTGCCACCGCGATCTTCGAACAGCACCTGCATGCCGAACGCCCGCGCCAGGTGGGCCAGGCGCAAGGCGATCGGGCCACTGCCGATGATCGCCAGTTGCTTGTCGCGCACGTCACGGATGCGGTGGTTGAAGTAGATGTTTTGGTGGGGCTTCTCGCCGGCATGCACCTGGCGCATCAGCCGGGTGAAGGCGGCCGGGCGGCGGAACAGTTCGAGGATCATCGCCAGGCTGTGTTCGGCCACGGTGTTGGCGGCATAGCCCGGCACGCTGGTGACTTCAATGCCATGGGCGTCGCAATAATCGACGTCGACGATATCGCGGCCCGTCAGGGCCAGCGAGATCATCTTCAGCTTCGGCAACTGGCGCAGGTGCTCCTCGCGCAGCGGGACGCTGCAGGTAAAGGCAATGGTTGCGTCTTTCAGGTGTTCGAGCATCTGCTCGGGGTAGGTGTAGGCAAACTGCTGCCAGGTGTGCTCGCAGTCGGGGCGCTTGAGGCGGGTGGAGGGCGCCAGGCCCTCGTCGTCGAGCAGTACGATATGTTCGCTCACGGTGCGGTCCTTATTTTTTCTGGGCGGGCACGTAGCCGGCCGGGGCCATGGCCACCAGGCGGCGGGTCAGGAAACCGGCATCCTGGTCGTGGTCTTCGAGGGATTCCTTGCGCACCAGTGCGTCGCGCACCATGTGCGCGCCAAAGAAACGGAACGGCTCTGGCGGCAGCATCTTCATCGTCTGGTTGACCAGGCCACAGTTGGCCCATTCGTCATTGGCGTGTTCGACCAGCGACTTGATGATGCGGCTGGCAAATACGGTAGTGGCCACGCCATTGCCGGAAAATCCGATGCCATAGCTGATGTTCTGGTGGTGGTCGAGGTAGCCGAAGTTCGGCAAACCCTTCATGGCCCGGTCGATGGGGCCGGTCCAGCTGCTGACCACCGGCACGTCCTGCAGTTGCGGGTACAGGCGGCGCAGTTCGGTCGTGACCTTGTCGGCAGCCGGCGAGGGCTTTTCATAGAGGTTGCCGATGCGGCCGGCATAAGCGAACTGGCCCAGCGGCTTGCCGAATACCACACGCCCGTCCGGGGTGTTGCGCCAGTAGTTGAGTACGGTGCGCGAGTCGGTCATGCATTCGCCACCCTTGAAGCCGATGGCATCGAGCTTGGCCTTGACCGGCGCTGTTGCCACCATGTCGCTGGACATGATCGCGATCATCCGGCGCAGCTCAGGGAACTGGGCGCCCCAGGCATTGAGTGCCAATACCACCTGCTTGGCCTTCACGTGGCCCTTGGCGGTGTGCACCACCGGGTTGGTGCCACGCTGCAGGTGGGTGAACGGCGATTTCTCGAAAATCTGCACACCCAGTTTCAGCGCCACCCGGCGCAGGCCACGCGCGAGCATGGCGGGCTGCACGGTGGCGGCGTTAGGGTCGTAGATGCCGCCCAGCACCAGTGGCGAGCCGACCCGCCCGCGGATGGTCTGGCGGTCCAGCTCCTGGAACGGGTTGACGTCGAGTTTTTGCAGGCCGTCGGTCAGCACTCGCCAGGAGTTCATCTGGCGCTGGTTGGTGGCGGTCCACAGCCAGCCATCCTTGCGGTACTGGGCGTCGATGCCGTGTTCCTGGCAGAAGCTGCCGATTTCATCGATGGCCGACTCGGCCGCCTCGCAGATGCGCCGGGCTTCGACGTCGCCGCAGATGGTCCGCACCGACAGGTACTTGCCCCACCAGTTGGTGGCAACACCGCCGTTGCGCCCGCTGGCACCCGAGCCACAACGGTCGCGCTCGACGATGACGATGGTTTTTTCCGGGTGGGCCTGCTTCAGGCGGATGGCCGACCACAGGCCAAGAAAGCCACCGCCGACGATACACACGTCGGCTTGAATCGATTCCTGCAGGGCAGGGGCGAGGTCGCTGTCCAGGTCCAGCGCCTGGGCATACCAGAATCCACGGTACATGAGGGGTGCCTCTGAGCATGTTTGTCTTGTGCTCACATGATGCTCAGCGCAGCGAGGGGGTGATATTACAGCCATGACAATTGATAGGACGTCGGCGCTTGCGTAGCGAAAGGTCCTACACGAAGTTCGTATAAAGCTGGCGTTGTATTTCCTCTGGATTTGTTTCCTGGCTAGTAGATCTGAGAGGTTATTTAAAGGGGGCCTTCAATTACTGTCGCCGCCATTGAATTTGGTCAAAAAGTTCAATGAGCGCCCACCTGAAGAGTGGGGTTAATTAATTGAAAGCTGCCGTGCGGCAAGGTTGACAAATGATGCAAAACTATCCTGAAACATTTCAGTCCCTCATTGACAAGTTGGGCGCTGATTCACTGGCCTGTGTGGGCGAGCTTTCTGTCGAGGAATTGCATGAGCAATTGGGCGATGAGGTTGATATTAACGATGCCCGCCAAGTGCACGATGAAGTAAGAAGGGCATGTGACCGTGCCAGGCTCGATGAGAAAAATGCCATTATCCGTCACTCGCCCCTTGTACCGGAGAGCCTTCAACCCGTTGACGATGAGCCGGTTGAAGCAACAGCTAGAAATATCACGCTCGATGAAAATTGGCAGAAGGAGCGCGCACGGCGACATTGCGCCCCTGGGGATGTGGCCTCGATGTTTTCGCCGGCGGCCTACCTGACAGAGTTGTATCGACAGGCGAAGGTGCTGTACCCCGAGCAAAACCCCTGGCACATCGACAAGCGCCGCCCAGACTTGAAGCAACTGCTGCTCGGTCAGGAGAACCTGGACACCCCGATAAGCGCCCTGAGCCTTTCCAACGAAATTCTGCTGAGCCGGGCGCGTACCGCCATGGCGATGCCGAACACCCCAGCGCTGAGCGATGATCAGCTGCTTAAGGCACTTTCAACCGATGCTGGGACCAGTGGTACACCCTACCATCATCATCACGATCGGCTTCGCCAGGTGTTTGTCCAGCGCGATGCAGACTTATCGCAGTTGCTGGCGGCGCCTGGGTTTGCCAGGCATCTGGACGACGCTTCGCTGGCCTGCCTTCGTTATGACCTCCCGCCCACGTTGCGACGCTTGCTGACAGACGAAATCAACGAGACAAACGCCGAGCAGAAGTTTGCCGAGTATTTCCCTGGCATGACACCTGAGTCGATGATGGCGCCCGCACGGCTGCGCAGTTGGTTCGGGCTGCCGGACGCTGAACTGCAAGGTTTCATGGAGGCGCTGGATAACGCGCAATACAAGGGGCGAGCGCTGACTACCCGGGTCGGCAACGAAGTCGTGCAACTGACGCTGAGTGCCCCATCCCCCTATATCAACTATGTTCGTCTTTTTCCGTTGAGCGACAATGCTTGGCAACTGTCTTTCAACTTGAAAGTTAGCCGTGTTGCTCGATTCAATGTCACCGGCGCTTTCTCACTGGCCATGAGGGCGAGTGATTTTGGTATTGCCGAACTGCTGGCCAACACCGAGTACCGTCAGCGTTTTGAATGGCAGGACGTACCCACCGCATTTACTGTCAGTACGCACTGGACCAAGTCACCTGCTGGTGGAAGTGGAGGCCACACCCACGCGTTCAGGGTTACCTGCAAGCGTTTCTCGGTCGCGGCCTATCTGCTCTCGCTGAACAAGATCGTTCGCCTGCACAAGGCCACCGGTCTTGCGCCACGGGCCCTGCAGGACATCATCGATAGCGTCGATCCAAGCCGGATCACCAACCAGACGCTGGCGGTCATTTTTCGAACGGCCCATTCGGTAAAACGTTACGGTATCGACCATCAGGAAGCGCTGCTCATGGCCAGGGGGTTGATCTCGCAGGCCTCCGGCGCCGGTGAGAAAAGCCAGTTTGATCGCCTGTTCAATGACCCATCGTTGGTCGAGGGCGGTTTGAGCATCAACAATGTGCGGCTGCGGCTGCACCCCGATCGCGCCAGCGAGCATGCCGACATCAAGGCAACCCTCAAGCGGGCGTGCCGCACCGATGATGAAGGGTTGTATGAGCTGGGCCGGCTCATGAGCGGCCTTTCGCTTGCCGATATCGGCATCAATGTCAGTCTGTCGCATTTGTCTGCGATGTACACCTTGAGTCTGTGGGCTCGGCATCACGGCCTGACGCCGTGCGAGCTGCGCCAGCTGTTGCAGATTCTAGGCGCCCCCCACCCCATGCACTCATTGGATAACAGTGTCTGGCAGCAGCTGTTGACGGATGTGCGCAGCACCACCGACTGGCTGCGCGAACGTGGTTGGACCGTGCATGATCTGCAATTGATGACCCGCAGCGTCGGGGCAATCCCGGTCAGTACCGAAATCGGCAACCTGCTCAATGAACTGAAGACCACCGTGAGCGCCGCACAGTTACCCAACCCAGTGGCAAAACAGGCTCTGCTGGGCGTGCTATCACCCTTGATCGCCTCCACGTTCAACCTCAGTAGCGATGCCCTGGCGCAGGCACTGCTGAACTGGGCGGATCGGGCAAAGCCCGGCGGGCTCACATTGCAACAGGCATGTGAACGCCTGCGCATGGCAAGCCCGTCGGCCCCTCATCAGCGTGCATTGGTCGACTTCGCTTACGCCCTGGCTCAAATGGCGTTGATTGCCCATGCATGCGCAGTGACAGGGGATACCCTGCAACTGCTGGTGGAAAAACCACAGCTCTTGTCACCCACGGCCGGGGCAAGCGGCAGCGTTGGTTTGGCGCGTGATGTCCAGGCCATCATGGCGCTGGGTAACTTCAGTGATTGGCTAAGGAAACTACCGGACCAACCAGGTGCGGGCGGCGCGTTGTTGGGGGCTCTGAAAGAGGGCAAGGGTGTTTCGCTGGTGCAGCTGTCGATGACGACGGGTATCGCCCACGCTGCATTGGCTCAGGCGGCTGCGCATGCCCATGGCCGCAATGACCTGAAAGAGATGACAAGCGTGCACAACTGGCACGAGATCGAGGTGCTGGTGCAGTGGACAACACTGGCCGAAATCTATGGTGTGATGCCCGCCACGCTGGCAGCGTTGCTGACCCCGGAAGACGATTGGGCCGCTTGGCGGCAGGTGGCAGACGCTTTTCAGGCGGGCTTGAAGCCTGCGCAGGTAAAAGCGGCTCATGCCGCCACGGAGCAGCCGCTTAGCTCGGCGCTCATCGGCGTACTGGGCGCCCGGCAGAACCTCACCGTCGAAGCGTTGAACAAGCACCTGTTGGTCGACGCCCTGAATTCCGAAAAGGTAATGAGCAGCCGTATCGCTGAAGCAATGGCGGCCCTGCAGCAGTTCATTCACCGTACCCTGTCGACACCCGAAGACCCAGGCGCCGTGCGCCACGTGGCCCTGAGCCGCCAGTTCTTCCTGGACTGGACCCGTTGGAACGCCAGCTACGCCAACTGGGCCGCAGGGCAGATGCTGATGTATTACCCCGAGAACTACATCGACCCGACGGTGCGCCTGGGGCAAACCCAGGCGATGGACGACATGCTGCAAACCCTGGGGCAGGCGCAGATCAATGACGATACGGTG
The DNA here is from genome assembly GCF_025905425.1 of Pseudomonas putida. Taxonomy (NCBI): domain Bacteria; kingdom Pseudomonadati; phylum Pseudomonadota; class Gammaproteobacteria; order Pseudomonadales; family Pseudomonadaceae; genus Pseudomonas; species Pseudomonas putida. The sequence goes on along the minus strand of NZ_CP109603.1, from coordinate 2,919,065 downwards.
GGCGATGCTTTCCAGGGCTACCTCTGTGCGTTCGAAGAAGTGGCTAACCTTGAAACGATCAGTTGTTATCACGACAGCCGCGAAGCCGATACGGGTAAAACGTGGTTCGTCGGGCGTAGCCCCACTCAGCCTTACCAGTACTGGTGGCGCACGGTGGACGAAGCCAAGCGTGCCCCGGAGGGCGTGCTGCCCGCCAACGCCTGGAGCGCCTGGACCAAAATCGAGCTGTCTCCGCAGGTGCAAGGGCGCCTGATACGGCCTGTGATGTTCCGCGGGCGTCTGCATCTGGGTTGGGCCGAGCGCCAAGAGCAGGTCCTCACCCGTGATGACAAGGGGCAGCCGAAACTGCGTGAGTGGAGTTGGTCGTTCAAGCTTGCCTGGCTGCGCTACGACGGCAAATGGAGTGTGCCCATCGACTACCCGCTGGACATCAAACCTGCCGCTGAAGATCATTTGGAAACCCTTTCGCTGTTTCTCGCCGCCTGGCCGGAGCGCGATGGGTTGCTCGTGGGTATTTATGACCGCAGGGCGGCCAGCGTTTCCGACGCGTCTGCTTTCGCCGGGTTGCACGTCTTCGAGAACTTCAGCAGCCGCAAGCTGGCAACGGTTGCACCGTATCTGGGCCGGGTTCAGCACTGGCTTGATACCGCTGTCGATACCGGCACGTGTGCGGTATTCGAAGGGCTGGGTGTGCCAAGTGCTGAAAACCGCATGCCGGTTGCAGCCGGGTCTCGTACACCCGAGCGTTTTACACGCTTTGACGCGCAGCTCAATGAAGTCAAGGTTGTCAACGTTTCAGGGGAAGAAGGGAACATCTACAGCTTGTCGTTGCGCTGTCAGTTGGCGGTAAATGCCAAGCGGCCGGCCATCGCCAACAAATGGATGGCGGCACTGATACAGCGTTACCCGGCACTAGGGGCAGAGGCAAACGCCATACCCGCATTGCTGCGCAGTGGCCACGGTGCATTTGTGGTGCGTAAGGAAAATGGCCAGGATTGGGGATATCTGTGCATCAGCTCAGAGCGGATGCAGGGTCATGGGTTAAACCACGTGCTGCAAGTGGGTGATCACACACCAAGCCCGGCCATGGTGGAATTCCCGCAGGTATCAACTGTCGCGGGTAAAGCCTTTGTCGCACGTTACAGGATAGGAGTAGCAGATTATCCGCTTAACAAGATGAACCTCGTCTTGAACAAGGCAATCGGTCTTCCTCAAGTACTCAGGGTCACTGAAGCGCTCGCCTACCCAGGAGGTCTCGCACAAGAGCTCATCGTCCCTAAGGAGTACCTGAACCCGTTGGGCAGGATACCCGCCGCACAGGTTGCCTGTCGCATATACCAAGCCAATGGATTGCGTAGGTCATCCGTACAGGCAAACCGAGAGTACGATCTTGCGCCAGGCCCGCTCCAGGTTCAATTCAACACTACTGCCCCGGTGGGCGACATCAATGATTGGGGTGGCGCCAGCGAGGCCCTGCACCGAATCGAGTTCCAGTTTGGTAACGGCAACACTCGCAGCTACACCGTCAAGGTCTACAAAGATGCCGACGCACTCAAAACCGCCATTATTGGCATGACTGACCAAGGCGCTCAGTACCTGGCGCACAGAGGGCAGATGACCCGCCTGAACACGCTGTTTGCCCGGGAACTGACGGTAAAGGCTGTTTCGGGTATTGGCAGTATCCTTGACTACGACACCCAGCAGATGCCTGAGCCGCAACTGGGCGTCGTGGTGCGTCTGACCCTTCCGCTGTACAAGGCTGCTTACCATGGCGCACAACGTTGGGCCAAGGTCTGGCTTGCCACTTCGGCGTCCGCGCGCACCTTGCTTTGGGAGGGCCAGCTTAATACCAACGCCAAAGTACTCGCCGACGTCATGTTTGAGGCGGGGCAGGTGTATGGCAATCAACAGACCTATCACCTCGAAACTCAATACAGTGCGATCCACAACCGAGCCCAGGACGGCCATAGCCTCATGATCGACCGCCATACGCTGGCAATTGTGCGTAATGCGGATACTGCTCCTGTCGGGGATAGAAAGCTGTCCAGGGACAATGTCGACAGCGTGCAGGCATTTGGTCGAAACGCCACTGATCGCATGGACTTCACGGGCGCCAATGCCCTGTATTTCTGGGAGTTGTTCTACTTCACCCCGATGTTGGTCATGCAGCGTTTTCTTCAGGAAGAACGCTTTGACCTTGCCGAACAGTGGCTGAAGTATGTCTTTAACCCGGCAGGTTACGCCAAGGGCGGTGTGGGCTCGCAGCGGATGTGGAATGTGCGCCCGCTGGAAGAGGACAGCAGTTGGAACGACGACCCGTTGAAGTCGCTCGACCCGGATGCCGTGGCCCAGAATGACCCGATGCATTACAAGCTCAATGTGTTCATGCGCCTGCTGGACATTTGTATTGGGCGCGGTGATGTCGCTTATCGCAAGCTTGAGCGCGATACCCTCAGCGAAGCGAGCGTCTGGTACCAGCGCGCCCTGAGCCTGCTGGGCGACGCCCCTTGGACACCTCCGGCCACTGGTTGGATCGAGCCCATGCTGGGGCAGGCCGCTGCGCCTGGGAAAAGCCAGTTCCTGCCGGAGGTCAACCGGGTGATGCTCGGTTACTGGGAAGGGTTGCGCCTGCGCCAGTACAACTTGCGGCACAACCTGACCCTTGATGGCCAGCCATTGAGTTTGCCGCTGTATGCTGCACCGGCTGACCCCAAGGCGCTGCTGGCTGCTGCTGTCGCGGCTGAGGCCGGCGGCGAGCGTGGCTTGCCTGAGATCACTGATGTGCCGGCACTGCGTTTTTCGGTCTTGCTTGACGGTGCCCGCAGCATGGCCGGCCAGCTCATCCAGTTTGGCAGCACGTTGCAAGGCATTCTCGAGCGCCAGGATGCCGAGGCGTTGGCGGGCTTGCTGGCCAGCCAGGGTGCGGAGCTTGCCGATAGCAACGTGGCATTGTTCAGGCAGACTCTCAACGAACTGGCAGCCGACCGCGTGACGTTGCACAGCTCGTTGACGGCGGCCACGGCCAGTCGTGATTATTACCTCAAACTCTACGAAAACAACCTTTCTGACCGCGAGAGCCTTTCCCTGAAACTAAGAACCGTTTCTGAAACGGCAGCGGCGGCGGAATCAGGTGTCATGGCAGGGGCTTCGGTCGTAGCCGCATTCCCTAAGATCTTTGGCCTGGCCAATGGTGGCGGCAAACCGGAAGACATACTCAAAGCCGTTGCCTATGGCTTTGGTGCGCAATCGAAAGTGGCAGGGCTTGCTGCTTCACGCCTTGGCCAGGAGGCGCACTTTGCCCGTCGCCGTGCTGATTGGAAGTTCCAGTACGAATCGGCCGAGAAACAGATGGCGACGGTACAGGCTCAACTCGATGCCCTGGCCGTACGCGAAACGTCCGCGCAGATGCACATTGCGCATTTGCAGACCCAATCCGCTCATGCCCAGGCGCAGTTGGCCCTGCACCAGGGCAAGTTCACCGGTAAGGCCATGTACAGCTGGCTGCGTGCGCGGCTGGCGAGCATCTTCTACACCTACTACGACCTCACCGTTTCGCGCTGCCTTATGGCCCAAAAGGCCCTGCAATGGGAAAAGGGCGACACCGAAACCTACCTGCGTACCGGGACCTGGAACAGCGCCTGGGCGGGTTTGCTGTGCGGCGAGGGGCTGATGCTGTCACTGGCGCAGATGGAAACGGCCTGGGTGAAGTGGCAGAAACGCGAAATGGAGGTGACCCGCACGGTGTCACTGGCCAAGCTCTTTGACGGCAAACTCAGTACGCAAGGCAAGGCTGTAGCGCTGGGTGATGCGGTGAAGGCGCTGCTGGCCGGTAGAACGGTTGAGGTCGACGCGAAGCTGGAGCGATGCAGTCTTGCGCTGGCCGCTGGCGGCGTGCTGTCGATCCAGTTCGGCCTGAAGGCTTTGAACCTGGCCGCAGGGTTCGAAACCGCGGCGTCGCGGCGCATACGCAGCATTGCGGTCTCGCTGCCGGCGTTGCTTGGCCCCTACCAGGATGTGCATGCGCGCTTGCTGACCAGCGCCCGCGGCCTGCCTGCAGGCTGTGAGCAGACCAGTATCTCCCATGCCCTGCAGGACAACGGCCAGTTCAGCCAGCTCAATGGTTACCCGCCGCTGCGCCCAGGTAACCAGTTGCTGCCGTTCGAAGGGCTGAATATCGCCAAGGCGGATGACCGCAACGACCAGACGCAGATGACCTTGAACTTTGCCCATGCCCAGGGCGAACAGAAAGCCCTGCTGGAGCGGTTGAGCGACATCATTCTGCACGTGCAGTTCACCGTCCGCTAAGGGCCGGGGGAGGGCACCCTGGTGCCCTCCCGCTGAGGCTGACTTCCTATTTCCTGACCCTGGCGCCGAGGTGCCAGGGTCGTCAAGGAGCAACACCATGAATGATATGTCTGTCACCCCTTCGGGTGCCGGCGGCGAACCTGTGTTCAGCCCACCCTCATTGCCCAAGGGCGGTGGTACCGTTTCGGCGGGCGGCGGCATGCTGTCAGTCGGCAGCGCCGACGGCGCCGCAGGCTGGTCACTGCCATTGCCTTTGCCGGTCGGCCGCGCCCTGTCGCCGTCGTTGAGCCTGGATTACCGGTCTTCTGCGGGCAATGGCGCATTCGGTGCAGGCTGGCAATGCACCCCGCCCTTCATCTGCCGGATGGACCGCTTTGGCATCCCTCGATACATCCACAGTGACCGTTGGCAGGGGCCTGACGGCGAGGAAATCCTGCTCGACCGGGGGGCGCCGCGCAGTGTCGCCAGCTTGCCGTTCTCCGCTACCCCTGCCGCCCACACAGTAACCACCTGGGTGCAGCGCAGTGGCGGCCGCGACCAGCGTCTGGAACATTGGCGTGCGCAAGCCAGCCCCGAGTCGCCGGGCTTCTGGCTGCAGTACCACGCCGACGGCAGCATCACCCTGTTCGGCTGGTCGGCCTCGGCGCGCTTGGCCGAGCCCGGTGTGCCGGCGCATGTCGCGTGCTGGTACGCCGAAGAGACTGTCAGCGCCACCGGTGAACATGTGGTCTACACGTACCGCAACGAAGACCACGCCGGTTGCGATGCGCAGGAACGGGCCATGCACCCGCAGGTTGCCAACACGTACCTGGTAGCTGTCCACGCCATGAATGCGACCCCGAGCACAGCACTGCTGATACCGCAGCAGGCATTTCGCCCGGACGACTTCATGACCGTGATGCAGCTGGACTACGGCGAGCGAGGCGTAAATGTGAACACCCCGCCCGCGTTCCAGGTGCAGACGCCCTGGCCGGTCCGTCAGGATTGTTTTTCGTACTGGCGCTGGGGCTTCGATAAACGCACGCGACGGCTCTGCCACGAGATACTGCTCTGGCACCGCACGCAAATGATGGCCGGCAAGGCTGACCCTCGCCCCGAGCTGGTCTCGCGCTTGCACCTGGCGTATGACGCGTCGGGCGTCGCATCGGTGCTGGTGGCCGCGCAACAGGTTGCCTACGAAACGGATGGCACGCCGTTGTTGCTGCCGCCCATGGAATTCGAGCCGATTCGCCCCGGGTGTGAGCACCCAGGCTGGGAGGCATTGGCCGGCCTCGCGGGCTTCAGCGCGCCGCACTGGCAGATGGCCGATCTACACGGCGAGGGTCTGTCGGGCCTGTTGTACCAGGATGCGGGTGCCTGGTGGTATAGGGCGCCGGAACGCGACAGCGATGCGGGTGGCGATGCTGTCACGTGGGGAGCTGCACAGGTTTTGCCCAGCGCGCCACGTCCAGGTACGGGGATGTTGGCCGACCTCGACGGTGACGGTCAGCCGCAGTGGCTGGTCAACCAGCCAGGTATTCGCGGCAGCTTCACCCTGACGCCGGAGGGGCAATGGCGTGACTTCATCGCCGCCGACGCCATGCCCAGCGAGCTGGCCCATGGCGCTGCGCAACTGGTCGACTTCAGTGGAGGCGGGCAACAGGACCTGGTCATGATCGGGCCACGCAGCGTGCGCTTGTCTGTCAGGGTGCGGGGTGCGGGGTGGCAGCCCGCCACTGACGTCGTGTCAGGCCCCACGTTGCCATTGGCTGGCAGCGAGCACCGGCTGGTGGCATTTGCCGACCTCGCGGGTACCGGCCTGCAGCAGCTGATCGAGGTCACGGGCGAGGGCGTCACCTACTGGCCAATGCTGGGCCACGGTCGCTTTGCCAACCCTGTGCGCATGAGCGGGTTTGCCATCGAACACTTCAATGCCTCGCGGGTTCTGCTGGGCGATACCGACGGCAGCGGCACGACCGATCTCCTGTATGTGGACGCCGACCGCATCCGCGTGTTCGTCAGCCATAACGGCAATCGTTTTGTCGAAGGCCAATCTGTGCCCGCCCCGAAGGGGGTCGTGCTCGATGCCAGCTGCAAGCTGCAACTGGTTGATTTGCGCGGGCAGGGCAGTGCAGAACTGGTGCTGACGGTGCCACACATCGCCCCACGCAGTTGGGCCTATCGCTTCAATGACCGGCGCCCCTGGTTGCTGGCCGAAGTGTGCAGCAACACGGGCAGCCGAACCCTGTTCGATTACCGCAGCTCGGCGCAGGGCTGGCTGGATGAAAAACGTGCCCTGCAGGCGCAGGGCAAGGCGGCAATCAGCCGTTTGCCGTTCCCGGTCCACACCTTGGCCCAGGTGACCACGGTGGACGATATCAGCGGCCTGCGCACGGTCAGTGGCATGCGCTACCGGCACCCAGTCTGGGACCCGGTCGAGCGCGAATTTCGCGGCTTCATGCAGTTGATCCAGACCGACACCCTGAGCGATGCGCAAGGCACGGCCGCCGAACGTTCGCCACCGGCGCAGGTGCGCCAGTGGTTTCTTAGCGGCGTCGAGCGCCTGGACAGCACCCCGCCCCTAGGGTTTGTCGGGCAGCGCAGCGCCGAAGCGGACTTTGCCCTGCAACCCGTGCGCTTCACCCGCCTTGAAGGTGGTCGCGATGTGCCTTACGTGCCGCAAGGTGCGGCCCGCCGTTGGCTGCTGCGTGCCTTGAAGGGGGTAGAGGTGCGCAGTGAAACCTACGGCCTCGACGGCAGTGAGCGCGCCGAGGTGCCGTACAGCATCGCCCGACAACGATGGCAGGTGCGGGTCTACGAGACCGCGCAAGCCGACCGGCCGGCCGCTTTGGTAACGGCTCTGGAGACCCTGGCGTTCAACACCGAGCGCATTGCCCAGGACCCGGTCATCACCCAGACGCTGGTGCTGGGCCAGGACCCGCATGGCCATGTGCTGCAGCAGGTGCAGGTGCATTACCCGCGTCGGGTTGCAGTGTCCCCTTCGCCTTATCCGGACACGCTGCCAGCAGGGCTGCTGGCCGATACTCGCGACCCTCAGCAGGACAGGGTGTGGCTGGAGCACACGCGCCATCGGGTACGTCATCTGGAAGGCGGTCACAATCACCTGTCCGGGCTGATCGAATCGACCCGCACCGATGTGCTGGCCCTGCCAGCGTCCGCGCTACCGCAGGGCGGCTTCAGCGTGGAACACCTGCTGGCGCCGGGCAGCCCGTTAGAGGGCCTGGGCGATGCCACGCTAACGGGTTACCAGCGCAAGCAATGGTGTGATGCCCAAGGGGCATTGACCACCGTTCCGATCCGCCAGGCGCTGGTGGCCTACCGCGAGACGGCCATGCTCGAACACGCCACTCTGGCTGAGCTGCAGGCAACGCTCTTGCCGCACGAGCTGGCACAGTGGCAGGCCAACGGTGGCCACCACCTGGTCGCGTTAGCCGAGGACGGCAAACAGGTGTACATCAGCCGCCACCACCTGGCCCGGTACCAGGGTGCGCAGCGGTTCTACCGCCTGGCCACGCTACGTGCCAGCGAGCTGCTCGGCGAGTTGCGCGTTGACTGGAGCCCGCACGCCGTGCAGGTGCAGAAGGTCACCGATGCCGCTGGCCTGGAGGCTAGCTTCGAACACGACTGGCGTTTTCTCACGCCCGTCGCCATGACCGATGCCAACGACAACCTGCAACAAGTGAGCCTCGACGCTTGGGGGCGGGTGACGCAAACCCGCTTCCACGGTACGGAGCAAGGGCAGCTGGCCGGCTATCGCAGCGGCAAAGCATTCACCCTCCCGGAAACAGTGGAAGGCATTCTTGCGCTCAAGGGGGGCGAGGTGCCTGTGGCCACGGCGCATCGCGTGGTGACGGACAGCTGGATGCCACTGGCCCGTGACAGGCAAGGGCGCCCCTTGGCTACCCGCATGGGCGAACTGGCGCTGCGTCGCCTGCTCAAGGCCAACAACCTGCCGCGTGTGGACGACCGCGCGAGCCGCCAGCCGCCGCACATCATCAGCCTGCAGACCGACCGCTACGACGGCGACCCCGCACAGCAGTTGCGCGTAAACGTGGCGCACAGCGATGGCGCCGGCCGCCTGTTGCAGACCGCAGCCCTGAGTGCGCCCGGCGAGGCATTGGTGCGTACCGCCGCAGGCAGCCTCGAACGCGACCGCAATGGCACTGCGCTGATGCAGCCGGCGGTGCGGCGCTGGGCGGTCAATGGCAAGACCGAGTACGACAACAAAGGCCAGCCCGTACGCACCTGGTTGCCGTACTACCTCGACGACTGGCGCCCTGTACGCGATGACAGCGGTCGCGCCGCGCTGTTTGCCGATACTCAGCTGTACGACGCCATGGGGCGGGTTTATCGCGTCGTCACCGCCGCGGGCTGGGAACGGGGCACCGAGTACTACCCCTGGTTCACGGTCGCGCACGACGAGAACGACACGGCCTGAGTGCAACCTCGATGGCGTGCGCGACCTGGCGCACGCCATGCCACTTAACCCAATGCAGAATTCAAAAACAGGAGGCACGCGATGCCTGCTCTTACGGACAACGCTGTCCATCGCAATACCCCAACCGTTACGGTGATGGACAACCGCGGCCTGGTGGCCCGGACTATTCATTACCACCGCCACCCGGACACGCCAGCCCTGACGCAGCCACGGATTACCCGGCAGCAGCATGACGCCAAGGGTTATATGGCCCACAGCAGCGACCCGCGCCTGCACGCCAGCGGCCGTGGCAACTTTGCCTGGCTGACCGACCTCGCCGGCACCCCGGTGTGCACGCAAAGCGCCGATGCAGGGGTGTCGATCAACCTGCAGGACGCGGCTGGGCGCCCGTTGCTGGCCGTGTCGCGGATCGCGCTGGATGAACACGGCGAGCACGTGCGCAGTGAAGCGGTCACCCGCACCTGGCATTACGAAAACACCCACCTGCCTGGCCGCCTGCTGGGCATCAGCGAGCAGGTCAACGGCCACGCGCTTTGCCGGCTGGAGCGGCTGGTCTATGCCGGCAACAGCGCCGCAGAAAAAGCCTACAACCTGGCGGGCCGGGCTAGCCTGCACTACCACAGCGCCGGTTTGCTGCACACCCATGGCCTTGGCCTGACTGGCGATGCCCTTGCGACCACGCAACGTTTGCTGGCCGAGGCGGACAACCCGCAAGTAGGGGTTGATTGGCAAGGCGAGCAGCCTGCCGATTGGAATGCGCGGCTGCAACCGGAGGCCGAGGCCAGCACCACGCTGACCACCGTGGACGCGACCGGAGCACCACTGAGCACGCGTGACGCCGCAGGCCACCTGCGCCGCCAGGCCTACGATGTGGCGGGCTTGCTCACCGGCAGCTGGCTCACGCTCAAGGGCGGGCCCGAGCAGGTCATCCTCAAAGCCCTGAGCTATTCGGCTGCCGGGCAGAAGCTGCGCGAGGAGCACGGCAATGGCCTGGTCACCCTGTACCGTTACGAGCCGCGCACCCAGCGGCTGGCAGCGGTGCGTACCGAACGCCCGGCAGGGCATGCGCAGGGGGCCAAGGTGCTGCAAGACCTGCGCTATGCCTACGACCCGGTGGGTAATGTGCTCAGTGTGCGCAACGACGCCGAAGAAACCCGTTTCTGGCGCAATCAGAAAGTCGAGCCGCTTAGCACCTACGTCTACGACAGCCTGTACCAACTGGCCAGCGCCACTGGGCGCGAGATGGCAAACGCCGGCCAGCAGGGCGCCAAGCTGCCGGCTATGGCAACGCTGGATAACGTCACCTACAGCCGCTACAGCCGCACTTATACCTACGACACGGCGGGCAACCTGACCCGTATCCGCCACAGTGCGCCTGCCACAAACCACAATTACACCACCGCTATCACCGTCAGCGACCGCAGCAATCGGGCGGTGGACAGCGCGCTCACACGGGACCCGGCGGCCGTCGAGGCGCTGTTCAACGCCAGTGGCCAGCAAAAGACCTTGTTGCCAGGCCAGCCGCTAACCTGGACGCCGCGCGGTGAGCTACAAGGGGTCACCCAGATCGTGCGCGAAGGGGCGGCAGACGACGGCGAAAGCTACCGCTACGACATCGGCAACCAACGCGTGCTCAAGGTCAGCACCAGCAAGGCCGCCAACCACATGCGTACGCAGCGGGTGCAGTACCTGCCAGGCCTGGAGCTGCGCAGTACCACCCAGGGCGGCACGCTGATCGAACAGCTGCAGGTGGTGCTGGTGGGCGAAGCCGGGCACGCCCAGGTGCGGGCCTTGCACTGGGCCACAGGCAAGCCGCCAGCGCTTGCCGATGCTCAATTACGTTACAGCTATGCCGACCAACTGGGCAGCGGTTGCCTGGAAGTCGACGGCAGTGGTGCGGTGCTCAGTCGAGAGGAGTACTACCCGTACGGTGGTACTGCGGTATGGGCGGCACGCAATGAAGTGCAGGGTCGCTACAAGTTCGTTCGGTATTCGGGCAAGGAGCGCGATGCGACGGGGCTGTATTACTACGGGTATAGGTATTACCAACCGTGGCTGGGCCGCTGGTTGAGTGCGGACCCTGCAGGCACCGTGGATGGCTTGAACCTGTTCGCAATGGTGCGAAACAACCCGATGACACTGGTTGACGAGCACGGGTTAAGGGGGGGCAAGAAAAAAGGCGGGGCGGGAGGCTCCGGCGTGCAAGCTGCACCGACTGCGAGCGAGAGCGATGGCGCGGGCAACGAACCTGCTGCTTCAGCCACAGCCTCAACTTCAACAGGATCGGGCAGTGACGTTGGTCACCCGGGTGCTACATCCTCTCGCTCAGAGCAGCCCGGCGCAGATGGACTGGATGACGATGGCTGGTCCCAAGCGGCTAGCAGCAAGAAGAAGCAGGGAAGCAAGGCGGAAAAAGGCAAGGATAAGGGCGCCGCGTCCGTCAGGGAGTTCGGCAGGTTCGACAGCCCCATTTATAACAGGCTGAAACCGCGGTTACCCACAAATAGGCAGGCGAGTGGGGACAGTATTGTGGCTATTGGCCAACGGCCAAATCCCACGACTGGGAAACAAGAAGTTGTTTTCTTGGAAGAGGGCAACATAAACGAGGGCCTGAAGCACATTACTTCCAGACATGGCGCAAGCATAAGGAAGTGGTTGGGCCTCACGTCACGGGATGAGATCATCGATGCGGTCATGACAGCCTTGGTCCATGGCAGCATCGTTGGCATACAGGGTGCCGGGGCGGGCAGAGCCGGTCGGCCGATCTATGAGTTTCCTTCCAAGAGCGGGGCGAAACTTCTCGCTGTACAACTCAAAGACGACAACAGCGTATTGGGCGCCAACGACAAGGGGGATGACAAGGCACAGAAGGCTGTCGTCAGTACTAGGGAGAAGCAGGCCTTGGCGCAGAGTCGCAAATAATACTTAAGGGCTGGGCTGTGTCCGAAATTTTCTAGTTTTGGTGCTGAATGTGATAGGACGGACACCTGAAGACGCCTAAAATGTCATTCACTTCGGATGTCATGTGAGCAGCGTCCATGGTCGCCCAACAACACCAACAACCGCAGCCCTCCGAAACCGTCTCGCAGATCAAGCCCGAACTGCGGGTCGGTTTCATCCTTCTCAACCAGTTCACCCTGGTCCCGGTCGCTGGCCTGGTCGACTCGTTGCGCTTTGCCGCCGACAAGTCGTTCCGCAGTCAGCAGGTGTATTGCCAGTGGGACTGGATGACCCTCGACGACCAGCCGATCACCGCCAGTTGTGGCATGCCCATTTCGCCGACCAAGCCACTCAACCTGTTTGCCCAGTACGACTACATCGTGCTGGCGGGCGGGCTGCTGGGTGAAACGCGCAACCCACCCGACTGGCTGCTCGACGCGTTGCGTGAGGTGTATGCCGCCAACATCCCGATCATCGCCCTGTGTTCGGGCTCGTTCGTGCTGGGCAAGGCTGGCCTGCTCGATGGCCGGCGTTGCGCGCTGCATTTCACTTTGCGCGATGAGTTCAAGGAGCGCTTCCCGCTGTCCACTGCCGTTATCGACAAGAGCTATGTGGATGACCGCGGCATCATCACCTGCCCGGGTGGCACGGCGATCGACCTGGCGGCCAACCTGATCCGCAGGCATTGCGGTGCGGTGCGGGCGCAAAAAGGCCTGGAATACCTGCTGGTGGATGAGCGGGCCGATGAGCAAGACGACCAGGCTGCCAGCGAATGCGTCTACCAGAACGACCGTGTGCAGCGGGCCATCGCCTTCATGCGCGCCAACCTGGACGCATCGATGACGCTCAAGGCCGTGGCCGAGGCGGTGGGTACCCACCCGCGGCAGTTGCACCGGGAATTCGTCGCCAACACCCAGGAACCACCGGCCAACTACTGGCGCAAGTTGCGCCTGGACCATGCCCGGCGCTTGCTGGTGAATACCAGCCAGAACATCACCACCATTGCTTTGGCGTGTGGGTTTTCCGATGCGTCGCACTTCATCTTGTGGTTCCGCAAACAGTACGGCGAGACGCCTTACAGCTTCCGCAAGCGCAGGCATGAGGTGGAGCGGTTCGACTGGCATGGAGACAAAGTGGGGTTGGACCCGGAGCTGTAATCAAACCTTGCTGGCCCATTCGCGGGGCAAGCCCACTCCCACAGATAGGCTAGAGAAGTTGAAACTGTGCATACCTGTGGGAGCGGGCTTGCCCCGCGAATGGGCCGCAACGCGGCCCCTGCGCGCTCAAAGCTGGCCAAAAGCCTGAATCTCGACCCGATACTCAGGCGCCGCCAGCGCAGCCCCCACACACGCCCGCACCGGTGGCTGCTCACCCACCCAGGCGTCATACACCTCATTCATCGCCGCAAACTCCCCCATGTCGGCCAGCCAGATCTGTACGCGGGTCAGGTTGCCCTTGCCAGCGCCGACCTGCGCCAGCCACTGCTCCAGCTGTGCCAGTACGCAACGCGTCTGGCTGGCGATATCGCCCGGCGCGAGGGCGACGATTCCCGAAGTTTCCAGGCGGCCATCCACCAGCACCATCTGACTGGCACGTTTGCCGGGGTTGATACGTTCGATCATCAACGCGCTCCTTAGAACAACACGTAGGTCTTGCGCAGGGTCTCGCGGATGTCCCACACGCCTTCGCAGTTCTCCGGGAACAGCACCGCGTCGCCCGCCCGCAGCTCGACCGGCTCGCCGCCGTCGGGGGTGAAGGTGCAGCTGCCACTGACGATGTGGCTGAACTCGCGGTTTTTCAGGTAGCGGCGGAACACCCCGGGGCTGCTTTCCCAGACGCCAATGCTGGCGCCGACCGCTTCATCGGTCTGGTCCTGTGCCGTGGCGGCCTGGGCGACCGGTTCGCCGATTGGCAGGCGGGCAGGGGCTGGCGTGCCCAGGGGGGTGGCAGCGGCATTGCGGACAACGGTTAGCACTTGGCTCATGGTTGGGCTCCTTCAGGCTTTACGAACGACGGTTTTGTAGGACGGTGACTGTGCAGGGAGATAGGCACCAGGTAGGTGCCCACGGCCGCGCCGATACGCGACAGCGAGGTCGCCAGGCCCACGGTGGATGCGCGGATTTCGGTGGGGAACAATTCGTTGGGGTAGACATATTCCAGCACCTGGGCGCCGCCTATCAGCACCGCATAGGCACCAAACAGCACCAGCACGGTGGTGGGCGAGGCGTCGGGGAACACGCCCAGCAGCACCAGCGACATACCCGACCAGAGGAAGCTGTGGATCAGCATTTTGCGCCGCCCCAAGCGGTTGATCAGGAACGCATTGAGTGGCGCATCTTCGACGGAGCGTTTGGGTACAGACATTGGATTTACCTCTTGTTGTTATCCGACGCACGAGCGTGGCGGCACTATGGCACCGGGCCGCAGGGGCTCCCTATAACGGTTCGGACGGGTCGTGGGATGGCATTGCGAGGTGTGAGTGGCGTATGGGGGCTTGTGGGAGCGGGCTTGCCCCGCGAACACCGGCCAAGCCGGTGCCATGCAGCGCGTGGCTCTATTCGCGGGGCAAGCCCGCGCCCACAAACGCCTACCGAGACCGGGTCAACAGTGCATCCAGCACCACCTCACAGGCCGCCCCCCAACTGGCCCCCACCGGCTGATGCATCAACACGGCCAGCCCATCGGCGGTAAAGGTGCCCGGCGTGGCAATCGCCTGCCCCAAGGCCTTGAGCGTGTGCTCGGGCTGTTGCTGCGCACTGGTCACACAATCCTGCAGGTTGCCCAGCACCAAGGCGCGTGCTTCGGTTGCCGGCAGGCCTTTGTCGGTCAGCCACTGCTGCAAATCGTGCAACAGGAAGTAGAACCAGCCACTCATGCACGCGGCCACCGTGGCCAGCTCGAACGCGGGCTCATCCTGCAGGACCACCAGATTGCCCAGGGCCTCCAGGCATTGTTCTGTCGGTGCATCTGGCGGGCAAACCACTACCGTGGACTGGTTGTGTTGCGCCGCGTAAGACAGCATCACGCGCACGCAGTGGGCCGCCGGAAAGGCCCTGTGCAATTGCGCAAGGTTCACCCCCGCCGCCAATGACAGTAAACGTTGCCCTGGGCGTAAACGCACCTCGTTGGCCAGTTCTGTTAGCGATTGTGGGCGCACGCCCAGCATCACCAGCTCGGCCTGATCGACCACTGCCTGATTGCTCGGTAGTACTTGGCAACCCAGCGAGTGGGCCAGCGCTTCGGCGCGCTGGGCGTTGCGTGGCGAGAGCAGGATCGCGCCGTCATAACCACTGCGGCGCAGGCCCACTACCACTTTTTCGGTCAGCTCGCCGACCCCGAGAATGCCCAGGCTGTGCATGTTGCCTCCTTTTCAGCTTTCTAGGCCGGCGCGGCGCTGGCCCCAGTGCAGGTTCAGGTTCACGCCCATACTCAGCAGCGGCTCCGGTGGGTTGCGGTTAGGCCCCGCGGAGCCCAGCAGGAAGTCGATCAGCTCGTCGCGCTCGCCGCTCAGCCAATCGGCCAGCAGGGTACCGGTGGCGGTACCCCGGGTAATCCCCAGGCCGTTGCAGCACAAGGCGGCGTGGACATTGGGGGCCAGCGTGCCGAAGTGCGACAGGTGGTTGCGCGACAGGCACATCGAGCCGCCCCAAGTGAACTCGAACGGCGTGCCCGAGAGCATCGGAAAGCGCCGTTCGAACGATTCCCGGTGCTGCCGACCGGCCCGCTGCAAATGGCGCTGATGGGCGCGGCCGTCAGCGTTGAAGCTAAAGCTGTTGCGCACCAGCAGGCGTTGGTCCGGCGTGCGCCGCAAGGTGCTGCCAAACGGGTCGGCGGGGATCAGGCCCCAGGTCGCCTTGCCGCCCAGGCGTGCCTGCTCGTCCTCGCTCAGCGGGCGGGTCATGCTGGCGTAGGTGAAAATCGGCAGCAGTCGGCCCGGCAAAAAGCCAAAGTACGAGGCGAAGGCGTTGTTGGTCAGCAGCAACTGGTCGGCAACGATCTCGCCGTGGGCATGCTTGAGGGTGATGCGCGTGCCCTGCTCGATGCGGGTGATGGTGGTGTGCTCGTACAGTGTCACGTTGCTGGGCAGGCTTTCTGCCAGGCCTTTGGCCAGGGCGGCCGGCTGCAGCAACTGGGTGCCTGGGGTGTACAACGCCTTGCGGTAGAACGAGGTGCCGAAGTGCTCGGGCAGGTCGCGGGCATCGATCAGTTGGTAGGGCTGGCCGAGTTTTTCCAGGCCGCTGCGGTAAGCCTCCAGCACAGCCAGGCCCTTGTCTTCGACGGCGGCCTGGTATTTGCCGTCCGGGCGGATCTGGCAGTCGATGCCGTGCTGGTCGATCAACTTGCGCAGTATCGACTGCGCGTGCAGGTTGAGTTTGAGGTTCATCCGCGCAGTGGCCAGGTCACCGATGTAGTCAGGTGCGCCGATGTCGTGGGGCAGGTCGATGGCAAAGCCCGAGTTGCGCCCCGAGGCGCCGAAGCCGACTTCCTGGGCCTCCACCAGGATGATCTCGTCGTCAGGGTGATGCAGCGCCAGTTGCCGCGCGGCGGCAAGGCCGGTGAAGCCGGCGCCAAGCACCACCCAGCGCGCTTCGCTCCGCCCCCGGTGCGCGGCGCGTGGCTGGCGCATGGGGCTGAGGTGGAACCAGCCGCAACCGTTGTCGTCCGCGGGGGTAGAGGTGTTTCTGTACATGGGTTTTATCCGTGTTGTTTTCTTCACTGTCGCATGGCGCGCGCGGGGGGCATATAACGGAAGTGACGGGTCGTGGGAGGTTTTGAATTGACCTTGCCGAGCGGCTCGTGATTTGCTCGGGTTGTCGGTGAGTGGCCCGTGCAACGGCCCCTGCACCCCCTCGATCATTCAAAGGAAGCTGAAGGTCTGCCATGTCCGAATACACGCTGCACTGCTTCGCAGAATCCGGTAATGCCTACAAAGCCGCCCTCATGCTCGAACTCACCGGCCAGGCCTGGCAGCCGGTGTTCGTCGACTTTTTCAACGGCCAGACCCGTGAGCAATCTTGGCGCGATGAAGTGAACGAGCAGGGCGAGGTGCCCGTGCTGGAGCACGCCGGCAAGACCCTCACCCAGTCAGCCCTGATCCTTGAATACTTGGCCGAGCAGACCGGCCAGTTCGGCCCACGGGATGAGGACGAAAAGCGTGAGATCTGGCGCTGGATGTTGTTCGACAACCACAAGTTCACCAGCTATTACGCGGCGCTGCGGTTCATCTATTGCCTGAAACAGATGGGCGAATCAGACGTGACCAAGTTTTTGCGTGATCGCGCGACGGCCGCTTATCGCGTCGTTGATGCGCATTTGGCGAAGACACCGTTCATGGTCGGTGGGCGGTTGACCATCGCCGACCTGTCGTTGGCGGGGTATGTGTTCATGCCTGAGGATACGGGTATCGCGCTGGACGAATTTGTCCATATTGAGGCCTGGAAAGCGCGTATCAAGGGCACGCCAGGATGGAAGCACCCGTATGACTTGATGCCTCGGACAGCTTCTGTGTAAGTGATTCCACCCATTCGCGGGCTTGCCCGCGAATACGCCATTCGGATGACTGGTCGGTGACAAGCCGGACAGCCTGACTACGCTCAGAACGTAAGAAATATTCTGCAACAACTGGCCAGATGACCCTGAAGGATCTCGTTCACTTGCTGCAGAGGGAAGGCCGCACTGGTTTGCAGGTCGCCCCATGGGGGGGCCGGAACTCATGGGGTACCAGGTGTAACCCCGTGCTACTCCAAGCGGAGGCTCATCATGCTCAAGAAATGCTTGTTGGCTTTGGCGATCGGCGCGGTTCTGTCAGCGTCGGCAGTGTTGGTGCCTGACTCCATTGGCGGTGCTTCCAGCGCGTATGCGAAGGATGGTGGCGGTGGAGGAGGTGGCGGTCATGGTGGCGGCGGTGGCGGCGGCGGTCATGGTGGCGGTGGTGGCGGCGGCGGTCATGGTGGCGGTGGTGGAGGTCATGGCGGCGGTGGCGGTGGCGGTCACGGTGGCAGCGGAGGTGGCGGCGGTCATGGTGGTGGAAGCGGCGGTGGCGGAGGTGGTGGCCATGGCGGCAGTGGCAGCGGACACAGTGGCGACGGCGGTGGGCATGCCAGCTCGGGTCGTGGTGACAATGGTCGTAACGGGGCCGATGATGGTGCCAACCATGAGGCCAACCATGAGGCCAACCATGAGGCCAACCATGAGGCCAACCATGAAGCCAACCATGAGGCGAATCACAATGTGGGTGAGGCCCACGGTGTAGGGCATGGCGCGGATGATGGTGCCGATCATGATGTCGGAGACGATCATGGCGGTGACCGCACTTAGTATTTGAGTTGGCCTTGCTGGCCTCTTCGCGGGCAAGCCTGCTCCCACAGGTACACCACTGATTTCAAGTGCAGTGATACACCTGTGGGAGCGGGCTTGCCCGCGAAGAGGCCGGTACTGACACTGCACACTTCAGATCGACAACCGCACCACCCGGTTATCCAGGGCCTGTTGCTCCTGCCCCCGTCTTTTGTTCACCACCAACTCGCCAATCGCAATCAGCCGCGTCCGGGTGATGTTGCGCGACAACCCCAGCAGCTGCGCGGTATGCACCTGGTTGTAATGGCAAAAACGGTAGGCCGAGCGCAGCAAGGCGTTTTCGACCTTCTCATACAGGTCCCCCGACTGCTCCTCGTACAAGCGGCTGAACGCCCGCTGCAGCAAGTCCTCCACAGGGTTGTTGCCAGGCTCCTCGTCTTGGCGCTCGATACGCAGGTTGGACAGGCGCAGGTCGTGCGCCTGAATCAACCCGTCACCGCAGGTCAGCAAACTGTGGTGAATGACGTTCTCCAGCTCGCGGATGTTGCCCGGCCACGCATACTCGACCAGCTTTGTCTGGGCATTCGAGCTCAACTCCACCGGCCCGTAACTCAACCGGTCGCTGTAGCTGCGAATGAAATGCCGCGCCAGGGGCAGGATGTCGCCTGGCCGATCACGCAGCGGGTGCAACTGCAAGGTCACCACGTTCAGCCGGTAATACAGGTCCTCGCGAAAATGCCCGGCATTGATGGCCTTCTCCAATTGCACGTTGGTCGCCGCCAGCACCCGCACATTGATCGGGATGCTCTTGCGCGAACCTAGCCGTACCACTTCGCGCTCCTGCAGCACGCGCAGCAGCTTGACCTGGATCGGCAAGGGCAGGTCGCCGATCTCATCGAGGAACAGCGTGCCGCCGTTAGCCTCCTCGAACCAGCCGGCCTTGGCCGCCAGTGCGCCGGTAAACGCGCCTTTTTCGTGGCCGAACAGCTCGGCCTCGACCAATGACTCGGAAAACGCGCCGCAGTTGACCGCAACGAACGGGCCGTTACGTCGGCCGCTGAGGTTGTGGATGTGGCGCGCGACCAGCTCCTTGCCCGTGCCGGTTTCGCCGATGATCAGCACGCTGGCCTCACTGGGCGCGACCTGTTGCAGGTGGGCGAGCAGCGCCTGTGATCGGGGGTCTTCGAAGACCTGTGCAGTCGCCCTGATCGAGGTGGCCAGTGTCGGCGACGGGGGGAGGGTCAGCAGTTGCATGGGCAATCCTCAGGAATAGAAGGATGGGGCAGGGCGTTTGTCGTTGAGGGCCCATTCGCCGAGTTCATGGATGCGGTAATCCACCGGGTCGTGCAGGGTCTGTGTCCTCAGGTTGCGCCAGTGGCGGTCGAAGCGCAGCGAGGCGTGGGTGGCACGAGCACCGGTGACCTCGAACAGGCGGTTGCAGATATCCAGGCCATGGCGGCTAGCGGCAACCTTGGCGGTGCCGATGGCCAGGGCCAGGTCGCCGCGTTCTTCGGCGCTGAGGGCATGTTCCTTGGCCCAGGCAGCATCGAGCTGGCGGGCGGCGCGTTCAATCAGCAAACGCACGCTTTCCAGGCCAACCCAGAACTCGCCGTAATGGCGCAGCACGTAAGGGTCCTCGGCGGTGCTGGTGGCGCTTGAGCGGAACCACGGCCGGCTTTCCTTGAGGGTGTACTGGCGGGCTTCTTCAAACGCCCCTTCGGCAATACCGAGGAACAGGTTGGCGAAGTGCAGTTGGGCAATCAACGGGCGCAAGGCCGCGAACGGCGTGCTCAGCGGGCCTGGATCGAGCAGCAGTTCATTGTGCTCGACCCGCACCCGTTCGAACGTGGCGCTGCCGCTGTCGGTCTGGCGCTGGCCGATGTTGTTCCAGTCGCTGTGCAGGCTGATGCCGGTACGGCCACTGGGGATGGCGGCAATCAGCAGCTTGCCGCCAGCGCGTTCGTCCACGGCCGAGGCGATCAGCATTTCCGAGTCGCTGGCGCCGGAGCAAAAGCTCTTTTTGCCAGAAAACTCGCACCAGCCATCGAAGTGCTTGACCACCGTGCGTGTGTCCAACGGATTGAGGGCATTGCCCCAGAACCACTGCTTGCGAGCGGTCTGCTCGAACCAGGGCTGCCATTGATCCGGGCGCGAAAACAGCCGTACGGTGGCCAGCATCAGGTGATGGAAGCCGAAGACGTGGGCAATGGAGCTGTCGACCCGGGCGAACTCGCGTACCACTTCGAACGTGTCGTACCAGCTGGCGCCTTGGCCACCGAAGGCTTGCGGGATGGCCAGTGACAACAGGCCACTGTCACGCAGTGCATCGCGCTCGGTTTTGGGCGTGCCGCCGCGTTCGTCTCGTTCGACGGCGGTCTGGGCGAACTGCCAGGCGAGCGCGCGGGCGATGGCCAGGGCAGGGCGCGGGGCAGTGTTTACAGGTGCATTCATGGCCGCTCCTCAGGCGCTTTTGCGCAGTGCGTGGTGGGCACCGAACAGCGGCACGGCACGCTCGGCGGCCAGGCGAATTCGCGCGGCCAGCGCCTCGCTGGAGACGCGGTAGTCGGCCAGTTCCGCCTGGCTGGCAAACACGCCGATAGGCAGCGTCAGGGCCTGGAGGAAACTGAACAGCGGGCGCAACTGGTGATCGAGCACCAGCGCGTGGCGCTCACTGCCACCGGTGGCGGCCAGCAGCACTGGGGTGTCGATCAGGGCGTCCTGGCCGATCAGGTCGAACAGGTGCTTGAAATGCCCGGTGAAGCTGCCGCGGTACACCGGCGTGGTCACCACCAGCAGGTCGGCCTTTTCGACCAGGCGCAGTTGCTGCTCCACCGCCTCCGGCAGCTCGCTGCGCCACAGGGCGCTGCCCAGGGGGCGGGCAATTTCACCCAGGTCGATGAGGTGAGGCTTGATGTTCAGGTGTTCGGCCAATTCCGCGAGGATCGCCTCGGTCAGGGCCAGGGTGCGCGAGGGGCGGGAAGTGCCGCCAGACAGGGCTACGACGTTCAGTGGGGTGCTCATGGGCAAGTCTCCGGTTCTGGTGAGCAGGGGACTTTGCTGGAGCAATCGTCGTGCCGTTTTTGAATCTTGTTAGAGATCAACGTGTTGCGATTATTCGGCGCGCGGGTAGGTGTTGCCGTGTGGGCGCTGGTTGTTGATCGAGTGTTGCGCTGCAGACAGTTGGCCAGGTGTTGGCGGCTGTACAGTTGGGAGAGTTATAGAGGATTTCGGGATAACAAAAAAAGAATAAGAATTTATATTCTTATGCTGTTTTGTGATCTAACGAGGGGTGGCACTGGCCTACAGGAGCGGCTTCGCCGTGGGGCCGGACCGGTCTGAAAAGGGGCGCAAAGCGCCCCAAGCAACCCGAACCCTAACTGTGCGGCACCACCTTGGTCGCTGTATTGCCCGCATACTCCGGCTTCAGGTGCCCCTGCTCATCCAGCAGGTACGCATCCATCACCTCACGCACCACCGGCCCCGCCACGCGCCCGCCCGCTTCGCCGTTCTCGATCATCACCGCCACCACCACGCTGGGGTGATCGGCCGGTGCGAAGCCGACGAACAGGGCATTGTCGCGATGCCGTTCCAGGGTCTTGTTACGGTTGTAACGCTCGCCTTGCTTGATTGCCACCACCTGCGCCGTGCCGCTCTTGCCGGCGATACGGTACTGGGCGCCGGCCGCCGAGGCGCGGGCGATGCCGCGGGGGTCGTGCATGACCATCTGCATGCCCTGGCTGACCTGGTCCCAGGCGTGTTTGTCGTGTAGCACGATGTCGGGCATGGGGTTGGGGTCGACCGGCGTTTCGCCGCCAACGGTCATGGCCAGGTGCGGGCGGTGCCACACACCTTTGCTCGCCAGCAGGCTGGTGGCCTGGGCCAACTGCAGTGGGGTCACTTGCATGTAGCCCTGGCCGATCCCCAGGATCAAGGTCTCGCCCGGGAACCACGCCTGGCGCCGGGTGGCGCGCTTCCATTGCGCGGATGGCATCAGCCCGGACGCTTCTTCGAACATGTCCAGCGATACCTTCTGGCCCAGGCCGAACTCGGCCATGTAATCGTGCAGGCGCTCGATCCCCAGCTTGTGCGCCAGGTCGTAGAAGTAGGTGTCGTTGGACCGCATGATGGCGGTGTACATGTCCACCCAACCGTCGCCGCTGCGGTTCCAGTTGCGGTACTTGTGCGCATAGTTGGGCAGCTCGTAGTAACCCGGGTCGAACACCCGGCTGCCGGGCGTGATGACGCCACTGTCGAGGCCGGCGATGGCCACTTCCGGCTTGACCGTCGAGCCCGGCGCATACAGGCCGCGCAGTACGCGGTTGAACAGCGGCCGGTCGATGGAATCGCGCAGGGCGGCGTACTGTTTGAAGCTGATGCCTTTGACGAACAGGTTGGGGTCGAAGCTCGGGTTGCTGACCATCGCCAGCACATCGCCGTTGGCCGGGTCCAGCACCACCACCGAGCCGCGGCGGTCGCCCAGGGCCTTTTCGGCCGCCAGTTGCAGGTGGGCATCCAGGCTCAGGGTGATGTCCTTGCCGGGGATCGGCGCCTTGTGGTTGAGCACACGCATGACCCGGCCCTGGGCGTTGGTCTCGACTTCTTCGTAGCCCACCTGGCCGTGCAGTTGGCTTTCGTAGAAGTGCTCGATGCCGGTCTTGCCGATCGACTGCGTGCCCCGGTACTCGGTGCTGTCGAGGGCCTTGGCTTCTTTCTCGTTGATGCGCCCAACGTAACCCACCGAATGGGCGAAATGCTCGGCGAGCGGGTATTCGCGAATGAACTGCGGCTCTACCTCAAGGCCAGGCAGGCGGAACTGATTGACCGCGATCAGGGCGATCTGCTCTTCGTTCAGGCCGACCATCAGGGTGACCGGCTCGAAGGGCTTGCGGCCACGGCGCAGGTCTTTATCGAACTGTTTGCGGTCATCCTCGCCGAGGCTCAGAACCTGCGCCAGGGCGTCCAGCACCTTGGCCGAATCGCCAGCCCGTTCGCGGGTCATGGTCAGGTCGAAACTGGGTTTGTTGTCAGCCAGCACCACGCCGTTGCGGTCGTAGATCAGCCCGCGCTCCGGGGCGATGGGCAGTACGTGCACGCGGTTGTTTTCCGACACGGCAGTCTGCTGGTCGTGTTGCAGGACCTGCAGCACATAGAGGCGGCCCACCAGGACGGCGACCAGGCTGAAGACCAGGGTGGCGCAGGCCAGGAGCCGGCGGTTGACCAGGTGCTTTTCCTTTTCGTGGTCCTTGAGGGGGATGGGTTGCGGCATCGGTGGCTCTATGGGGGTGACGGTGTGGCCGGGCGGCGGCTTCGGGGCCGGCGATGCTACGCAACCCCTCCTTTTCCCTCAAGGCAGGCGGGTTTCGCTAAGGGCGGGTTATCAGCTGTTGGCCCCGGTATCAGGGTGTTCACGGGCAATATGAAGATTTGTTCATGCCGGCGCTCGGGTGGCTGCTCAATCTTCAGGCGGTACAACGTGCTCACAGCCTCGGTCAGTTCGCCGAATGGCGTTCTGGTAACCCTTGCGCAGCCGTGACCTGCTATGCCTATGGGATGCAAACCGTAAAGGGACGGTCCACCGATGCTGGTCGTCGAGCAACTGCACAAGTCATTCATCACCCCTCAAGGCCCGCTGCCGGTGTTGCAGGGCATCGACCTGCACCTGGCGCGCGGAAGCAGCCTGGCGCTGATGGGGGAGTCCGGCAGTGGCAAGAGCACCTTGCTGCACCTGATTGCCGGCCTGGACCGTGCCGACAGTGGGCGCATCCTGATTGACGACGAACCCCTCGATGGCCGTTCGGAGGCGTCACTGGCGCGGTGGCGCAGGGAAGGCATCGGCTTGGTGTTTCAGCAATACAACCTGATCAGTAGCCTGGACGTGGGGGCCAACCTTGCGTTTCAGGCAAGGCTCGCCAACCGGCATGATCCCCATTGGCTGGCGTACCTGGCACAGCGCCTGGGGTTGGCCGAACTGTTGACGCGCTACCCGGAGCAGTTGTCCGGCGGCCAGCAACAGCGGGTCGCCATCGGCCGTGCCCTGGCCGCTCGCCCAGCCTGGGTGCTGGCAGACGAGCCTACCGGCAGCCTTGACGAGGCCAGCAGCGATGCAGTGCTGGGCCTGTTTCTGCAGTTGGTCGCCGAGGCCGGCAGCGGCGTTCTGATGGTGACCCACAGCCAGCGTCTGGCGGCGCGGCTCGCGCGCAGCTGCTACCTGCAGGCGGGCCGTGTGCGGGGCGAGCAGGGGCTATGAGCCCACTACTGCTAACCCTGCAGGCGCTGCTGAGTCATTGGCGGCGTCATCGCGTGCAGTGCTTCAGCATTTTCACCGGCTTGTGGCTGGCCACTGCGTTGTGGACCGGCGTGCAGGCGCTCAACAGCCAGGCGCGCAGCGACTATGCCCGCGCCAGTGCGGTGCTGGCGGGGCCGATGCAGGCGCAACTGGTACCGCGTGGCGGTGAGCGGTTCGATCAGGCGCTGTACCTGCAGCTGCGCCAGTCGGGCTGGCCGGTTGCTCCGGTACTGGAGGGGCGGTTGCGGTTTGCTGGCGAGCAGCCGGTGAGTGTGCGGCTGATAGGCATCGAGCCGTTGAGCCTGCCATCGACCACCGCCGTGGCTGGCGTGCGGGCGGCTGACTTCGACTTGCAGGCCTTTATAGGTATGCCGGGGCAAGCCTGGGTAGGGCCGGATACCTTGCGTCAGCTGGGCAAGGCCGTTACCGACAGGGCCGTGAGCAGTGAGGGGCAGGTACTGCCGCCTTTTGTGCTCAAGCCGGAGCTGGCGCCTGGTGTGATCGTGGTCGACATCGGCCATGCCCAAACCTTGCTGCAAGCCCCCCGGCGACTGTCGCGGCTGTTGCTGACGGGGCCTGCCGAACCCTTGCCTGCGGCCATTGCCGCGCAGCTCGAACTGCAGCCACCCAGTGATGACGGTGGCTTGCAGCGCCTGACCGAAAGCTTTCACCTGAACCTCACCGCCCTTGGCCTATTGGCCTTCGTGGTCGGGCTGTTTATCGCCCATGCCGCCATTGGCCTGGCACTGGAGCAACGCCGGGGCCTGATCAGAAGCCTGCGTGCCTGTGGCGTCAGCTTGAACAGCCTGTTACTAGGGCTGGGTTTGGAACTGGGCCTGTTCGCGGTGCTGGGCGGCCTGGCCGGGGTGGCTAGCGGCTATGGGCTGGCGGTGTTGCTGCTGCCGGACTTCGCTGCCAGCTTGCGCGGCCTGTATGGCGCTCAGGTCGCCACCGTGTTGCACCTGCCGGCGTGGTGGTGGTTGACGGGGGTCCTGGTGAGTGTGCTGGGGGCGCTGCTGGCCGGTGTGGGCAGTGTCATGCAGGCCGCCCGCCTGCCGCTGTTGGCACTGGCGCAACCGCAGGCGTGGCGGTGGGCACAAAGCCGCGGGTTGAAACGCCAGCGCTGGGTGGCAGTGTTCTTGCTGCTGGGGATGCTGGGCTGTTGGCAATTGGGCCAGGGCCTGGTCAGTGCATTTATCACGGTGGCGGCACTGCTGCTGGCATGCGCACTGTTGCTGCCGGCCTTGCTCGACAGCGTGTTGGCCTGGGCTGCACGTGGGTGCCGTCGGCCCCTCTCGCAGTGGTTCATCGCCGACAGCCGCCAGCAACTGCCCGCATTGAGCCTGGCGCTTATGGCCTTGCTGCTGGCACTGGCCGCCAGTGTTGGCGTGGGCAGCATGACCGAGGGTTTTCGCAAGACCTTTGTCGGCTGGCTTGATGCACGCTTGTCCGCTGACCTCTTCGTGACGCCTCGGGACACCGCGCAAGGCCTGCAGATCAGTGAGTGGCTCAAGCAGCAACCTGCGGCCACGGTGGTGCTGCCTGGCTGGCGTGTGGAAACGCACCTGCAGGGGTGGCCGGTGCAGGTGCAGGGGGTGATCGACCACCCTGCCTACCGCGAGCGCTGGCCTTTGCTGGACCAACACGCGCAGGCCTGGCAGCAGTTGGCACAGGGCAAGGCGGTGATGCTCAGCGAACAATTGGCCCGGCGCCTGAAGGTGACGGTGAGCGACACATTGCCACTGGCGGCAGGCGCCGCGCAGCCCATGACGGTGGTCGGGGTGTATGCCGACTACGGCAACCCCAAAGGCCATGTGCTGGTCAATGCCGACTGGCTGCGCAGACACTGGCCGCAGGCGGCGCTGACCGGCCTGAGCCTGGATGTCGACTCCACGCACCTGGCGCCGCTGAAGGCTGCGTTGCAGCAGCGCTTCGCCCTGGATGACAGCCGCGTGGTCGAGCAGTCGCGCTTGAAGCGCTGGTCGACCGAGGTGTTCAACCGCACCTTTGCGGCCACCGCCGCCCTCAACAGCCTCACGCTCGGTGTCGCCGGCGTGGCCATGTTCATCAACCTGCTGACCCTGAGCCAAAGCCGGCTGGGCCAGTTGGCGCCGCTCTGGGCCCTGGGTGTGCGCCGCTCGCAACTGGTCTGGCTGACGCTGGGTCAGACGCTCATGTTGAGCAGCCTCACCGTGCTGTTGGCGATCCCTGTCGGTGTCTTGCTGGCCTGGTGCCTGGTGGCGGTGGTGAACGTGCAGGCGTTTGGCTGGCGTTTGCCGCTGTATGTGTTTCCGGCGCAATTGCTGCAGTTGGCCATGCTGGGCCTGCTCACCAGCCTGCTGGCCAGCGCCTGGCCGTTGTGGCAGTTGGCGCAGCGCCATCCCAGCGATCTGTTGAGGCAGTTTGCCGATGAACGCTAAAGCCTGTGTGTTGTGGTGCGCGCTGCTGAGCGGTTGCGATCAGCCTGCGCCAGCACCGGATAGTTTTGCCGGGCTGGGCCAGCAGGCGAGCGGGTTCAACCCGGTGACGCGTGACCATGCCTTGGTGTTCCCTCGCGATCACGGTGCCCACGATGGCTTTCGCATTGAATGGTGGTATGTCACGGCCAACCTCAAGGACCGCCAGGGGCGCGACTGGGGCGCGCAATGGACGCTGTTCCGTTCGGCCCTGCACCCTGGGGCAGAGACCGCCGACTGGAACAGCCCGAACCTGTGGATGGGGCACGCGGCCTTGACCGGGCCAGGCGGGCATCGTTCTGGCGAGACCCTGGCGCGTGGGGGTGTCGGGCAGGCCGGGGTGGAGGCTGAGCCGTTCCGGGCCTGGATCAATGGCTGGTCTTTGCAGGGCGCGGAGGGCATCGCTCAGTTGCAGATGAAAGCGGTCGGTGAAGGCTTTGCTTATGACCTGAGGCTGCGCAGTGACAAGCCGCTGGTGCTGCACGGCAGCCAGGGTTACAGCGAAAAGTCGGGCAAGGGGCAAGCCTCGTATTACTACAGCCAACCCGCTTATCGCGTCACGGGTGAGGTGCAGCACGAGGGCCAATGCATCGCGGTCACGGGCCAGGCCTGGCTTGACCGGGAGTGGAGCAGCCAACCGTTGGCGGCCGGGCAGACGGGGTGGGACTGGTTTTCACTGCACCTGGACAGTGGCGCGAAGCTGATGTTGTTCCAGGTGCGCGAGGCCCAGGGTTTGCCGTATCGGGCGGGGACGTGGGTCAGTGCGCAGGGCGAGGTGGTGGCGCTGCAAGGCGATCAGATTGAGCTTCAGGCGTTGGCCTGGACCCGGCAGGAAAACGGCAAGGACGTGCCGACGCGCTGGCAGGTGCGGGTGCCGCGGTATGGGGTCGATGTGCAGGCCGATGCTGTGGAGCCGCGTGCCTGGATGCGCACCCGGTTTCCTTACTGGGAGGGGCCGGTGCGGTTGCAGGGGAGTGCGGGGGGCCGGGGGTATCTGGAGATGACCGGGTATTGATCTGCAGTCGCGCAGAGAACACGGATCATTGTGGGGGCAACAGTCTTGCTCGTTGTGCAAAAATGAACGCATGACCTGTGGGAGCGGGCTGCCCCGCGAACACCGGCGAAGCCGGTGCCATCCACCACGCTGCCTGTTTCGCGGGGCAAGCCCGCTCCCACAGAATCTGGGCGGGCTTGCTTGTCAGTCCTTGATCAACCCCCGCAACGCCGCCTTGGCCTCAGGCGTACGCAGGCATTCGATGAACAACTGGCTCTCCCGCTCCACAGTGGCCTCAAGCTCCGCGCGCCCCCCATCCTTGAGCAGGCGCTTGCTGATACGCAGCGCCCCTTGCGGGTAGCTTTGCAGCCGCCGCGCCAGTTGCCGGGCAGCCGCCAGGCACTGTTCGCCATCGTCATGCAGCTCATTGGCCAAGCCCCAGGCCACCGCCTGCTCACCATCGAGTAACGCGTTAGCCATCAGCAAACGGGCGGCGCGGGCATGCCCGAGCATGCGCGGCAGCAGCAGGCTGGAGCCGAACTCCGGGCACACGCCCAGCGGTGCAAAGGGTATGCGCAGCTTGACCGAGCGGCTGACCAGCACCTGGTCGCAATGCAGCAGCAACGTGGCACCGATGCCGATCGCCGCGCCATTGACGGCGGCGATCAGCGGCTTTTCCAGGCCCATGACAATGCGCATCAGGCGGAACACCGGGCTGTCCCTGTCGCTGGGCGGGTTGTCGAGGAAGTCACGAAGGTCGTTGCCGGCGCTGAAGCAGTGCGGGCCGCCGGTGATGAGGATCGCGTCGACTTGCGGGTCATCACCTGCCGCCTGCAGCAGGTCGCCAAACTGGCGGTACATTGCGATGTTCAGGGCATTGAGCTTGTCGGGGCGGTTGAAGGTCAGGGTCAGCAGGCCCTGGTCCAGCTCGCGTGTGATCAGGTCGTTCATGGCAGCCGCTTTTGTTGTTGTGGTTGGCCCCGGCAACCGGGTAAGTGCCGGGCATTGGCCACTAGGGTTTATCATGGCGCTCGGCTTGCTGTACAGTCGTTCAGCCCCGTCAACTGCCCGAGAATCGCCGATGAGCCAGGAAGCCCGCTACCACCGCATGCTGCCGGAATTGCGCAAAGCCAACCTGGTCGAGGCGACCTTGGTGTGCCTCAAGCGCCATGGTTTTCAGGGGGCTTCGATCCGCAAGATTTCCGCCGAGGCCGGGGTCTCGGTGGGGCTGATCAGCCACCACTATGCTGGCAAGGACGAACTGGTGGCCGAGGCCTACATGGCGGTCACCGGGCGGGTCATGGGCTTGTTGCGCGAAGCCATGGCCCAGGCCGCGCCCACCGCCCGTGAGCGGCTGTCGGCGTTCTTCCGCGCCTCGTTCTGCGCCGAACTGCTCGACCCGCAACTGCTCGACGCCTGGCTGGCGTTCTGGGGCGCCGTGAAAACCGCCGATGCGATCAACCAGGTGCATGACCATTCGTATGGCGAATACCGCAACGAGTTGAGCCGGCTGCTTGCCACACTGGCCGTGGAAGAGGGCTGGCAAGGCTTTGACGCCGACCTGGCGGCGATCAGCCTGAGCGCCTTGCTCGATGGCCTGTGGCTTGAATCGGGCCTTAACCCAGGCACCTTCACACCGGCCCAGGGCGTGCAGATTTGCGAGGCCTGGGTCGATGGCCTGCAGGCCGGTGGTCGGCAACGTTTCAGCCTGCCCAAGGGCTGTTGATCGCCCGTTCAGTAACGAGTACGCTGCTGTCGCGAGTGTGTAGAACAAACCAATAAAAAAAGAGACTTCACGCAATGACGCCTCGGGTATTGATCGTCGATGACGATCCGCTTATTCGTGACTTGCTGCAGGCCTATCTGTCTCAGGAAGGCTATGACGTGCACTGCGCCGACACCGCCGAAAAGGCCGAAGCCCTGCTCGGCAGCCAGGACGTCGACCTGGTGCTGCTGGACATTCGCCTGCCCGGCAAGGACGGCCTGACCCTGACCCGCGAGCTGCGGGTGCGCTCGGAAGTCGGCATCATCCTCATCACCGGCCGCAATGACGACATCGACCGCATTGTCGGCCTTGAGTGCGGCGCCGACGACTACATCATGAAGCCGCTCAACCCCCGAGAGCTGGTGTCCCGTGCCAAGAACCTGATTCGCCGCGTGCGCCATGCCCGCGAGGTGCACCCGGCGCCAGCCTGCGCGCAGTCGCTCAAGCAATTTGCCGACTGGGCGCTGGACATTGATCGTCGGCGCCTGATCGACCCCCGTGGCGGGCAAACCCTGCTGACCCACGGCGAGTTCCAGCTGCTCAGTGTGTTCTTGCGCAACAGCGGGCATACCCTGAGCCGCGACCAGCTGATGGACCAGATCCGCAACCGTGAGTGGGTGCCCAACGACCGTTCCATCGACGTGCTGGTCGGCCGCCTGCGCCGCAAGCTGCATGACGACCCGGCCGAGCCGCAACTGATCATCACCATTCATGGCACCGGCTACCTGTTCACCGCCAGCGTGGCGGCGTGAACACCCTCGGTCGCCTGCTGGCCGTGGCGTTGCTGATGCCGGGCTTGCAGGCGGCAGCGGGCGAGCCAGTGCGCTACTGCGACTACCCGGTGTACCCGCCGATTTCCTGGAGTGATGGCCACCAGGTGCGCGGGCTGGCGCCGACGGTGGTGCGTGAGCTGTTCGCGCGCATGGGGCGAGAGGTGCAGACCGTGGTCCTGGGCAATTGGAAGCGTTGCCTGATGGACGCTGCCGCCGGGCGGGTGGACGTGGTGCTGGCCTACGACAGCGACCAACGCGACCAAGGCATGCGCTTTTCTTCGGTGCCGGTGATACGCGAAGAAGTGGCGGTGTTTTTCAATCGCCGCCGGCCGGTGCAGTTCCAGCAGTTGGAAGACTTGGCCCGGTACCGTGGTGGGCTGCTTTACGGTGAAAGCTATGGCGCCGAATTCGACCGTTTCGTCGCCCGCCACCAGAACATCGAGCGGGTGTCGTCCAGCCAGCAGAACTTCGGCAAGCTGATCCGTGGGCGCATCGACTTCGTGATCCAGGAGCGGCGCACCGGGGAGCTGTTCATCGAGCATCTGCCCGGCGCCGAAGACATCCGCGCCTTGCCGGCCGCGCTGAGCGTGGACTACCTGCGCGTGGCGGTGTCGCGCCGGTCACCGCTAAGCCAGCACATGGGCGAGATCGACCAACAGTTGCGGCGCATGAGCGAGGCGGGCGAGATCGAGCGCTGGCTGGAGCAGAGCGAAGTGACCTACCGCGACATGATCAACCTGCCGGCGGATGCTCGATGATCCGCCTGCGCACCGACGGCCTGTTGCGCCGCCTGCTGTTGTTCATCCTGCTGTTCAGCCTGTGCTTCACGGTGCTGGCCAGTTCCGTGCAGCTGTACTTCGAATACCGCCGCGAGATGCGCGACATCGAGGCGCGCATGGCGTTGATCCGCGCCGGTTACCTGGCCAGCCTGGAGCGCAACCTGTGGGACCTCGACGAGGCGCAACTGGACGTACAGCTGCGTGGTTTGGTGGACTTTTCCGACGTGGCGCGGGTACGCCTGCTCAGCGATGACTTCACACTGTTACGCGGCGATGCCGAGCCCAAGGGGCCACTGCGCATCGAGCGTTTCCCGCTGGATTACCAGCCACCGTCGGGGCCGGCTCGGCACCTTGGCGAGCTTGAGGTGAGCATCGACCTGGGGGCGGTGCACCGGCGGCTCTATGCCACGGGCTTGGCCAGCCTGCTGTGGATGGGGGTGTTTCTGTGTGGCTTGGCGGTCGCGTTGTCCGGGTTGTTCTACCGCCTGGTCACGCGCCATTTGCAAGTCATGGCCGAGTTTGCCGGGCGCATCGGTGCCGGGCACTGGCAGGAACCGCTACGGCTGGACCGCCGCCGCTCGGCGCATGCCGATGAGATCGACACCGTGGCCCATGCACTGGACGACATGCGCCGGGCCATCCTCAGCGACATCGAGCGCCGCGAGCTTGACCGCGTGGCCTTGCAGGACAAGCGCGACGAGCTGCAGGCGATGGTCGAGCGGCGCACCGCGAGCCTGGCCCGAGCCAAGGACGAGGCCGAAGCCGCCAACCTGGCCAAGTCACGCTTCCTGGCGACCATGAGCCATGAGCTGCGCACGCCGCTCAATGGCATCCTCGGCATGGCCGAACTGCTGCGTGGCGCCAGGCTCGATGCGCTCGACCGGCAACGCCTGGAGGCGTTGTACAAGGCGGGCGAAGGGCTGTTGGCCATTCTTAACGAGGTGCTCTACTTTGCCCGTCTCGAAGAGGGCGAGAGCCATGCCGAATTGCTCGGTTTTTCGCTGCGCCAGCTGTGCGCGCAGGTGCTGGCATTGCTCGAACCGATGGCCCTGGAACGCGGCGATACCTTGCACGTGGAGGTCGATGAGCAACTGGCGGCGCATCAGCATGGCGCCGAGCAGTACCTGCGCCAGGTGCTGAGCAACCTGCTGGCCAACGCCATCAAGTTCACCGAGCACGGCCAGGTCACGCTCAGGGTGCAGGTGTTGGCCAGTGATCAGCACGGGCAGCGCCTGCGGGTGTCGGTGAGTGACAATGGCATCGGCATCGAACCGGCCATGCAGGCGAAGATTTTCGACCGTTTCGTCCAGGCCAGCGAAGCCGTGGCCCGACGCTACGGCGGCACTGGCCTGGGCCTGGCGATCTGCAAGCACCTGGTGGAAAAGCTTGGCGGCTGCATCGGCCTGGACAGCGTGCCAGGGCAGGGCAGTTGCTTCTGGTTCGAACTCGACATGGCCCGTGGGCAGCCCACCGTTGCCCATGAGCAGGCCCGCTCGGCGTCGGCCAGCCTGGATATCCTGGTGGTCGAGGACGTGGCATTGAACCGTGAGGTGGCGGGCGGGTTGCTGTTGCGCGATGGCCATAAAGTGCAGTTTGCCGAGGATGCCGGGCAAGCCCTGCAAGCCTGTGCCCAGCGCCGCTTCGACCTGATCCTGCTGGATGTGCACTTGCCCGGCATGAACGGGGTGGAGTTGTGCCGGCGGATCCGCGCCACCCCTGGGCCAAACCGTGGCAGCCGGATCCTGGCGCTGACTGCCGGGGTGCAACCGGCACAAGTCCCCGATTACCTGGCCGCTGGCATGCACGGCGTGCTGGCCAAGCCGCTGAGGTTGGAGCAGCTGCGCCAGGCCTTGGCCGAGGTAACGCCTGCCGAGGTGGCCGCACCGGGCTCATGCATGGACTGGTCACTGCTGCAGACCCACCGCAGCTTGCTGGGCGAGCAGAAGCTGCAGCAGCTGCTGGCGGTACTGCGCCAGTCGATCGAGCAGCACGCCACAGCGCTGGCCGATGCCTTGCAGGCACGCGATTGCACAGAGGTGTCGCACCTGGCGCACCGTTTGGCGGGCAGTTGCGACTCCCTCGGCTTTGCTGGCTTGGCTTGTGTGTTGCGCCGCCTTGAGGACGCCGCCCAGCGTCACGATGAACAGGCATTGCTGGCGCTCGGCGAGCCGTTAACGGCACAGCTGGAACAGGCCCGTACCACCCTGAAACAGTTGATCCAGGGCTGACGTACAAAATACTTACGACTTTTTACATCTTTGATCGGTTCGTACAACGGCACCTTACATCCGTTTCCAATAATCGATGGCAACCGTGTTGCACGCGGTCCATGAGGCTTATTGGAGATAACAATAATGACATGCCGTAGCGCTCAGCCCGTCCTAGCCCCCTCGTTTTGCACCCTCTGCTACAGCGGGGTGAACCATGACTGACACCCACGAAGGCAAAATCCAGCTGACCCGCGCGCTGAAAAGCCGGCACATCTTCATGCTGTCGCTGGGCGGCGTGATCGGCACCGGCCTGTTCATGGGCTCGGGCGTGACCATCAACCAAGGCGGGCCGGTGGGGGCGATCCTGGCCTACCTGGTGGCGGGGTTGTTGATGTACCTGGTGATGGTCTGCCTGGGCGAGCTGTCGGTGCAGATGCCGGTTTCCGGTTCATTCCAGGCCCACGCCACCAAATTCATCGGCCCGGCCACGGGCTTCATGATCGGCTGGGTGTACTGGATGAGCTGGGCCACCACCGTGGGCCTGGAGTTCACTGCCGCAGGCATGCTGATGACTCGCTGGTTCCCCGAGGTGCCGATCTGGTACTGGTCGGCGTTGTTCGTGGTCGTGCTGTTCGGCCTCAATGCCCTGGCCACGCGGGCCTTTGGCGAGGCCGAGTACTGGTTCTCGGGGATCAAGGTGGCGACCATCCTCGGCTTTATCGTGGTCGGCGTGCTGGTGATCTTCGGTGCCATCCCGCTGAACAACGGCGCGCCGGCGCCGATGCTCAACAACCTGGTGGGCGAGTCGCTGTTCCCCCACGGCCTGTCGGCGGTGTTCGCGGTGATGATGACCGTGGTGTATGCCTTCCAGGGGTGCGAAATCATGGGCGTTGCGGCCGGCGAGACCGAACACCCGGAGAAGAGCATCCCCCGCGCCGTGCGCAACGTGGTGTTCCGTGTACTGATCTTCTATGTGCTGGCGATTGCCGTGCTGTCGGCCATCGTGCCGTTTGAGCAGGCCGGGTTGATGGAAAGCCCGTTCGTGCAAGTGTTCGACATGGTCGGCATTCCCTATGCGGCCGACCTGATGAACTTCGTCATCCTCACTGCGATCCTGTCGGTGGGCAACTCGGGGCTGTACGCCTCCACACGGATCCTCTGGGCCATGTCCAAGAGCGGCATGGCACCCAAGAGTCTGTCGCCCTTGAGCAAGCGCGGTGTGCCGCTGCGTGCCCTGAGCATCACCCTGTGCTTTGCCCTGGTATCGCTGATGACCAGCTTCGTGGCCGCCGACACCTTGTTCATGGTGCTGATGGCGGTGAGTGGCATGTCTGGCACCGTGACCTGGATCGTCATCGCCCTGGCGCAGTACCGGTTCCGCAAGGCGTACCTGCGTGATGGCGGGCAACTGCAGGACCTCAAGTACAAGGCGCCGTTGTACCCGCTGGTGCCGCTGCTGTGCATCACCTTGTGCTGTTCGCTGTTCGTGTTCCTGGCCATCGACGAGACCCAGCGGCCGTCGTTGTACTGGGGCTTTGGCTTCATTGCCCTGTGCTATGCAGCGTATTACGTGGTGAATCGCCGGCGGCAGGGGGCCTTTGCGCCGAGTGCGCCTGGGGTTTGATTGCAGCGTGGGGCAATCGATAGCTGGGGCCGCAAAGCGGCCCCAACATTCTCACCGCAAAATCGAGTTGTGCGAAGTTGTAACAACGCATCCCGCCTTGTTGAACACTCGTTTAGTATCTCCCTCGTCACGTCCTCAAACCCCAACAACAACAGCGAGGCCTCCCATGACCACCCCGTCATCGTCAGTGTTGAGCAAGGTCGAAGCCGGCGTTGCCTGGATCACCCTCAATCGCCCCGAGCAGCGCAACGCGCTGGACATTCCCACCCTCAAGCAACTGCACGCCTTGCTGGACACCTGCAACAGCGACCCCGCCGTCCGCGTGGTGGTGCTGACCGGTAGCGGGCGCAGTTTCTGTGCCGGTGCCGACCTAGCCGAGTGGGCCGACGCCGAAGCCCGTGGGGCGCTGGAAAGCTACGGCTGGACCGAGACCGCCCACGCCCTGATGCTGCGCCTGCACAGCCTCGACAAACCGACCCTCGCCGCCATTAACGGCACCGCCGTCGGCGGCGGCATGGACCTGAGCCTGTGCTGTGACCTACGCATCGCCGCTGCTTCGGCACGCTTCAAATCCGGATACACCAGCATGGCCTACAGCCCCGACGCCGGCGCCAGCTGGCACCTGCCACGGCTGATTGGCAGCGAGCAAGCCAAACGCCTGTTGTTCCTCGACGAACTGTGGGGCGCTGAGCGTGCGTTGGCGGCAGGGCTGGTGAGCGAGGTTTGTGCCGACGAGCAGTTGCCTGCGGTGGCCGCCGAACTGGCCAGCCGCCTCGCCAATGGCCCGACCTTCGCCTACGCGCAGACCAAGCGGCTGATCCGCGAAGGCGCCCAGCGCACCCTGGCCGCGCAACTGGAGGCCGAGCGCCAGGCCGGCCTGCTGTGCGGGCGCAGCCAGGACGGCGCGGAGGCACTCCGGGCCTCGATGCAAAGGCGCCCAGCGAACTTCGTCGGCCAATAACCCGTTACCTCTTCAGGACCTTCGCAGATGAATTTCCAACTGACCCAAGAACAAGAAATGTTGGTGGATGCGGTACGCAGCTTCGTGGCCAAGGAACTGCTGCCCCATGAAGAGGCGGTAGACCGCGCCGATGCCGTGTCGCCAGAGCTGGCCGCGCACATCCGTGGCAAGGCTATCGCCGCCGGGTTCTATGCCTTCAACATGCCTGAAGAAGTCGGCGGTGGTGGCCTCGACTACCTGTCCCAGGCGCTGATCGAGCGCGAATTGTCCAAGGTGTCCTGGGCGCTGCACGTGTTCGTCGCGCGCCCGTCGAAGATCCTCATGGCCTGCAAGGACCAGCAGATCACCGACTACCTGCTGCCGTGCGTGCAGGGCGAAAAGACCGATTGCTTTGCCCTCACCGAACCTGGCGCGGGCTCTGACGCCAACGCCATCAAGACCCGCGCCGTGCGCCAGGGCGATGACTTCGTGATCAACGGCAGCAAGCACTTCATCAGCCACGCCGGGCACGCCGACTTCGCCATCGTCTTCGCGGTGACCGACACCTACGAACACAACGGGCGCAAGCGCAATGCGGTTACCGCGTTGCTGGTCGACCGTGACACCCCCGGCATGACCATCCGCCGTGGGCCCAAGTGCGTGAGCAACCGCGGCTATCACACCTACGAGTTGTTCTTCGATGACTGCCGGGTACCGGCCAGCAACGTGCTGGGCGAAGTCGGCAAGGGCTGGGAAGTGGCCAACGCCTGGCTCACCGCTGGCCGGGTGATGGTTGCCGCCAACTGCGTCGGCCAGGCCCAGCGAGCACTGGACGCCTCCCTGCAATGGGCCGCCGACCGCAAGCAATTTGGCCAGCCTATCGGCAGCTATCAGGGTGTGTCGTTCAAGCTGGCGGACATGGCCACGCAGATCCGCGCCGCCGAACTGCTTACCCTGCACACCGCCTGGAAGATGGACCAGGGCAGCATGACCGATGGCGAGGCGGGCATGGCCAAGCTGTTTGCCAGCGAAGTACTGGGCAAGGTCGCTGACGAAGCCGTGCAGATTTTTGGCGGCATGGGCCTGATGGACGAGGGGCCGGTCGAGCGCATCTGGCGCAATGCCCGCATCGAGCGGATCTGGGAAGGCACATCGGAAATCCAGCGGCACATTATTTCCCGCGAACTGCTGCGCCCGTTGCTGCGCTGATCGACCTGGAGAACCCGCATGTCGCATTCGATTCGTGACAACCTCAAACGCCTGCTGGCGCCACGGCACCTGGCCTTCGTTGGCGGGCGCAGCATGGCCCGTGCCCTTAAACGCTGTGCCGAAGGCGGCTTCGCCGGCCCGCTATGGCTGATCAACCCGCAGCACGCGAGCCTGGAAGGCATCCCCTGCGTGGCGCGGGTGGCAGACTTGCCCTGTGCGCCGGACGCGGTGTTCATCGCCACCCACCGCGAACTGACCCTGCAGTGTGTCGAGGAACTGGCCGCGTTCGGCGCCGGTGGCGCCATCTGCTATGCCTCGGGCTTTGCCGAGAGCGGCGAGCAAGGCCGTTTGTTGCAGCAGCGCTTGCTGGAGGCGGCCGGCAGCATGGCCTTGCTTGGCCCCAACTGCTATGGCCTGCTCGACTACTTGCACGGCGCGGCCCTGTGGCCGGTGGCCCACGGTGGCAAGCAGGTGGAGCAGGGCGTGGCGATCCTCACCCAGAGCGGCAACTTCGCCTACAACCTGTCCATGAGTGACCGCTCGCTGCCGGTGGCCTACATGGCATCGGTCGGCAACCAGGCGCAGCTGGGCGTCGCCGAGCTAATGGACGTGCTGCTCGACGATCCACGAGTGACCGCCATTGGCTTGCATCTGGAGGGCCTGAAAAACGTGCCTGGCTTTGCCCGCGCCGCGTACAAGGCACTGCAGCAGGGCACCCCAATTGTTGCCCTGAAGACGGGTGTGTCGCAGATCGGCGCTGAACTGGCGCTCAGCCACACCAGTTCGCTGTCGGGTTCCGATGCGTTGTACGACAGCCTGTTCCAGCGCCTGGGTGTGATCCGCGTGAGTGGCCCGGTGAGCTTCGTCGAAACGCTCAAGGCTGCCGCCTGTGGCCGCTTGCCCGCCAATGGCCGGCTGCTCGCGCTGGCCTGTTCGGGCGGTGACGCCGGCTTGATCGCCGACTACGCCGAGTGCAACCAGCTGAGCCTGCCCAGCCTGGAGCAGGGGCAGGTTGCCGCGCTGGCCCAGGTGCTCCCAGCCTACGCCAACCTGGTCAACCCGCTGGATTTCACCACGGCGATCTGGGGCGATGAAGCGGCCCTGCAACGTATGCTCGACAGTACGCTGTGCGGCGAGGCGGATGCGGCCATGCTGGTGCTCGACTACCCTGCGCAGTTCACTGGCGAACGTAAGGAATGCGACCTGTTGCTGGCGCTGTACTGCGATGCCCTGGAGCGCCACGGCAAGATCGGTTTCGTTACCTCGGCGTTCCCCGAACTGTTGCCGGCATCGGCCCGCGAGCGCCTGCATGCCCGAGGCATTGCCGCGCTGCAAGGGGTCGAGGATGGCCTGGCGGCATGGGGGCGGATCGTGGCCTATCAGCGCAATCGCCAGCGCTTGCTGGAGCGCGGCGAGGCGGCGCAGGTGCCGCTGTGCCCACGGCCACTCGAAGGCGATAGCCGGTTGCTGGATGAATGGCAGTCCAAACAGGCTCTGAGTGCGTTTGGCCTGCCGGTGCCGGCCGGGGTGTTGAGTACCCCGCAACGTGCGCTGGAGGATGCTGCGCGAGTGGGCTACCCGCTGGTGCTCAAAGCGGTCAGCGCGCAGTTGCCGCACAAGACCGAAGCCGGAGCGGTGGCGCTGAACCTGCGTGATGCCACGGCGCTGCAGGCCGCCCTGGTGCAGATGCGTCAGCGCATCGCCGGCTATGCGCCGGGCGTGCCGTTTGACCAGGTAATGCTCGAACCCATGGCGCCGCCGCCCTTGGCCGAACTGATCGTCGGCATCAAGCGTGAAAACGACTTCGGCCTCGCCCTGGTGATCGGTGCTGGCGGTGTGCTGGTGGAGCTGCTCAAAGACAGCGTCAGCCTGTTGCTGCCCACCACCGACAGCGCCATTCGCGCAGCACTGCTTGGCCTGCGCAGCGCGAGCCTGCTGCGCGGTTTTCGGGGGCGCCCGGCTGCCGACCTGGATGCCCTGGTGGCGGCGATTCGCGCCGTGGCCGACTACGCCTGCGAAAATGCCGGGCACTTGCTGGAACTGGATGTGAACCCATTGATGGTCGGTGCCCACGGCACCACCGCGGTCGATGCGCTGATCCGCCTCGGCCAGCCGCAAGGAGATCAGCATGAATGAGCAACCGATGACCGCCGGCCAGGCGCTGGTACGGCTGCTGGCCAACTATGGGGTGGATACCGTGTTTGGTATCCCGGGGGTGCATACCCTGGAGCTGTACCGCGGCCTGCCCGGTAGCGGCATCCGCCATGTGCTGACCCGGCATGAGCAGGGCGCAGGTTTCATGGCCGATGGTTACGCCCGGGTCAGCGGCAGGCCGGGCGTGTGCTTCGTCATCACCGGCCCAGGCGTGACCAATGCCGCCACTGCCATTGGCCAGGCCTATGCCGACTCGATCCCGTTGCTGGTGATTTCCAGCGTCAACCACACTGCCAGCCTGGGCAAAGGTTGGGGCTGCCTGCACGAAACCCAGGACCAGCGCGCCATGACCGCACCGATCACGGCATTCTCCGCCGTGGCCCTGGGCGCCGAAGACCTGCCCGAGCTGATTGCCCGTGCCTGGGCGGTGTTCGACAGTGAACGCCCGCGCCCGGTGCACATCTCGATCCCGCTGGATGTGCTGGCAGCGCCGGTTGCCCGCGACTGGAGCAACGAGGTGGTACGCCGCCCCGGGCGCGGCCAGCCCGACCGTGACACGCTGGGCCAAGCCGCGCTGAAACTGGCCGCAGCCAAACGGCCAATGATCATCGCTGGCGGTGGCGCACTGCAGGCCGCCGCACAACTCCAACAGTTGAGCACCCGCCTGGCAGCGCCGCTGTTCACCAGCGTCGCCGGCAAGGGCCTGCTGCCCCCCGAGGCGCCATTGAATGCGGGTTCGAGCCTGTGCGTGGCGCCGGGCTGGCAGATGATCAGCGAAGCCGATGTGGTGTTGGCCGTGGGGACCGAAATGGCCGACACCGACTTCTGGCGCGAGCGCCTGCCAATCAACGGGGCGTTGCTGCGCGTGGACATCGACCCACGCAAGTTCAACGACTTCTACCCATGCGCCGTAGCCTTGCACGGCGATGCTCGACAGACCCTCGCCGGTTTGCTGGAGCACCTGCCCGAAGTCGAGCGCGACCCTGGCCAGGCCATCGACGCGGTGGCCGCCCTGCGCCAGGCCATTCGCACCGGGCACGCGCCGTTGCAGGCCATCCACCAGGCCATCCTCGACCGCATCGACGCAGTGCTGCCGGACGACGCTGTCATCAGCAGCGACATGACCCAGCTGGCCTACACCGGCAACTACGCCTTTGCCAGCCGGGCACCACGCAGCTGGTTACACCCCACCGGTTACGGCACCCTCGGCTATGGCTTGCCGGCGGGTATCGGTGGCATGTTCGCCACTGACCATCGCCCTGGCCTGGTGCTGGTGGGCGATGGCGGCTTCCTCTACACCGCCCAGGAGCTGGCCACCGCAGTCGAAGAACTGGACCGACCGCTGGTGGTGTTGCTGTGGAACAATGATGCGCTTGGCCAGATCCGCGACGATATGCTCGGCCTGGACATCGAGCCGGTCGGCGTACTGCCGCGCAACCCCGACTTCATTGGCCTGGCCCGTGCGTTTGGCTGCGCGGTGCGTCAGCCGCGTGACCTGGATGCCTTGCAGGCTGACCTGGCCAGCGGCTTCGCCACGCCAGGCGTGACCTTTATCGAACTCAAACATACCTGCGTCTGCTGACAGCGGCGCATCATCCATAACAAGAGAAACCACCATGCAATTTCGCCGCACGCTCCTCGCTGCCTCCCTGGCCCTGCTGATCACCGGCCAAGCCCCGCTGTATGCCGCACCGCCGCTGTCGATGGACAACGGCAGCAACACGATGACCGTGCAAAACAGCAATGCCTGGGTCGAGGTGAGCGCAAGCGCCTTGCAACACAACATCCGTACCCTGCAAGCGGAACTGGGCGGCAAGTCCAAGTTGTGCGCCGTGCTCAAAGCCGATGCCTACGGCCACGGTATCGGCCTGGTGATGCCGTCGGTAATCGCCCTCGGCGTGCCCTGCGTGGCGGTGGCCAGCAACGAAGAAGCCCGCGTGGTGCGTGCCAGCGGCTTCACCGGGCAACTGGTGCGGGTACGCCTGGCCAGCCTGAGCGAGCTGGAAGATGCCCTGCAATACGACATGGAAGAACTGGTCGGCAGCGCCGAATTCGCCCGCCAGGCCGACGCCATCGCCGAGCGCCATGGCAAGACCCTGCGCATTCACCTCGCGCTCAACGCCAGCGGCATGAGCCGTAACGGTGTGGAGATGACCAGCTGGAGCGGGCGCGGTGAAGCGCTGCAGATCACCGACCAGAAGCACCTCAAGCTGGTGGCGTTGATGACCCACTTCGCCGTGGAAGACAAGGACGATGTACGCAAGGGCCTGGCAGCGTTCAATGAGCAGGCCGACTGGCTGATCAAGCATGCCAAGCTCGACCGCCGCCAACTGACCCTGCACGCGGCCAACTCGTTCGCCACCCTGGAAGTGCCGGAAGCGCGCCTGGACATGGTCCGCACCGGCGGTGCGCTGTTCGGCGACACCGTGCCTGAGCGCACCGAATACAAGCGCGCCATGCAGTTCAAGTCGCGGGTGGCCGCGGTGCACAGCTACCCGGCCGGTAACACCGTCGGCTATGACCGCACCTACACCCTGGCGCGGGACTCGCGCCTGGCCAATATCACCGTTGGCTACTCTGACGGCTACCGCCGGGTGTTCACCAACAAGGGCCATGTGCTGATCAACGGCCACCGCGTGCCGGTGGTGGGCAAGGTGTCGATGAACACCTTG
Organism: Pseudomonas putida; assembly: GCF_025905425.1. Taxonomy (NCBI): domain Bacteria; kingdom Pseudomonadati; phylum Pseudomonadota; class Gammaproteobacteria; order Pseudomonadales; family Pseudomonadaceae; genus Pseudomonas; species Pseudomonas putida. The sequence continues at coordinate 2,877,223 of NZ_CP109603.1, read as the reverse complement.
ATGGTCGATGTCACCGACTTCCCTGACGTCAAGAACGGCAACGAGGTGGTGCTGTTCGGCAAGCAGGCCGGTGGCGAGATCACCCAAGGCGAGATGGAGGAAATCAACGGTGCATTGCTGGCCGACCTCTACACCGTGTGGGGCAGCTCGAACCCAAAAATTCTCGTCGACTGACCCAGTATTGAAGGGAGATTGCCATGCGTTACGCCAAGCTGACCCAACGCATCGCCGGCGACGGCGCCGCCGCCTGGGACATCCACTACCGCGCCCTGGCGATGCAGGCCGAGGGCAAGGACATTGTGCTGTTGTCGGTGGGCGACCCGGACTTCGACACCCCGGCACCCATCGTCGAGGCTGCCATCGACAGCCTGCGTGCCGGCCACACCCACTATGCCGATATACGCGGCAAGCTGGCGTTGCGCCAGGCCATTGCCGATCGCCACCGGCAACGCAGCGGCCAGGCCGTCAGTGTCGAGCAGGTCACGGTGCTGGCCGGTGCCCAATGCGCCTTGTTCTGCGTGGCCCAGTGCGTGCTCGACCCAGGTGACGAGGTGATTGTCGCCGAGCCGATGTACGTCACTTACGAGGCAGTGTTCGGTGCCTGCGGCGCCAAGGTAGTACCGGTGCCGGTCAAGCCGGAGAACGGTTTTCGGGTGTGCCCGCAGGATGTGGCCGCGCGCATCACCCCGCGTACCCGCGCCCTGGCCCTGAACAGCCCGCACAACCCCTCGGGGGCGAGCCTGCCACGGTCGACCTGGGAGGCGCTGGCCGAGCTGTGCATCGGCCACGACCTGTGGCTGATCTCGGACGAGGTGTACAGCGAACTGCTGTACGAGGGCGAGCATGTCAGCCCAGGCAGCCTGCCGGGCATGGCCGAGCGCACCGCGACCCTTAACAGCCTGTCGAAATCCCACGCCATGACCGGCTGGCGCGTGGGCTGGGTAGTGGGCTCGCCTGAGCTCGCCACGCACCTGGAAAACCTGGCGCTGTGCATGCTGTATGGCTCGCCGGACTTCATCCAGGACGCCGCCGTGGTGGCCTTGAATCAGCCCTTGCCTGCCCTTGAGGCGATGCGCGACGCCTATCGCCAGCGCCGCGACCTGGTGTGCGACCAGCTGGCCGGGTGCCCGGGGGTCAAGGCGCTCAAGCCCGACGGCGGCATGTTCGTGATGGTCGATATCCGCGAAACCGGCCTCAGCGCACAGGCGTTCGCCGACCGCCTGCTGGACCGCGAAGGCGTGTCGGTACTGGCGGGTGAAGCGTTTGGCCCGAGCGCCGCCGGGCATATTCGCCTGGGGTTGGTGGTAGGCCCCGAGGCCTTGGCCGAGGCCTGCCAGCGCATTGCCCGTTGTGCGGGTGAATTGATGCGAGGAGAACTGTCGTGAATGTGCTGATCGTCCATGCTCACCCCGAGCCGCAATCCTTCACTGCCGCCCTGCGTGACCAGGCAGTGGCCACCTTTCGCGCCCAGGGCCACGAGGTCAAGGTCAGCGACCTGTATGCCATGGGCTGGAACCCGGTGGCCAGTGCGGATGACTTCGCCACGCGGGAGAACCCCGAGTACCTGGTGTATGCGCTGGAGCAGCGCCTGGGGGTCAAGAGCGGCGCCATCGCCGCCGATATCCAGCAAGAGCTGGACAAGCTGTTATGGGCCGACTTGCTGGTGCTGAACTTCCCGGTTTTCTGGTTCTCGGCGCCGGCCATGCTCAAGGGCTGGATCGACCGCGTGCTGGTGTCGGGCGTCTGCTACGGCGGCAAGCGCTTCTACGACCAAGGCGGGTTGGCCGGCAAGCAGGCGCTGGTGACGGTGACCCTCGGCGGGCGGGAGCACATGTTTGGCGAGGGGGCTATTCACGGGCCGCTTGAGGACATGCTGCGGCCGATTCTGCGGGGGACGCTGGCGTACGTCGGTTTCGACGTGCTGCCACCGTTCGTGGCCTGGCATGTGCCCTACATTAGCGACGAAGCGCGCCAGGGCTTTCTGCAGCAGTACCAGCAGCGCCTGGAGCAGTTGGCGGACGATCAGCCGCTGGTGTTTCCGCGGTTGGCGCAGTTCGATGAGGCGTTGTATCCGTTAGGTTGATGGGCCTGTTGAAAAAACGGGGGCCGCTTTGCGGCCCAAGCAATGGCCAGATGATCCCGAACCTGCAGGATGACACTGGCCCACCTGCCCAAAAACGACCACCCACACATTCGGGGTATGTTGCCCTCAGGCAAATCCCCCGATAGTGAACCCATCGGCTCGATCCGGAGCAGTCACACGATGGAGTTGCTATGCGCAAGGCACTGAAGGTGATTGGCGGTCTGCTGCTGGCGTCGGCCGCCACGCAGGCACTGGCGGTAGAGGGGGACAGCGGTAACACGTTGCGGCTGTACAACTGGACCGACTACATCGGCGAAACCACCTTGGCCGACTTCGAGAAGGCCACCGGCATCAAGGTCATCTACGACACCTTCGATGGCTACGAAACCGTCCAGACCAAATTGCTCACCGGCCGCTCCGGCTACGACCTGGTCATGCTCAACGCCTCTCTGGTGCCACCTTTGATCCAGGCCGGCGTGTTCCAGGCGCTGGACAAGCAGCAGCTGCCCAGTTGGCACAACCTGGATGAGCAGGTGGTGAGCAACCTGCAAGGCTACGACCCAGGGCTGAAATACTCGGCGCCCTACACCTGGGGCAGTTCCGGGGTCACCTACAACGTCGACAAGATCACCGCACGCATGCCCGATGCGCCGATTGGTTCACTGGCCATGCTGTTCGACCCCAAGATCGTCTCACGCTTCGCCGACTGCGGCGTCACCCTGATGGACGCGCCGACCGAAGTGATCCCGCTGGCCCTGCAGTACCTGGGCAAGGACCCCCGCAGCGCAGCGCCCGCCGACCTCAAGGCTGCCGAGCAGCTGCTGATGGGCATTCGCCCGTACATTCGCAAGTTCGATTCGGTCAACTACCTCACCAGCCTGCCCAACGGCGATGTCTGCCTGGCCCTGACCTGGTCAGGTGACTACGCCACCGCCCAGGCCCGTGCGATAGAGGCGAAAAAAGCCATCAAGCTGGCGTTCTTCATCCCCCAGGAAGGCTCGTTGATCTGGTTCGACAACCTCTACATCCCCAAGGACGCACCGCACGCCGCCAATGCTCACCGGTTCATCGAATTCCTGCTGCAGCCGCAGACCATGGCCAAGGTCACCGACTACATCCACTACGCCAACAGCAATGCGGCTGCCACGGCGCTGGTGCACGCCGACATTCGCCAGGACCCGGCGATCTACCCCGATGCCCAGACCCGCGAACGCCTGTTTGCCCAGAAGACCCAGAGCCCTAAAGACATGCGCGCCATCACCCGGGTCTGGAGCACGGTCAAGACCGGTTTCTGAACACTGCCAACCGATTCCCGCCAAGGAGCTGCCCATGGCCACACCCAGCAAAGCATTCGCCATCGCCCACGACCCACTGGTGGAAGCCGACAAGGCCCACTACATGCATGGCTACCATGTGTTCGACGAGCACCGCGAGCAGGGCGCGCTGAACATCGTCGAAGGCGAGGGTGCCTACATCCGCGACACCCACGGCAACCGCTTTCTCGATGCCGTCGGCGGCATGTGGTGCACCAATATCGGCCTGGGCCGTGAAGAGATGGCCCTGGCCATCGCCGACCAGGTGCGCAAACTGGCCTACTCCAACCCGTTTTCCGACATGGCCAATGACGTCGCCATCGAGCTGTGCCAGAAGCTTGCGCAACTGGCGCCGGGTGACCTGAACCACGTGTTTCTCACCACCGGTGGTTCTACCGCCGTCGATACCGCCTACCGGCTGATCCAGTACTACCAGAACTGCCGGGGCAAGCCGGACAAGAAGCACGTGATTGCGCGCTACAACGCCTACCACGGCTCCACCACCCTGACCATGGCGATTGGCAACAAGGCCGCCGACCGGGTGCCGGAGTTCGACTACGCCCATGAGTTGATCCACCATGTTTCCAACCCCAACCCGTACCGTGCCCCGGACGACATGGACGAGGCCGAGTTCCTCGACTTCCTGGTGGCCGAATTCGAGGACAAGATCCTTTCCCTGGGTGCCGACAACGTGGCGGCGTTCTTCGCCGAACCGATCATGGGCTCGGGCGGGGTGATCATTCCGCCCAAGGGCTACTTCGAGCGCATGTGGCAGGTGTGCCAGACCTACGACATCCTGTTCGTTGCTGATGAGGTGGTGACCTCGTTCGGGCGCCTGGGCACCTTCTTCGCCAGCGAAGAGCTATTCGGCGTGACGCCGGACATCATCACCACCGCCAAAGGCCTGACCTCGGCCTACCTGCCATTGGGTGCCTGCATCTTCTCCGAGCGGATCTGGCAGGTGATCGCCGAGCCGGGCAAGGGCCGCTGCTTCACCCATGGCTTCACCTACAGTGGGCACCCGGTGTGCTGCACGGCGGCATTGAAGAACATCGAGATCATCGAGCGCGAGCAGCTGCTGGCGCACGTCAAGGACGTGGGCAGCTACCTGGAGCAACGGCTGCAAACCCTGCGCGAGCTGCCTTTGGTGGGGGATGTGCGCTGCCTGAAACTGATGGCCTGTGTCGAGTTCGTCGCCGACAAAGCCAGCAAGGCGTTGTTCCCAGACGCGGTCAACATCGGTGAACGCATCCACAGCAAAGCTCAGGCCAGAGGGCTGCTGGTGCGGCCGATCATGCACCTGAACGTGATGTCGCCGCCGTTGATCGTCACGCATGCGCAAGTCGACGAAATCGTCGAAACCCTGCGCCAGTGCATTATCGAAACGGCGCGCGAACTGACCGCGCAAGGGCTGTACCAAGGGCGATGAGCCTGGCGCAAAGGGCTGTGCGTGGGCGTGCCTGGCAGGCTAGACTGCCGGGCATGACCCAGGCCACTTCCGACACTCCGCTCACCCTAACGCTGGGGGCGCTGCAGCAATGGCATGCGGCGTTGCAGCGTGCGCTTGCCCACAGTGAGTCAGCCGATGCCCTGAGCTACGTGGCCGCTGCTATCGGGGCGCTGGTCGAGGTCGAGTCGATGATGATCAGCCTCGAATGCCAGGGACGGGCACCACAACTGCTGTACCAGCAAGGCATTCCGGAAACGCATCGTAAAGCGGTGCTCGAACGCTATTTCGCGGTCGGTTACTTGCTCGATCCTTTTTGCCTGGCCGTGCAGAGTGGCTTGGCGCAGGGGTTCTACCACTTGCAGGAAATCGCCCCGGACAATTTCTTCGACAGCGACTACTACAAGGCCTACTACCTGGGTACTGGCTGCAGTGAGGACAGCTACTACATTGCCGACCTCAGCGAGGGCCGCAAGCTTTCGTTCAGCCTGTTTCAGGGGTGCAGTGGCACGCGCTTGAGCAGTGGGCAGATCGACCTGTTGCGGGCGGTCGAGCCGATGGTCCGTGAACTGCTGGGGCGCTATGCCCGCTACAACCTTGAGCCTGCCACGGCCTCGGCCGAACGCGGCAGCGTACAGGCCGCGTTCGAGAGTTTTGGCTGCCAGGTGCTCACTGACCGCGAGCGTGAAGTGGCGCACATGATCTTGCGTGGGCACTCGGTGAAATCCACGGCGGTGGAGCTGGGGATCTCACCGGAGACCGTGCGCATGCACCGCAAGAATCTGTACCTGAAGCTTGAGATCAATTCACAGTCGGAGTTGTTTGCGCGGTTTATCGACTGGTTGCGGCAGGGGGCCGTCGAGTAAACCCCGGCAAGGCCGCTCCTACAAAGGGACGCGTGTCATTTTCAAGATGCAGCCAGCTTCGCCTCTAGGGCGCAAATGTGTGCCTGCAACCGTTCATGCTCCAAGCGCTCTGCAGTGATGTCTTCGAACACGCTGATCAAGTGCTCCGGCTCACCGTTGTCACGGCGCTGCAGCGACGTACGTGCCCGCACCCAGATGTACTCGCCGTCCTTGCGCCGTACCCGTTTTTCCACCTCGTAACGCTCGGTCTCACCCTCCAGCATGCGCGCCAGCAGCTCCAGGTTCAGCGCCAGGTCATCGGCATGGGTAATCTGCTGGAAGGTCATGCCGTAGAGCTCTTCGGCACAATAGCCAAGCATCTCGCAGAGGCTGTTGTTGACCCGCTGCCAGGTGCCGTCCGGGTCGATGTAGGCGAGGGCGCCCCAGGCCAGCTCGAAGATCGCGCGAAAACGTTCTTCGCTGTTGCGCAGCGCCTGCTGGGCAACCTGGCGTTCGGTGTTGTCCATGCTGATGCCGACCATCTTCACCGAGCGCCCGGCGCTGTCACGTACCACGGTGGCGCGCGAAGAAATCCAGCGCACTTCGCCATCGGGGCGGGTGATACGGAAATCACACTCGCAGCCGCTGCCGTCAGCAACGGCCTGGGCGTACATCGCCTGCATGTGCGCCACGTCCTCATCCGGCAAGTGGCGCCAGAAGTCTTCGTTGCGATGCACCGGCCAGCCGTAGACCTGCTCGACGTTGGGCGAGTAGGTGACCTCGTCGCTGATCAGGTTCCATTCCCAGGTCACGATGCGCGCGCCTTCCTGGGCCAGTTTCATGCGCGTCTCGCTTTCCATGATCTCGGCGGTGTAGCGCCTGCGCAGGTCGGTCATCGGCAACTCGACCACCTGCGGCTGTTGGATGTTCTGCAGGGCTTCGTCGCCGTAGCGCAGCCAGATCCAGTTGACCTTGAGAAAGTCGGCCAGCTTGCGCAGGTTTTCGTAGTCGATCTCACCGCCGCGGGTCCATTTGTGCACCGCTGTCCGTGAAATACCCAGGGCCGTGCCCACAGCTTGCAGGGTCAGCTTGTGATGCTCGAGCAGTTCCTTGAGGCGGAAGGCAAAGCTGTTTTCCAACATCGGCAGGGTGTCCTGATCTGGGCCAAGAGCCTGCCAGTATACTCAAGCTGTCAACTTTTGGTTGACGGTGAAACCCTTGGGGCCGCGCCGCAGCCCCGGTCGGTGTTACAAGTCCAGCACCAACCGCGCCGAGCGTGCCCGCGAGACGCACAGCATGATGCTCTGCTGAGCGGCTTTTTCGTCATCGCTCAGGTATTGGTCGAAGTGTTCGGCTTCGCCTTCAAGAATGGCGGTTTCGCAGGTGCCGCAAACGCCTTCGCGGCACAGGCACTCGACCTTGGCAGCTTTGGACTTTTCGATGGCCTGAAGGATGGTCATGCCTTCTTCTACCTGCAGTTCGATACCCGACTGCGCCAGCACCACGGTGAACGCCGAGCCGGTCACCGGTGCTGCGGCAAACTGCTCCCAATGCACGCGGTGTTCGGCAATGCCTGCCTTGGCCGCACAGGCGATGACCGCGTCGATCAGCGGCTTGGGGCCGCACACGTACAGGTGCGCGGATGCGTCCAGGCCCGCGCACAGGGCGGCCAGGTCGAGCTTGCGATCGAGGCTGTCGATATAGAAGTGGCTGTTGCCGGCATGCGGGCCGCTGGCCAGTTGATCTTGGAACGCGCCATGTTCCGGGGCGCGGAAGGCGTAATGCAGTTCGTAGTCGGTGGCGCCGCCTTCGAGTTCATGCAGTTGCGCCAGGAAGGGAGTAATGCCGATACCGCCGGCGATCAGCACATGGCGGCCAGCGGCAGGGTCCAAGGCGAACAGGTTGTTGGGCGAAGAGATGGTCAGGCGGGTGCCGACCTGCACCTGCTGGTGCATGAAGGCCGAGCCGCCTTTGGACTGCTCTTCAAGGCGCACGCCAATCTGGTAGCTGCGGGTATCGCGCGGGTCGCTCATCAACGAGTAGGCATTGCTGAACTGGCTGCCATCGGCACCCTGCATCTGCACGATGACATGGCTGCCACCGGTGAAATCAGGCATTGGCGCGCCGTCTTCGCGGGCCAGGGTAAAGCGCTTGATCAGCGGCGTGGCGTGTTCCACTTCGGTCACGCACACGCTGAACATTTCGTATTTGTTGGCCATGGTTCACCTCGACTGCCAGGGCGCGCGGCAGGCCTTGCCGCGCACCGGAACGTGCAAAAAACTAAAAGCGCTAGCGATCAATCGTCGAGGTGGGCCACGGCGATCAGGTTATGGAAGTGGGCAATGCCATGCTCGCTCATGCCGCTGCGCTCGCGGTCGGCCATGATCCGGCCCTGGCCACGGTAGCCGCGGGATTTCAGGCCTTTTTGCACGCTTTCCACCAGGCGCAGGTCTTCTGGGCGGAACACTTCGCGGTACCAGTCGATGAGCTTCTGCTGCTCCTCGGTGATTTCCTTGTTGAGGAAGTAGATGTCGTAGTGCTGCAGGGTGGTTTCTGCATCGACCGGGAACTCGTAGATCACGGTCATGAAGTTAGCCCCTGGCGGTACGTTGAACATGGTGCACGGCCATGCCCAGAAGCCAGCAAAGGAGGGGTCTTTGACGCTTTCATCGAACGTGAACGACTGCTCCGACGGTTTTGCCAGGCCGTATTGCAGGGTCCAGTTGCCATGCAGGGTGTGGCTGTACTGGCCGACGTCCACCGAGTCGGAGAAGCCGGGGTGGGCCGGGGCGCAGTGGTAGCACTCCAGGTAGTTGTCGACGATCGACTTCCAGTTGGCTGGGGTGTCACTGACAAAGCGTGCGGCCAGGTGCAGGTCGTCGATCACGGCGCAGGCTTGGCGCATGCGCGCTTGCATGCCGGGCAGTTGGTCTTCGACGGAGCCGGCGTCCATGTCCATGTTGATGAAGATGAAGCCTGCGTATTCTTCGACGCGCAGTTGCACCAGCGTGGAGTTTTCTTTGTCGAAGTTCACCACGTTGTCACAGTTACGGGCGTGGGCAAGCTCGCCGTCGAGCTTGAAGGTCCAGGCGTGGTACGGGCAGGTGATGACGTTCTTGGCCTTGCCGCTGCCGCTGAGCAACTGGTGGCCACGGTGCGGGCAGACGTTGTAGAACGCGCGCAGCACGCTGTCGCGGCCGCGGACCACGATGATGCTCTCGCCAATCACTTCGCGGGTGATGTAGGCGTTGTTGTCTGCCACTTCGCTGCGGTGGCCGACACAGATCCAGCTGCGTGCGAAAATGCTTTCTTTCTCGTGTTCGAACACCGCAGCCTGGGTGTAGAAACTGGCGGGGATAGTGAACGCCTCTTCGGCGTTCGCGCAGAAATCGGCGGGCAGGCGTTTGAAGTCATTCATGACAGGGTCTCACAAGCTCGGTTTATAGTTGTTGGTTAACGCTTATCTATTGGTTAACAAGCCAGGCAAAAAAATTTGCCGTGGTGGGGCGGGCCGCCCCACGCTGGCGTCGCTCGGTTTACGTCATCTCAATGCACGGCGGCTGCGCTGCGTGGCGCTTGCTCGCCCGGTTCTTCACCGGCCATGCGCGCCGCTTCTTCCTCGATGCGGTAGGCCGAGACCTGGCCATAGTCTTCGAACATCCACTTGAAGAAGCCGTAGATCTTCACCAGCAGAATCACCATGAACGGGATCGCGGTCAGCACCACGGCGGTTTTCATGGTCGACAGCGAGGCCTTGGCGAACAGCATGGCCAGCGGCACCAGGGTCAGTACCACGCACCAGAACAGGCGATGGGTCGGTGTCGGGTCGTCGCCTTCGCGCAGGTTGCGGGTACTGGTGGCTGCTACCGCATAGGCGGCGGCGTCCATGTGCGAGGCACAGAAGATCGCCATGATGAACAGGTATACGCCAAGGAACACCTGGCCCCACGGCAACGCCAGCAACAGGTGCGTCACGGCCGATTCGCCGCCTTGCTCAGCAAGCATTTTCGGCACGTCCACGGCACCGGTGATGAACTGGTGCATGCTGTAGCTTTCCAGCGCGCCGAAGAAGAACCAGCACCCGAAGCTGCCACCCAGCAGCAGGGCCATGACCACTTCCTTGATTTGCCGGCCGCGCGATACGCGGGTCACGAACATGGCCACGCCCGGTGCGTAGGACACCCACCAGAGCCAGTAGAACACCGTCCAGTTGCGGGTGAAGGCGCCGTCGCCGGCCGGGTCGGTGAACAGGCTCATGTGCACGTAGTTCTGGATCATCAGGCCAATCGAGTTGGCGGTGTTGTTGATGGTGAACTGGGTGGGGCCGACCAGCAGGATCACGGCGGCAAATACCAGCGCGCCGATACATACCATCTTGCTCAGGCGCTGCAGGCCGCCATCGATGCCGATGTAGGAACTGAGCGAGAACATCACGGCGACGGCGCCGATCACCATCAATTGCACGGTGAAGGTGTCCGGGGTGCCGGTGAGGTCATGCAGGCCGCGGGTCAGGGTCGAGGCGGTGAGTGCCAGCGACACCGTCAGGGCGCCCATCATGGTCAGCAGGAAGATCAGGTCGACGCTGCGGCCAACGGGCCCGGTGGCCTTGAAGCCGGTCACTGCTTCGACGATCGAGGCCAGGTTCAGGCCGCTTTTCTTGCGCACGTGGAAGTGGTAGGCCATGGCCAGGGAGGCCAAGGCGTAGATCGACCAGGCGCTGACGCCCCAATGGAAGAACGAATACCCAATGCTGTATTCGAGCGCCTTGGGGGTGGCTGCAGCGATGTTCAGGCCAGGGGTCTGGTAGTAGTAGGCCCATTCCATCACACCCCAGTAAAGGGTCGAAGACCCCATGCCAGCGCAGATGAACATGAACACCCAGGTCGCGGTGGCGTACTCGGGTTTACCACTGCCCAGGCGGATATTGCCGTACTTGCTGAAGGCCAGGTACAGCACGGCCAGGGTGCTGCCGAACACCAGCACCTGGACACTGGTGCCAAAGGTACGGGTGGACAGTTCGAACAACTGGTTGGCAGCGTGCTCGGCTTCGGCGGGGAACATGGCCAGGCCAATCACCGTAAGCAGCACGGCGATCAGGCTCATGGTTATCAGGAACACATCAATCTTTTTATTCTTGTGCGACATCATCGTCTCCTGGACGTTGGCGTACTTTTTATACCCGGCAGGCATCCGGGGTGTTGCGTACCACTCCTTCCTTGGCTGTTAACTAAAAGTTAACGTACATCTAATGGTTAACAGATTTTGCATCTAATCCACGCCGCTCGCAAGAGGGAGAGGGCCGGTTGTCAGACACTTCTGATAATCGGCCCTGCGTCGTCAGGCTTCGATCAGCGCTGTGATAGCCCGGCCTACGTCCTGGGTGGACTTTTGCCCGCCCATGTCGCGGGTGGTGTCGCCCGCGGCAATCACCTGCTCGATGGCCTTGAGGATGTCATCGTGGGCGGCGCGGTAGCGCGGGTCGGCACCGTCGTTGCCGAGGAACTCAAGCATCAGCGCACCGGACCAGATCATCGCGATCGGGTTGGCGATGTTCTTGCCAAAGATGTCCGGCGCCGAGCCGTGTACCGGTTCGAACAAGGACGGGAACTTGCGCTCGGGGTTGAGGTTGGCCGAAGGGGCGATGCCGATGGTGCCCGCGCAGGCCGGGCCAAGGTCGGAGAGGATGTCGCCGAACAGGTTCGAGGCCACAACCACGTCGAAGCGGTCCGGTTGCAGCACGAAGCGGGCGCAGAGGATATCAATGTGCTGCTTGTCCCAGCTGATTTCCGGATAATTGGCAGCCATGGCCGCCGTGCGTTCGTCCCAGTACGGCATGCTCACGGCCATGCCGTTGGACTTGGTGGCCGAGGTAACGTGCTTGCGCTCGCGGGTTTGCGCCACGTCGAAGGCGTATTTGAGAATGCGGTCAACGCCACGACGGGTGAACACCGACTCCTGCAGCACGAACTCGTTCTCGGTGCCTTCGAACATGCGCCCGCCTAGGGACGAGTATTCGCCTTCGGTATTCTCGCGGATCACCACAAAGTCGATGTCGCCTGGCTCGCGGCCGGCCAGCGGGCAGGGCACGCCTGGGAACAGGCGCACCGGGCGAATGTTCACGTACTGGTCGAAATCGCGGCGGAACTTGAGCAGCGAACCCCACAGCGAGATGTGGTCCGGGACCTTGTCGGGCCAGCCGACCGCGCCGAAGTACAGGGCGTCGAAGTCTTTGAGCTGCTCGAACCAGTCGTCCGGCATCATCTTGCCGTGGGCCAGGTAGTAATCGCAGCTGGCCCACTCGAAGAATTCGAAGCTGATGTCCAGGCCGTGCTTGCGAGCGGCAGCCTCGACTACGCGGATACCTTCGGGGAGTACTTCGATGCCGATGCCGTCACCGGGGATGGCTGCGATTCTGAATGTTTTGGTCATGGGGCGCACTCGTTGTCTAGGGAACAGGTGCGAGCCATGCTATAAGGCCTTCAATCGGAGATAATCCAGCCTTTCATGGATTCTTGGAACACGAAGCGTGAATAATCTGCCCAACCTCGACGACCTCAATATCTTTCTTCAGGTGGCCAAGCGCGCCAGCTTTGCCGCCGTGGCCGACGAGCTGGGCATGTCGGCGGCGTACATCAGCAAACGCATTCGTATGCTTGAGCAAACCCTTGAAGTGCGCTTGTTGCACCGCACCACTCGGCGGGTGACGGTCAGCGAGGAGGGCGAGCGGGTGTACCAATGGGCGCTGCAAATCTTCGACGCGGTGCAGCGCATGGGCGATGACATCAGTGCCCAGCACCGCGAGCCGGCAGGCCAGCTGCGCATCGCCAGCAGCCTGGGCCTGGGGCGGCGGTTCGTAGCCCCGGCCTTGTCGGAGCTGGCTGAGCGTTACCCGCGCCTGGATATCCGGCTGGATGTGCACGACCGCCTGGTGGACCTGATCGAGGAGGGGGTCGATTTGGACATTCGCGTGGGCAATACCATCGCGCCCAACCTGATCGCCAAGCTTCTAGCCAAAAACCGCCGGGTGCTCTGTGCCGCGCCCAGCTATGTGGCGCGGCATGGCATGCCGAAAGTGCTAGCCGACCTGGGCAGCCATGACTGTTTGGTAATCAAGGAGCGCGACCACCCGTTTGGGGTCTGGCAGCTCGAAGGCCCTGATGGCGAAGAGAGCGTGCGGGTGACCGGGGGTTTATCGAGCAACCACGGCGAGGTGGCCCACCAGTGGTGCCTGGACGGGCGTGGGATATTGCTGCGCTCCTGGTGGGATGTGCACGACAGCCTGCAGGATGGGCGCCTGGTTCAGGTACTGAGTGACTATCACCAGCCTGCGGATATCTGGGCCGTTTACACCTCGCCGCTGGCAAGCTCGGCCAAGGTGCGGGTGGCGGTGGATTTCTTTCGGCAGTATTTTGCCGAGCGGTACAGCTTGCCGGATTGAGTTTGGCTTTAAAGGTAGCGACATTTCTGTGGGAGCGGGCTTGCCCGCGAAGATGGCGACTCGGTGTATGGCACAGGCTTCGCCGGTGTTCGCGGGCAAGCCCGCTCCCACAGGGTGGGGTGGTTGTTTCTATGCGGCTACCTCACCGGTATCCGGCTAACCGCCTTGATTTCGCGCAAGGCCAGGCTCGACTGGATCGAAGCAATACCAGGTTGCCGACGCAACACGTCTTCGACGAAACGGCCATAGCTCTCCAGGTCTGTCGCCAGCACCGTCAGCACATAATCCGCCTCACCCGTGACCTTGTGGCAGGACAAGACCTGCGGCAGCTTCAGAATGACTTGCTCGAAGTCATCAGGCGCTTCGGCCGAATGGTTGCCGAAGCGCACCTGGGCAAAGGCCATGACGTCGTAACCCAGTTTCTTGCGGTCCAGGTTGGCCTGGTAGTCCTTGATCAGGCCCAGCTCCTCCAGGCGTTTGCGCCTGCGCCAGCAGGGCGTCACGGTCATCGACAGGCGCTCGCCCAGGGCGGCGCTGGACAAGGTGCCGTCCTCCTGCAGCAGGCGCAGCAGTTCGCGGTCTACTTCGTCGAGTTCTTCGTAAGCAAAAGCTTTGCTCATTAGGGCGCTACCGGGTGGATGTTTTGCTGAAGCATCCGGTTTGGCTGAGCATAAAGCAAAGCATTTTCACCGGTCTGTCGCGAAAATTGGTTATCCGATAACACCTTGAAAAAGGACATTCGCGTGCTGACAGTCTTTAGCAACAAACACCGCTTGCACCATGGCTCCGAGCTCAAGGACGGGGCCATCACGCCGTCCTTCGAGAACCCCCAGCGTGCCGACACCGTGCTGGCGCGGGTGCAATCCACGGGCCTGGGCGATGTCATCGCCGAGCAGGCGTTCGAGCGTGCCTGCTATGTCGCGGCGCACAGCGAGCGCTATGTAAGCTTTCTGGAAAAGGCCTGGGCAGAATGGACCGCCACCGGCAAGACCCATGATGCGCTGCCGCTGGTATGGCCGGTGCGCGACCTGGCCATTGACCGTGAGCCGGGCTTCATCGATGGCAAGCTGGGCTTCTACGCCATGGACGCCGGCGCGCCGATCACCGGCGGCACCTGGGAAGCCGTGCGCAGCAGCGCCAACGTGGCCTTGACCGGCATGCAGCGCGTCATCGACGGTGCATCCAGCGCCTTCGCCTTGTGCCGCCCACCTGGGCACCATGCGGCCCGCGAGTACATGGGCGGTTACTGCTACCTCAACAATGCCGCGATTGCCGCCGAACGCTGCCTGAGCCAGGGCGCACGGCGCGTGGCCGTGCTGGACGTAGATTTTCACCACGGCAACGGCACGCAGAACATCTTCTACGACCGCCCCGACGTGTTTTTCGCCTCGATCCACGGTGACCCGCATGTGTCCTACCCGTACTTCTCCGGCTATGCCCACGAGCAGGGGGCGGGGGCGGGCGAGGGCTTCACGGCCAACTACCCGCTGGGCAAGGGCACCGTCTGGGCGCAGTACCAACAGGCCTTGCAGGACGCGCTCAAGCGCGTTGTCGCGCACACGCCGGACTTTCTCATCGTGTCGCTCGGCGTCGATACCTTCGAGGACGACCCGATCAGTCACTTCAAGCTCACCAGCGAAGACTTCCTGCGCTTGGGCGCCGAGATTGCCCGCGCAGGCATCCCGACGCTGTTCGTGATGGAGGGCGGCTACATGGTCGACGAAATCGGCATCAATGCCGTCAACACCTTGCAAGGCTTCGAAGGCGCGGCTTGATCGCACGCCTTGAACGCACCGTGACAAGGCCCTGTGCGGGCCTTGTTCGATGGCCATGATTCCAACAATAAAAAGAGGTCGCTCATGCAAGACATGCCCGCAAGCCTTGATCAAAGCAATCCCACAGATTTAGCCCAAGACGGGCACCTGAAACGCACGCTGGAAAACCGGCATATACAGCTGATCTCAATCGGTGGCGCCATCGGCACCGGCCTGTTCATGGGCTCGGGCAAGGTCATTGCGTTGTCCGGCACCTCCATTTTGCTGGTCTACGCGATCCTCGGTTTCTTCGTGTTTTTCGTCATGCGTGCCATGGGGGAGTTGCTGCTGTCTGACCTGCGCTTCAAATCCTTCGCCGACATCGTCGCCCATTACCTGGGCCCGCGCGCCGGCTTCGTGCTGAGCTGGTCCTATTGGCTGAGCTGGAGCGTGGCGGTGGTCGGTGACGTGGTGGTCGTGGCGGGGTTCTTCCAGTACTGGTATGCCGATGTGCCCGCCTGGATACCGGCGTTCTTCACGTTGTTCGTGCTGCTCGGGCTGAACATGCTGGCGGTGCGGATTTTCGGCGAAGTGGAGTTCTGGTTCGGGATCATCAAGATCGTGGCCATCGTCATGCTGATCATCACTGCGGCAGTGATGATCGCCACGTCCTATGTGTCGCCCAATGGTGTGGTCGCCTCGCTCTCCAACGTGGTGGCGCCAGGCGCGGTGCTGCCCCATGGCATCAGCGGCTTTTTTGCCGGGTTCCAGATCGCCGTGTTTTCCTTCGCTGGTACCGAGCTGATCGGTACCACGGCAGCCGAGGCGAAAAACCCGCACCGCTCGCTGCCCAAGGCCATCAACACCATTCCTTTGCGCATCCTGCTGTTCTACATCCTGGCGCTGGTGTGCATCATCAGCGTGGTTTCGTGGGCACAAGTGCCGGCCAACCGCAGCCCATTCGTCGAACTGTTCCTGCTTGCCGGCTTTCCCGCCGCTGCCGGCATGCTCAATTTCGTGGTGCTGACATCGGCGGCGTCCTCTGCCAACAGTGGTGTTTACTCGGGGTGCCGGATGCTCTTCGGCCTCGCCGAGCGGCGTAACGCACCCGCCATCTTTGCCAAGCTCTCGGTACTCAGCGTGCCGGTGCACAGCCTGCTGTTCTCCGGGGTGTGCATGCTGACCGGGTTGGCCCTGCTGTTCATCATCCCTGAGGTGATGACGGTGTTCACGCTGATCTCGACCATCTCGGCGATCCTGGTGATCTTTACCTGGTCGATGATCCTTGCCGCGTACCTTGCCTACCGCAAGCACAACCCCGCCGCGCACCAGGCGTCGGTGTTCAAGGTGCCGGGCGGGGTGCCCATGGCCATCACGACGCTGGGGTTCCTCGGCTTCGTGCTGGTGCTGCTGGCCCTTGAGCCGGACACGCGGATGGCGTTGTGCGTGATGCCGTTGTGGTTTGTCTTTCTGCTTGTGGCCTATCGCCGTCGTCAGGCCTAGTGCGAAGCTCAGGGCTCTCTTTGTGGGTGTCGCAATAATGCTCAATCGAATAATCGATCCTCTTCTGCAAAGAAAAGCGTGCAGTTCTGTAGTGTTAAGGCGATTAATGGCTTTGTTATTACTGCTGTATAAATAGGAGTTTTCCTACGTATCTTTCCTTGAATTTTGTAGGCAGTTTTGCATGTTGGTGGTGGCAAAGTTACGGGTGATTGTCTTGAGTAACATGCAGAAACAAGATGGGCGCGCAGAGTCTGGAGATTCACTCTAGTTTTTTTGTGTGTGCACTCTCATCCGGTGAGCGAAAGGACTTTGATCACTGGCCTATTAACTGTTCGAGGAGAATCATTATGACTTTCGAAAAAGCCTCTTCTGCTGGCGACTCTCAGATCGGCTGAGTTGACCAACGAAAGCCAGGGCCTTCGGGTCCTGGCGCCCACAATGTTTATTTGATGAGTGTGAGGCAGGAACATGAAACTTTGCCTGAAGCCGACAATTATTCCGTTCAAGCTCGAAGGTCAGGTTGTTCTGAGGTTCAATGGGCAATACGCGAAAATTCCCGACCCCCATGGTGCTATCTGGGAATTGGCCACTGCATTGAATGGCAGTGTATCCGTTGAGGCCTTGATTACCCAAGTGGCTGATCGTTTTCCCGCAGTCAGTCAGGGCGATATTCGAGCGGTGGTGCAAGACTTGATCAAGTATCGACTGGTCGAGAGCCCGGATGCGTTTGAAATTACTTCACTCTCAGATCATGATCGAATGCGGTTCTCCCGCAATATCGACTTTTTCGGGTCGATGTCGGCTGTGACTGAGAACAAGTTTATGCCTCAGGAGAAATTGCGCGCGGCCAAGGTTTGCGTACTCGGCTGTGGTGGTCTTGGCACCCATATCCTGTTCGACCTGGTGGCGCTGGGCGTGCATCAACTGACCATCCTTGATTTTGACACGATTGAGTTGAGCAATCTCAATCGGCAAATTCTCTATAAGGAGACTGACATAGGGATGTCAAAGGTCGTCACTGCCAAGCGTCGGCTGCTCGAATTCAATAGCCATCTCGATATCACCACCCACGAACGTCGACTCGAATCTACACGTGATGTGGCCAACGTCGTGAGGGGCCACGATATTGTTATTTGCGTCGCCGATAAACCCGCGAACTACATGGCCGACTGGCTGAATGAAGCGTGCGTTGAACAAGGCGTGCCCTTTATCTCAGGCGGGCTGGATGTCCGGCGTTCGGTTTTCTACTCTGTGGTGCCCGGCATTTCTGGCTGCGGTGCTTGTTGGCTTACTTCGGCACGCAATAAAAGCAGTCTGGTGAACAGCATCTCGAACATGGCCAAGCAGCACGACATAACCTACCAGCATCCCGGCCCGGCCTTGGTCACCCTCGTGGCTGTCACCGCGGGCATGATGGTGAGCGAAACGGTCAAAATCCTCACCGGTTGCCAGCCACCCCAGTTAACCAACAAGCTCAAGGAATTCACGTTCGATGATCTGGATGTGGGCATTGCCGAAGTCTGGCAGTTGAACCCGACCTGTACGGTGTGTGGCCATCTTGCCAGGTCGCAGCAGTCGACCGTGCAGGCGGAGACAGTCTAGATGTTCAAGCTGCTGGCGTCCTATGCCATCACGTCCGTCTGCTCATGGGCTATTGCATTTCTCATTCCGCTTTACATCTATGAGCAGACAGGCTCCCCAGTCTGGACCTCGCTAGCATTTTTCGCAGCAATGGCACCCTACATACTGGTTACGCCGTTTGCCGGTGTATGGAGCGATCGCTATAGCAAGCGAAGACTCTTGATTGGCGGTGATCTGACCAATATCGTCATCGGCTGCCTGATTTATGCCGTCGTAGGCACAGGGGGCGGCGCCACGTTGAGCCCCCTGTTGTTATTGCTGAGTTTTATGTTGGCGAGCGTCGGCGCAACCCATCATCCGGTATTTCAGAGCATCGCACCTGCGCTGATCGAGAAAGAGAAACTCTATCGCTTTAATGCGATCGTCAATGCCAGTGACAACACAATTCGCATCGTTGCGCCGATGGGTGTTTCAGCCCTGTTGGTCTTCAGCTCTAAAGAGCAGATTCTACTAGGCGGTATCGTGGGGTTTACGCTTTCCTTGCCGCTTTGTTATTGGCTGAAAGAGCAGGATAAACCTCATCCCGCTACGACGCATGTCTTCACTGAAATCAAAGCAGGTCTGCTTTATGTCATTCGCCATCGAGAGCTGTGTTCGTTCGTTTTGCTGTTCTTTTTCTGTAACTTCGGTTTTGCCCTGGTCGGTGCCAGCCTTATCTACGTTTACACCTCGCTCCTCGCGGTACCGTTGAGTGACGTGGGCTATTACTACGGGCTTGTTGGCGCAGGTGCGGTCGCCGGATCAGTGGCAGGCGCAAGTTTGGTAAAACGCTATGCGACTGGCGTTCTCATCCGACGCAGTTGCTTGCTGGCAGGGCTTTTCACGTTGAGCGCAGCGCTGGCCAGCGAACCTTGGACACTGTCGGCGCTCTGGGCGCTGTCTACCTGCTGTCAATCGGTTGTGGTCATTGCGTTTTTCACGTATCGCCAGCAGTTGGTGCCGCAGGCGATTCTGGGGCGAACGGTCGGTGTTACACGGCTTATTGCCTATCTCGCAATTCCACCCGCGAGCGTGCTCAGTGGATGGTTACTACTCCATTTTTCCAGCAGTGGTCTGATTCTCACATCAGGGGGGATGTGCATTGTCTTCGCCTCTTTGTGCGCTTACTGGCTAACCCAATCGGATCGTTATGTTCTTCGTCGTGGTAAACGCTAAATAGTGAGCGGCTTGCAGCGCATCCTTTGGGATGGATGGTTTTGCTCGTTTAATTCTTAAGCAAGATGAAGGGAACTCAAAATTGAAGAATGGCATTGAACCGCAGAGCGGAAATAGAGTCGAGATCATTCAGGCGATCACCGGCGGCTCGGTATGGGACAAATGGCTGAGCGCCGAAGCATTGAACAGATTGGTGAGCCATGAGCTATTGATCGCAATGGCCGATGGCCGTGTTTCCTTGAGTGCCATGCGTTTCTTTTTGGTGCAGCACCACTACTACGCTCGAAATTTTACCCGCTTCATCTGCTCGATCATCAGCCACCTTGAATCCCTCGGCGACATCCAGCTGTTAATGGAGAATATGCAGGAGGAAATGGGTGTTGATGATGACGACAAGGTGACGCATGCAGACTTGTTTCAACGCTCGCTCCAGCGACTGGGCACTTATGCCATGGCGGCACCACCTTTGCCCCAGACGCTGGATTTTACCCAATCCATCATGACGTTTTGCCGCAACGAAAATCCGGTTGTGGGCATCGCGGCGCTTTGTCTTGGCGCTGAAGCTATCGTGCCGCTGATTTATAAACCGATCCTCACGGCGCTGAAAAAATTAGAGGTGCATGAAGACGGTCTGGAGTTTTTTCGCTTGCACATCGAAGAGGACGAGGGACATGCCATTACCCTGCTGGGGATTCTAGAGCGTTTGACGCGACAAAGTCCTGAAGCAAAGGCCTTGCAGTTCAAACGGGGTATGAGGCAATTACCAAGCGATGTGTCATGTTCGATGCCATCTGGGAGGACATCAGTCAACAACAACATGCCTAGATTTTGTACGAAAAGTATGGTCATCCATCGCCGTGGGAGCGGGCTTGCCCCGCGATCTGCCGCAACGCGGCAGCAAAGCCTGAATTCGCGGCGTCTTTGACACTATTTGATATCAGGTACAGGAGCGCTTCGCACGCCATCGCGGGGCAAGCCCGCTCCCACAAAACTTTTCGTACAGAGCCTAGTGTGGTGCTTCAGATGTACCCCTGAAAAATTGGCGTACGCGTCATCGCATCCCAGCTATCGAAAGCAGATTTCGCCTCAGGCGCTCGTGCAGCACGAGCGATGGGCAAATGATTGTCAGTGGTACTTCTTAACCGCTGTCCAAGGTGATCGCAGCATCCGGGTCTGAGCACTGCCTATACCTCCCGGTATATGGACAGCCCGCTGCCTGCCGAATAGCTTAACCCTCGACGGGGCGCACCTTGCATGCGCGATAAAAACAACTACGCCCCCCGTGACATTCAGTCCTGCCAATCCAACAACTCTTACAAGAATGAGGCGGCAAATGGAAAGCATCGGCACCTATGTCATCTACGTCATCATGGTGTGCGCGGTACTGGGTGCTGTGGCATCCATCTACAACCCGGAAGGTGAGCTGGGCCAGGAGTTCATCGCCGGCCTGCACAGCATCGGCCCCATCTTCATCCCTGTGGCCGGCATCATGGCGGCGATCCCGTACATTTCCGCGGGCATCGGCCAGTTCATCGCACCGCTGTTCCAGGCTATCGGCGCCGACCCCGGGATTGCCGGGCCGATCTTCATCGCCTCGGACATGGGCGGCTATCAGTTGGCCAAGGCCCTGGCGCAAAGCCCCGAGGGCTGGATCCTGGGGCTGATTACCGGCTTTCAGTGCGGCGCAACGATCATTTTCGTGATCCCGGTGGGGCTGGCCATGCTGCGCAAGGTCGACCACAAGTACATGGCCTTAGGGATCATGGCCGGCCTGTTGACCATTCCCGTCAGCATCATGGTGATCGCCATGACCATGCAACTGCTCGGCCTGGAGGTTCGCCCGGACATCGCAACCACCGGCGCGGCCACCCAGGCGCTGCACTTCACCTGGCCAATGCTGGTGCGCAACCTGATGCCGTTGATTCTGTTCTGCATCGCGCTGGCGGCGGCGCTGCGCTACTTCCCGACGCTGATGGTGTACCTGTTCCTCAAGCTCGGCCAGTTCATGTACATCGCGGTGGTGCTGGTGCTGGTGGCCTCCATCGTGCAGTACTTCACCGGCTTCTTCAGCGCTGTGTTCGGTAGCTGGGGCTTCGCCCCCATCATTGCCGATGCCGACGACCAGTTCCGTGCCCTGGAAATTGCCGGGTACATAGGCCTGATGCTGTGTGGGGCGTTCCCGATGGTGCACCTGCTCAAACGCTTTCTGGCCAAGCCCATCGAACGGGTCGCCTCGCGCTTTGGCATGTCCGGTGTCGGTGCGGCCGGGGTGCTGGCCGCCTCGGCCAACATACTGGCCATGTTCAGGCTGGTCAGCGAGATGCCGCCCAAAGACAAAGTGTTGGTGATCGCCTTCTCGGTGTGCGCCGCCTTCACGTTCGGCGACCACATGGCGTTCTCCGCCAACTTCCAGCCTTCGCTGATCTTGCCGCTGATCATCGGCAAGCTCAGCGGTGGCCTGATGGCCATGTTGCTGGCCAGTTGGCTGGCCGTGCCCAAGGCCGTGGAGATGGGGCGCCAGGACGAGGCCGCCAGCGCCTTCAAGGTGGCAGCCGAGCCGTCCTGAGCAAAAAACGTCATCGACATGATCCGGAGCGCCCAACGCGCCCCGGATTTTGTGCTTTTTGCGGTTCAGGGCGGTAAGTTGCCCGGGGGCTTCTGTGCACAAGAGCGGGGTGAACAATGACATTGGAAGAAGCGAACAGGCTGGCGGCGGTTATCGATGCAATCGGCACGGACCATTTGGGCACTGCTATCGATGCGCTGTTGCGAGAGAAACTGGCGTTCGAGATGAGCTGTGGTTACCTGTTCCAGTTCAACCACAAAGCGATCCTGGTGCATAACGGCTACAACGAATCGGTGTCCGAGCGCACCCTGAACGCCTACGTGCGGGGCGGTTATCTGCTCGACCCGTTCTATGTCGCCTGCGTCAACGAGCACCCGGCCGGGCTCTGGCGCATGAGCGAACTGGCACCCGACAGCTTCTTCTCATCGGGCTTCTCCATCTCCAAGGACATCCACCCTTGTGTATCGTCCGACTACGGCACCTCGGTGGAGGAGGTGGGGTTCATTATTGCACTGCGCCCCCAGGTGGCCATTGTCTACTCGCTGATGCGCAACCTCAGCAGTGGCAGCTTCAGCGAAGAAGACATGCAGATGCTGGCGGCCATGGCGCCTGTGCTGGCCTCGGTACTCGGCCAGCATTGTCGGCGCAGGTATGCCGATTACCTGCGCGATGCGCCTGCCGAGCGCGTGGTGCTGGAGGATGCGTTCGTCGAGATCTTGCAGGGCCAGTTGACCGAAACCCAGCGCTATATCGCCAAGTTGCTGTTGCAGGGCCACAGCAATGCGTCGATTGCTAGGCAACTGAACATCTCCGATGGCACCGTGAAGGTGCACAAGCACAACATCTACCAGCGGCTTGAAATTTCTACCAACGCCGAACTGTTTCGCCTGTTCATCGACTACCTGGCCAAAGCCTGAACGCCTGGAAAGCACAACGCCCGAGGTGCAGCCCCGGGCGTTGTGCCAAGCCATTGCGGCCTACTTGAACAGCGGGCTCAGGTGCTCGCTCAGGTACACGCCCTGGGGGTCGAGCTGGCGGCGCAGGTTGCGAAAGTCCTGGGCACGGGGGTAGATCGCGCTGACGTCGTCGCCGGTCAGGAAGTGCAGCTTGCCCCAGTGTGGGCGGGCGCCGTATGAACGCAGGATCCGGTCGACCGCACGCAAGTAGTCCCAGTAGTCGGTGCCTGGCTGGCCGGACACCGAAATGGTCACACTGTCCTGCTCGAAGAACGGGCTCATCCAGGCACCGTCGCCTGCAGTGAAACGGTACTCGATGGGGTAGATCGCCTCGGGGAAGTCCTTGAGCATCAGCGTGCGTACCGCCCGCAAGGCTTCCTTGCTGTGCCTGAGGGGCACGGCATATTCCAGTTCATGGAAGTTGGGCAGGTACTCGATCGGGTAGACGTCCGAACTGTAGGCCACTTTCTCGAATTCACTTTCCCAGGCCGGGCGGTCGGTGATGTCCATGACTTTCACCTCACAGACGTCGGTGGTACGCCCGCTGGTGGAGGTCGCCGCCGTGTCGGGCAGGCAGTAGCAGTGCCGGCTCTGCTCGTAGGGGCACCAGAAGAAGCTGAAATGGCGGTGCGTGCGCGCCAATTCGTCGTGCTTGTCCATCACGCTTTCGAAATCTTCTCGCCAGATACGCTCGTGCAGGTTGAAGCTGTCGGTCACCTGCAAGGTCAGCTCTGAAACGATACCCAACACCCCCAGCGAAACCCGGCCAGCCTGGAGCAGGTCGGGGGTGCTTTCGTCCACCACGATGATCTCGCCGTTGGGTTGAACCAGCTTCAAGCCGACGATGGAGGATGCCAGGTTGCCCAGGGTCAGGCCGGTGCCGTGGGTGCCTGTGGTCAGGGCGCCGGCGATCGACTGGCTGTCGATGTCGCCTTGGTTGACCATGGACAGCCCCGCAGCCCGCAGCGCCTTGCCGAAGGCGTTGATGGTTGTCCCGGCCGCCGCGGTGACGCGTTTTTTCTCGTGGTCAATGTGGCGCACACCGCTCATGTTGCCCAGCGACAGGTGCAGGCCGTTGGTTAGCGCCACCGGGGTGAACGAATGCCCGGAACCCGCCACGCGCACGTTCATGCCATTGGCGCTTGCCTGGCTGACCATCGAGCACAGTTCGTCTTCGCTGGCGGGGGCGCCACGTGCCGCGCGGATACACGACTGGTTGCCCGCCCAGTTGCGCCAGTGCGCCTGATCAAGCCCGAACTCGTTGATGTGCATGTTGTTCGATGAGGTGGTCACGTTGGTCTCCTGCCAATTATTGTTGTGATCAGATGGCGGTGTAGCCGTTGTCGGCAAACAAGTGGGCGCCGTTGACGAAACTGGCGTCGTCGCTGGCCAGGAACAAGGCCGCAGTGGCCACTTCCGAAGGTTGGCACAAGCGACCCTGGGCGGCGGCGATGGCGTGTTCGCTGACATCCACGCCGTGCTTGCGCAGCATGTCGATTTCGCGCAGGCCATGGGCGGTGGCGATAAAGCCCGGGCAGATCGCGTTGGCGCGGATGCCGCGGTCGCGGAATTCCACGGCGATGGCCCTGGCGAACATGTGCGTGGCGCCTTTGCTGGTGCAATACAACACCTCCATCGGCGTGCCCACCACCGCCGAGATCGACGAGGTGCAGACGATGCTGCCGCCGCCCGCCGAGAGCATGCCCGGCAACACCGCCTTGGTGACCAGGAACATGCTTTTCACGTTCACGGCCATGATCCGGTCCCACTCTTCTTCGCTGGTTTCCAGGAAGGGCACAGCGGCCAGAATGCCGGCGTGGTTCATCAATACGGTGATGGGCCCGAACGCCTGTTCCACGGCCGCGACGGCAGACTTGACCTGTTGCGCGTCGGACACATCGGCGGGGGCGAACACCACATCATGGCCGGCTTCGCGCAACTGCCGTGCCACCTCGGCGCCTTTGCTGCCCGGCAAGTCGACGATACCGACCCGCGCCCCCTCTGCCGCGAACAGTTGCGATGCGGCCAAGCCGCACCCACCCGCGCCGCCTGTAATCAGCGCGACCTTGCCCTTGAGACGTCCCGTCATGTTCGACTCCGCGCCGCGCCGGTTGCCGGCGCAGCATTGGTTTTTATTGAATGTGTGTGATGCCTCGGCGTTTTGCGATCGCGTGTCGGAGCATGAAACAGTTCAACGGGAACATCCATATACCGATGGGTATACGGGGGAGGGCAGGTCAGGTCGCTTGTTGAGCGATCAACGCCAGGCACCGCTGCACGATGGGGCTCACATCGCCCTTGCGGCGGCTGAGAATTATCGGGCTGACGGCACTGGTGTCCAGCAAGCCGACATACGCGATATCGGTGCGGTGCTGCTGTTGCACCGAAGCCGGTACCAGCGTTACGCCGAGCCCGACCGCCACCAGGCCGATGGCCGTTTGCAGCTCGTTGGCCCACTGGCTGATCTTCAGGGTCATGCCGTGGTGGGCAAACAGGGCCAGCACATGGTCGGCATAGCTGGGCCTGGGGTTGGCCGGGTAGAGGATGAACGGCTCCTTTGCCAACTGGGCGAGGGTCAGCGGGGTGCCCGCCAGCGGATGGCCTTTGGGTAATACTGCGACCAGCGGGTCTTCGCACAGTACCTGCTGGAGGATGGCCGGGTCATCGATACGAATACGGCCGAAGGCGATGTCGATGCGGCCGCTCTTGAGTGCCTCGACCTGCTGCAGCGTGGTCATCTCGCTCAACCCCAGTTCCAGCTCGCTGTCCTGGCGCAGCTCGCGGATCAGCTCTGGCAGCACGGTGTACAAGGTCGAGGGGGCAAAGCCGATGCCCAGCCACTGGCGTTGCCCCTGGCCGATGCGGCGAGTGTTGTCGCTGATGTTCTCCAGTTGCTGGAGCAGGGTGCAGGTCTGTTCATAAAAGAACCGCCCGGCTTCGGTCAGGCGCAGCGGGCGCTCACGCAGCACCAGCAGCGTGCCGAGCTGCTCTTCAAGCTGGCTGATCTGCCGGCTCAGCGGCGGCTGGGCGATATGCAGCAGCTCGGCGGCACGGGTGAAGTTCAGCGTTTCGGCCAGCACCTTGAAGTAACGAAGGTGGCGCAGTTCCATCAGACCTCCAGGGTATGGTGGGAGATTCATTTGATATTGGACGGGTATCAGGGTCTCGCGCAATGCTTGAACAATCAAGTAAGTGCAACTATCGGGTCTGCCATCTGCGGTCCGATCTGACGGGACCTGGCAACAATGACAAACACCCTGATTGAACGTATAGACGCCATTATCGTCGACCTGCCGACCATTCGCCCGCACAAGCTGGCCATGCACACCATGCAGCAGCAAACCCTGGTGGTATTGCGCGTGCGCTGCAGCGACGGCGTCGAAGGTATCGGCGAGGCCACCACCATCGGTGGCCTGGCCTACGGTTACGAAAGCCCCGAGGGCATCAAGGCCAACATCGACGCGCACCTGGCGCCGGCGCTGATCGGCCTGCCGGCAGACAACATCAACGCCGCCATGCTCAAGCTGGACAAGCTGGCCAAGGGCAACACGTTTGCCAAGTCGGGTCTCGAAAGCGCCTTGCTCGATGCCCAGGGCAAGCGCCTGGGCCTGCCGGTCAGCGAGCTGCTGGGCGGCCGAGTGCGCGACAGCCTGGAAGTGGCCTGGACCCTGGCCAGCGGCGATACCGCCCGCGATATCGCCGAAGCTCAGCACATGCTTGAGATCCGTCGCCACCGCGTGTTCAAACTGAAGATCGGCGCCAACCCGGTGGACCAGGACCTCAAGCACGTGGTGGCGATCAAGCGCGAACTGGGCGACAGCGCCAGCGTGCGGGTCGACGTCAACCAGTACTGGGACGAGTCCCAGGCGCTGCGCGCCTGCCAGGTGCTCGGCGACAACGGTATCGACCTGATCGAACAGCCGATTTCGCGGATCAACCGTGGCGGCCAGGTGCGCCTCAACCAGCGCAGCCCGGCGCCGATCATGGCTGACGAATCGATCGAAAGCGTCGAGGACGCCTTCAGCCTGGCCGCCGACGGCGCGGCCAGCATCTTCGCCCTGAAAATCGCCAAGAACGGCGGCCCGCGTGCGGTACTGCGCACGGCGCAGATCGCCGAAGCGGCCGGTATCGCCCTGTACGGCGGGACCATGCTCGAAGGCTCGATCGGTACGCTGGCCTCGGCCCACGCGTTCCTGACCTTGCGCCAGCTGACCTGGGGCACCGAGCTGTTCGGGCCGCTGCTGCTGACCGAAGAGATCGTCAACGAGCCGCCGCAGTACCACGACTTCCAACTGCACATTCCACGCACACCAGGCCTTGGCCTGACTTTGGACGAGCAGCGCCTGGCGCGCTTCGCCCGCCGCTGAACTGTACATTCAACGTCTTAAGGAGAATCCGCATGCTGTTCCACGTGAAGATGACCGTGAAACTGCCGGTCGACATGGACCCGGCCAAGGCCACCAAGCTCAAGGCCGATGAAAAGGAACTGGCCCAGCGGCTGCAGCGCGAAGGCACCTGGCGCCACCTGTGGCGCATTGCCGGGCACTACGCCAACTACAGCGTGTTCGATGTGGAAAGCGTCGAGGCCCTGCACGACACCCTGATGCAACTGCCGCTGTTCCCGTACATGGAGATCGAAGTGGACGGCCTGTGCCGCCACCCTTCGTCGATCCACAGCGACGACCGCTGAGTCGCCCCTGACTACCTGACAAGAACAATACGAGGTAAGCAACATGACCGTGAAAATTTCCCACACTGCCGAAGTCCAGTCGTTCTTCGAGAGAGCTGCAGGCCTCGGGCACGCCGAGGGCAACCCGCGCTTCAAGCAGATCATCCTGCGCGTGCTGCAGGACACTGCCCGTCTGATCGAAGACCTGGACGTCAACGAGGATGAGTTCTGGCATGCCGTCGACTACCTCAACCGCCTTGGCGGGCGTAATGAGGCAGGCCTGCTGGCGGCGGGCCTGGGTATCGAGCACTTCATCGACCTGCTGCAAGATGCCAAAGATGCCGAGGCAGGTCTGACCGGTGGCACCCCGCGTACCATTGAAGGCCCGCTGTATGTCGCCGGTGCACCGCTTAGCCAAGGCGAAGCACGCATGGACGATGGCACCGACCCTGGCGTGGTGATGTTCCTCCAGGGCCAAGTTTTCGACACCGAGGGCAAGCCGTTGGCTGGCGCTACCGTTGACCTGTGGCACGCCAACACCCAGGGTACCTATTCGTACTTCGACTCGAGCCAGTCCGAGTACAACCTGCGCCGGCGCATCATCACCGACGCCGAAGGCCGCTACCGCGCCCGTTCCATCGTGCCGTCCGGCTATGGCTGCGACCCGCAGGGGCCGACCCAGGAGTGCCTGAACCTGCTCGGCCGCCACGGCCAGCGCCCAGCGCACGTGCACTTCTTCATCTCGGCGCCGGGGCATCGTCACCTGACCACGCAGATCAACTTCGCAGGCGACCAGTACCTGTGGGATGACTTTGCCTATGCCACCCGTGACGGGCTGATCGGTGATCTGCGCTTTGTCGAGGATGCAGCGGCGGCGCGGGATCGCGGTGTGCAAGGGGACCGCTTTGCCGAACTGGCCTTTGACTTCCAGCTGCAGACTGCCAAGGCGCCTGAGGCTGAAACCCGCAGCCATCGCCCGCGTGCGTTGCAAGACGGCTGAGCTTAGGGCGATGCGTGCGCTTGCGTGATCACAGCAAGCGCGTTTTCACAGGATTTACCGTTTGTGCCTGGGCCTTTCCGTGCGGGGAGGGCCCGGGCTTTTTTTGGTTCTTCGGAATGTTGGGGAAGAAGGGCTGCGATTAGCTTGTCGGCAGATGGGGTGAAGGCGGCTAGGTGCTTGTCTTGGGCTTGGAGGTGGGGCGGATATCGAGCGCCGCCCGCGCGGCGCTTCGCGGGGCAAGTCGGACCGCCGCACCGCCGCTCCCACATTTGTTTCGGGCCAGTCTCGCCTGTAATAGAGGCGCGCGACCCCCTTGTTGGTACGACGCGATATTGAGGCGGGCGCGAAAAGGGGCGCGCGCCAATGCTTCAGATGGGGTGAAGGCGGCTAGGTGCTTGTCTTGGGCTTGGAGGTGGGGCGGATATCGAGCGCCGCCCGCGCGGCGCTTCGCGGGGCAAGTCGGACCGCCGCACCGCCGCTCCCACATTTGTTTCGGGCCAGTCTCGCCTGTAATAGAGGCGCGCGACCCCTTGTTGGTACGACGCGATATTGAGGCTGGCGCGAAAAGGGGCGCGCGCCAATGCTTCAGGAATAACTGGCCCGGAACAAATGTGGGAGCGGCGGTGCGGCGGTCCGACTTGCCCCGCGAAGCGCCGCGCGGGCGGCGCTCGATCTTCGCCCCCCTGAAAAACTCAAGCCAGGCGCCTGGCAGTATTCAACGCTTCAAGGCTTGAGGCCCAAGCCTCAGGCCCCGACGGGGTGCTCACGTTGCATGCTGTGCCGGAAGCACTTGCAGCCTTTGGCCAGCAACACGATGGCCAGCAACGATGCGACGAAGCTGACGATCGACATCGAAGAACCAACCGCTGCCGGTACGCCAAAGTAGCGGTCGGTGATCAGCGCCACCAGCGTAGTCCCCAACCCCAGCCCTAGCAGGTTGCTGATCAGCAGGAACACCGCCGATACCTGCGCACGCACCTGGTTCGGCGAGAGGATCTGCATGGCCGCAGTGGACGCTGGCATGGGGAACGAGGCGAAGAACATGGCCGGCACCAGCAAGGTCACCGACAGCCACAACTGATCCACCTGCGAATACAGCACGGCGGGCACGATCATGCCCAGCGCGCCGATCACCCCGGTGCGCATGGCCGCATCGCTGCGCCCACGCTTGGCCAGGTGGTCGGTCAGCCAGCCGCCGAATACCACGCCGGTGGTGTTGGCCAGCAGCAGGATGGTGCCGAGCATGAAGCCGGCCTGTTCCGGGCTCATGCCGAACTTGCGGATGTACAGCGCCGGTGTCCAGCTCATCATGCAGAACAGCGCCATGGCGTAGAACGAAAAGCCCAGGTAGTGGCAGCTGAAGGTCGCCCGGTGACGGCCGATGAAGCGCAGGCCATCGGTGAGCTTCACCTTGCGCACGTTACCGTCGGCATCCAGCTGCGCGCCCTTGCGCTGCGGGTTGCGCACGGTCAGCCAGATCAGCAGGCCAACGATCACACCAGGCAGGCCGACGATGAAGAATGCCAGCTGCCAGGCCTTCATGGCGCCAAGGAAGGCCACCTCGATGGTTTGCGCGTCCTTGAGCAAGGTGATCACGTAGCCACCAACCAGAAAGGCGATGCCGCCACCGACGAACGAGCCGATGGAGTAGATGCCCACTGCGCGGCCGAGCTTCTCCTTGGGGAACAGGTCGCTGAACATCGAGTAGGCTGAAGGTGACAAGGCCGCTTCGCCGACTCCCACGCCGATACGGGCGAGGAACATCTGCGTGAAGTTCTTGCTCAGGCCGCAGGCGGCGGTGGCAAAGCTCCAGAAAATCACCCCGACTGCGATGATGCGTGGCCGCGAGAAGCGGTCGGCCAGGTAGGCGATGGGCATGCCCATGAAGGCGTAGAACAGCGAGAACGCCAGGCCGTGCAGCAGGCTGAACTGGGTGTCGCTCAGTTGCAGGTCGGCTTTGATCGGCTCGATCATCAGCGCCAGGATCTGCCGGTCAACGAACGAGAAGATATAGGCCACCATGCACAAGATGACCACATACCATTCGTAGACGTAACGTTTTTGGGTGTGCTTGAGGTGTTGCGCTTCGGTCAGGGTATTCATGTTCGTGACTTCCTGATTGGACAGCCCTGATGTGGACAGCCTGATGGCCCCTTCGCAGCCCAAGGCCGCTCCTGCGAAGGGGCTACCCACTGGGTCAGTTATTTTCTGCAGCGGCCTGTGGCTTGATGGAAATCACCGCCAGGGTGGTGATCGCGCCCATCACCATGAGCATCACCGACACTGGCCAGGCATCCTTGTAAATACTGAACAGTGCCGTTGCCGCCAGTGGCGCCAGGCCGCCCGAGAAGATCGAGGCAATCTCGTGCCCCATGGCTAGCCCCGAATAGCGCACCTTGGCCGGGAACAGCTCACCCATCAGCGCTGGCTGGGTGCCGATCATTGCCCCGTGACAGAAGGCCATGCCCAGCAACGCCGCCAGGTACACCCACACCGGTGAATGGGTATCGAGCATCCAGAAGAACGGGAACGCCAGCACCATCAAACCGACCGAGCCGATGGCATACACCACCCGCCGGCCAATGATGTCCGACAGCCAACCCCAGAACACGATGGTGCCGGCCTCGACGATCATCGCTACCATCACGCTGGCCAGCACCAGCTGCGTATCCAGCCCGGTAAACTTGGCGTAGGCGATGGTGAAGGCCAGGAACAGGTAGGCACTGCCGTTTTCGGCGATGCGGATACCCATGGCCTGCAGCACCGCCTTGGGGTGGTTGCGCAGCACTTCCATGGCCGGCATGTGCTCGGGCTTGTCCGGCTGGGCCTGCTCCTCGACGAAGGCTTTGCTCTCTGGCAGGCGACGGCGGATGTACACCCCCACGCCAAAGATCAGGATGCTGGCCAGAAACGGCACTCGCCAACCCCAGCTCATCATGTCTTCGACGGGCAGCATCTGCACCAGGTAGAACGCTGCAGCAGACAACACGAACCCGCCGGAAACCCCCAGCTGGCTCCAGGCCGCATAGAACCCGACGCGGTCCTTGGGCGCGTTCTCGCTCAGCAGCAGCACGCCGCCACCCCATTCGCCGCCTGAGGCAACGCCTTGCAGCACGCGCAGGATCACCAGGCAGGCGGGGGCGAGGTAGCCGACCTGTTCGAAAGTTGGCAGCAGGCCCATGGCAAAGGTTGCCGCGCCCATGATCGCCAGGGTCATCACCAGGGCCTTCTTGCGCCCGGCCTTGTCGCCGATGTGGCCGAAGATCAGGCCACCCAGCGGGCGTGCTAAAAAGCCCACGGCAAAGCCTGCGAACGAGGCCATGGTGCCGAGCACCGGGTCGGTGCCGGCGGGGAAGAACAGCGGGGCGAAAATCAGCGCCGCCGCCGTGCCATAAAGGAAGAAGTCATACCATTCCAGGGCATTGCCCAGGACCGAAGCGATGACGATGCGGCGCATGGTGCGCGGGTCGGTATCGCGGGTGATGCTGGTGTTCAGGTTACTCATGAGCCATCTCCATGCGGGCCGGTCACCAGAACTTCCAGGTGTAGGAAGTGATCAGGCGATACTCGTTGTAGTCGTTGCCGTAGGTTTGCTGGGTACGCATGTTTTTCAGGTCGAAGGCCAGGTCCTTGAGCGGGCCGCTCTGGACCACGTAGCTGAGCATGATGTCGCGCTCGCTCTCCTGATCCCGTGCAAGGCCCGGGCCGCGGTCGATGTCGGTGCCTTTGATGTAGCGGGTGAACAGCTTGAGCCCGGGCAGGCCCATGGCGGCGAAGTTGTAGCCATAGCGCACCGACCAGCTGCGTTCGTCCGGGCGAATGAAGGGCAGGCCCGCCCAGTTCGGCAGCCACAGCTGTGGCACGTAGCCGTTCAATGTCGGGAACACGGTGTCGCCGGTCATGCGCTGGTAGCTCACCCCCAGCATGTGCCCGCTTTTTTCCAGGGTGATCAGGCCGAAGTAGGCGCGGTTGTCCACGGCGCCACTGCGTGCGGCACCGTCTTCACGGTTGTTGAAGTAACCCACGTCGGTTTTCAACTGGTAGCCGTCGGCGAACTTCAGGGCATGCTTGATGCCGCCGTAGTCCTGCTTGTAGATGTCGTTGAGCACGCCATGGAAGTAGCTGGCTTGCAGGTCTGGGGTCAGGGCGTAGGTGGCGCCGGCGAAGTCCAGGCCATCGCTGTCCAGGTCGTCGCGCGTGCCAAAGCGGTACAGGCGCTCGTGGTTGGATGACTCGCGGGTGACGATGGACCAGAAGCGCCCGCCGACCAGGGTCAGGTTGTCGATGTCGCGTGATTCGATCACAGCACCTTGGTAGATGGTGTCGAGCTGGCGGCTGGGGTCGTTGGAGGCGACCGGGTAGAAGGGCTTCTGGTCGCCGATCAACACCTTGGTCTTGGCGTACTTGAGCTTCAGGGTCGCGCCGCCGCGGCTATAGTCGTCGGCGGCCTGTTGGCGGTGTTTGCTGAAGGGCAACGAGCCATCGTTGCCGGTAGAGTCCAGGCGCACGGCGTACTGGCCATTGAGGTCGAGGCCCACTGCCAGCGGGGTGTCGGTGTAGCCGGACTCGAATTGCAGGTCGAAGCCCTGCGACCAGTTGCCGACCTTGGACACCGGGGCACTGGGGTTGGTGAAATTACGGTTCAGGTAAAGGTTTCTGAAATTGAGCGAGAGGTGGCTGTCATCCACCACATCGGCCAGGCACGTCAGGGGTAATACGGCGCCCACACACAAGCAAAACGGTTTCGCACGCAACGGCCATTTGAGTTCCATGGGGTAATCCTGGAAGTGTGATCAGTACAAGTCCTGGGCAGTCGTGCAACTGGGCAGAAGGGCTGCAGGTCTTGCGCCCGCTTGTCTGTCACGTATTGTTTTTGTTTTTGTTTTTCAGATATCCAGCACCAGGCGCTTGCCGCGCGCCCGGGAACAGCACAGTACGATCTGTTCGTTGGTGAGTTTTTCCTCTTCGGTCAGGTAGTGGTCACGGTGGTCGGGTTCGCCTTCGAGCACGTCGCACAGGCAGGTGCCGCACACGCCTTGCTCGCACGACACCTCGACCTTGATCCCGACGCTGCGCAGGGCAGCGGTCAGCGGCTGGCCTTCCTGCACCTGCACGGTCTTGCCGCTGCGTGCGGCGACCACCTCGAAGCTGCCGCCCGAGGTGTCGACCTCGGCCTGGAAGTACTCGTGGTGGATGTGCGTGTCGTCGTAGCCTTGCTGGCGTGCGCCTTCGATCACCCAGTCCATGAAGCCCGTCGGACCGCAGGTATACAGGTGCACGCCAGGCGTGGCGGGGCCCAGCACCTGGGTCAGGTCCAGCTGCTGCTCAGGGCTTTCATCGCTGAAATGGGTGAAGACGCTGGCTGCAAACGGCGCGGCTAGCAATTCGTCGACGAAGGCGCAGCGGCTGCGCGAGCGGCCACGGTAATGCAGTTCGAACGGCTGGCCTTGGGCATGCAGGGCGTGGGCCATGGCGATCATCGGGGTGATCCCGATGCCACCGCCCAGCAGGATCGATCGTGTGGCATCGCCAGCCAGCGGGAACAGGTTGCGCGGCGCGCTGATGCGCATCGGTGTGCCGGGCTGCAACTGCTGGTGCACGGCCACCGAGCCGCCGCGGGACTGCGTGTCCTTGAGCACGCCAAGGCGGTAGACATTGGCCTGCGCGGGGTCGCCGCACAGCGAATACTGCCGCACCAGGTCGGGCGCCAGGTGCAGGTCCACGTGGGCACCTGCCGCAAAACGCGGCAGGACCTGGCCATCGACTGCGGCGAGCTCCAGCACCACCACGTCGCCGCCTTGCACCTCGCGGGCTTGCACGATCACATCGAGCAGTTGTTCGCTCATGGTCGAGGCCCTAGAGGATGTAGCCGATACCGGCGAGGGTATCGTCACTGTTGATCAGGCTGATCACCTTGCGGTGGATCTTGAAACCGCCCGCCGCCCGCACCAGGGTGTAGGTCAGGTCGGCGCTGTAGTGCTTGAGGCTTTCCTTGCGGAACTCGCGCACGTTCTGCGCGCAGCGCACGGTGACGTTGACGCCGTCGTCGCCCAGCACCCTGAAGCGCGAAATCGTGCGCACGGTGCGCGGTTGCGGGCTGGTGGAAATCGACTCGCCGCCGATCAGCCGCTGTACCCGCAGGCCACGCATGTGGTGGTCGTCGTAGGCGTAGTTGAGGGTGTTCTCGTGGTCGCTCTCCTTCGGGTCGATGGGGATGATGTACGTGCCTTTTTCGGTCCACTGGCCCAGCCAGGTGTCGTACTCGCCGTGGTCGAGCATGTCGCCTTCCTGCCAGATGAAGGCGGTAACTTCGTTCAGTAGGTTCAGATCCATCACTTGCGCTCCGCCGTCATCATCTTCTTCCACTGCTGGTACGCCGCGCGCATGCCGGTTTCGGCGCTCACGTCAGAGACCAGGCCGTCTGCGCTGGGCTTCTCACCGGGCAGGCCGCGGTTGAGCATGATCCACAGGTCTTCACCGGCACGGGCGCCTTTCTGCACCCGCTCCCAGGCTTCGGAATCGTCCGGGGTGCCGAAGCCCATCGGGCCCTGGAAGTGCTCGTGCAGGCGCAGGCGGTAGCGGTTGGCCGCAGCCGGGCCGCCGTCCATGGTGATCACCGAGTGGTGGATTTCGGTCTCGGTCACCGAGATCGGCTGCAGCACGCGGAAGAACGCCATCGAGCAAGCGACGTTGGGGAACAGGTTGAGGTTGAAGCCCGAGCCACCGACGGCGCGGACGATACGGCGCACTTGCTGCTCGTCGATGCCTTCGTCGCGCAGCTCGGCGGCGAGGGATTCGAAGCGCTCGGGGATCGGTTTGTCGAGGTTGGCTTCCAGGTCCACCAGCTCCGGGATCATCACCATCACGCTGTGGCCGTTGCCCAGATCCTCGACGTAGCCGGGGCCTTTGACGAAGTCGAACAGCTCCAGGGTCTGCTCATCGACCGAGGACAGGAAGCTTTTGTGCACCAACGGGAAGTGGTAGGCGTCGGTGGTGTTTTCCAGCTGGATCTTCCAGTTGCCGGGGAAGCGGAAGCGGTGCTCGCCGGGGACCTTGATGCCGTAGCCGGCGCCTTGCTTCATGAACAGGTCAATCCACTTCTTGGCCGCACCGAGGAAGTCTTCGAGCGGTTCGATGTCGTCCTTGAAGGTGGCGAAGACCATGCCGGCGTAGCTTTCGGTGCGCAGGCTTACCAATGGCAGCTCGGCTTTGTCCAGGCAGTCGCCGTAGCTTTCCGGGTGGGGGATGCCGCGCAGCGAGCCGTCCAGGGCGTAGCCCCAGCCGTGGTAGGGGCAGACGAAGCTGTTGGTCTTGCCCTTCTTGTGCTCGCAGACGGTGGCGCCGCGATGGCGGCAGCGGTTGAGCAGCACGTTGATGGCCTTTTTGCGGTCACGCACGACGATCACCGGCTGCTTGCCGATGAAGGTGGTCTTGTAGCTGCCGGGCTCGGGCACTTCGCTCTCGTGGGCGACCCAGACCCAGGTGCTGTGAAAGATCTTCTGCAGTTCGGCGTCGAACAGGGCCGGGTCGGTGTAGAGGGAGGTGTGGACGCGGTCGGGCTGGACCAGCTCGGCCGGGTCGACCGTCAGGTTGACGGCGGGGATCAGGTTGCTCACGGGGGTCACCTATGGGGCGTTTTCTTATGGGAGCAACGCTAAAGGGCAGGGGGGTGGGGCTCAATGACAGGGGGGGGCAATGTTGTTGCGTTTTTTGCAACGGGGGGCGATGCGTTCGGCGTTGTTTTTTTGTGGGGGCGGAAATCGAGCGCCGCCCGCGCGGCGCTTCGCGGGGCAAGCCCGCTCCCACATTTGTTTCGGGCCAATCATTCCTGGGGCATTGGCGCGCGGCCCCTTGGCGCCTACCTCAATATCGAGTCGGGCCAACAAGGCGGTCGCGCGCCGCCTTCACAGGCATGACTGGCCCGAAACAAATGTGGGAGCAACTGTCTTCTTGTGGAAGCTGGCCTTGCCGGCGATGGGGCGCGTAGCGCCCCAGGCCCGGCTGTGCCGGGCATCGCCAGCAAGGCTTGCTCCTACGAATGAGCTATTTGCTCCTTCCAGGGCGTTCCGGTCTTGAGCATCGCATTTAGCCTCACTATCAATACTCGCATACACGCCACCACCGATACTTTCGCGCACTTCCCCTGGGCTCGCAGTGCTTTGTAGCGCTCGCAGAAGTCCTTGTTGTGCCGTATCACCACCCAGCAGGCCATATAGAGCGCCCGCCTGACTTGTGAGCGTCCCCCCCAGATTGAACGCTTGCCCGACTGCTTGCCGCTGTCCTGGTTGAACGGCGCAACACCGACCAAGGCGGCAATTTCCTTCTTATCCACCTGGCCCAGCTCTGGCAGCAAGGCCATCAGCTTTCCGGCAGTAATCAGACCAATTCCTTTGACTTGAGTGAGCTGTTTAACCCGATCATCAGGCAAAGCTGCTGCCTGCTGTGCGATCTCTTGTTCCAGCGCTCGAATTTCACCCTTCAGATAGGCGATGTGTTGTTCCAACCGCAAACAAACACTGGGAGCCCGCGCCTGCTTCAGGCGCCGCTTGTCATCGTCGCGCTGTTGGACGAAGCGATCCCGCTGCATAAGCAGTTCGCGCAGCAAAGCCCGCTCGGGTGTCATCACCTGGCAAGGCCGTGGGGGCATAACTTCAGCCAGGTGAGCCAAAACAGCTGCGTCAATGGGATCGGTCTTGGCGCGTTTACCCATCGACTTGGCAAAGTCCCGGGCACGACTGGGATTGATCCGGCAAACCGGAAAATCGGCATCCTGCAGCGCTTTGAGGACATTGCACTCGTAGCCACCGGTAGCTTCGAGCAAGACCATTGAAATTGCATACTCGCCAAGCTTTTCGACGAGCAGTTGGAATCCCTTCAAGTCATTGGAAACACTGAAGTTCACCCCCTCAGGACGGATGTGAACAGCAAGTGTGGCACTGGAAACATCGATGCCGACAGAGGAAGACATGGCCAAACCCTCTTAAACTCAAGGAGTGAGAGCGCTTTGGCTTGGCCCACGCTTGTGATTCGAGATTACGCCCCTCATCCAACTGTTCGGGCTCTCGCCAAAGTGGAACGGTGAATGGCAGCTTTTGCTCCCACACGTGCTCTGGGCACCTCGGGCTATCAGCTTGCCATTCACCGCTCTCACTTCAGATTCTATTCCCTCTCCAAGACACAAGCGGGCTTGCCCCGCGAAGCGCCGCGCGGGCGGCGCTCGATATCCGCCGCACCACAAAAACCAAGGCAACCCCCAAGGCAACCCTCACAACGCCATCCGCACCGCCTTGGCCATCTCGGTCGCCAACTCCCGGCTCATCCCATCCAGGGTTCGCCCACGGCGCGTGACGATCTGGATATCGGTCGCATTCATTGCCTCGCAATCAATGGCCAGGGCCTTGAAAGTACCGCTCTTGAGCTCGTCGATGATCGGCAGTTCGGCCAGCAAGGTCGCGCCCAAACCCGAGCGGACGAAGTCGAGAATCACCGCCAGGGAGTTGGAGGTGAGGGTAGGCACGATGTCGAACGGCTGGTCCTTGCAGGCGGCATCTGCCAGCTCCCGCACGCGGAAGTTGGCGCCGGGCAGCACCAGTGATTCGCGGGCCACCTCGGCCAAGCTGACCGTGGAGCGCTCGGCCATTCGGCTGTCACGGTGAACAATCATCCGCAATGGCTGCGCCAGGCTGAACAGGCGCGTCAAGCGGGCTGAAGCGTTAGGCGCAAAGACCACGCCGAGGTGCGCCTCGTCGTTCATCACCATGCGCTGCACCTCCAATGACGGGGCGCTGATGATTTCGGCCTTGTGCGCATTGTGTGCGTGCAAAAAGCCCTGCAGCGAATTGATCGCCCTGGCACCCAGCAGGCCTTCGCCGATGGCGATTACCGTCGAGGCTTGCTGGCGGGCGCGCAATGCGTCCAGGCGGTCGACCAGCAGCGCGTGCTGGCGAATGCGCTCGATGTAGTAGTCCACGGCGGCCTCGCCAGCGGTGGTCAGGCTGATGCGGTGGGTGCCGGGGCGTACCAGTTCGATGCCCAGTTCTTCTTCCAGCCGGGCAATTTGCCGGCTGACCGATGAGGTGGCGACGCCGAGCACTTCGGCAGCGGCGCGCATGGAGCCCTTGTCATGGCTCAGGTGCAGGTAACGCAGGCGATGGTCCTGCAGATCGATATGGCGGGTAGGCATAACCTCGACCTCGGGGGTAATCACGGCAGGCATTGGCGTGTCCCCATCGATCCTGGTGGGGCGCTGGCTTGGTGTTTTTTTTGTGTGTTCGGCGCGGGTGGCCGGCGTTGTCGCGCTCCATGCCAGGCCATCCTACACGCGTTTTTTTCTGTCCGAAATCATGTGAAAAAGGCGCTATAAATTTTTCGTGATATTAGCGCGAGTCTTTAGTTTTTTTAGCGGCGTCGAAACCTGCTTTTGAAGGCCTTTAAATTCATTTAAATCATGAAGATAGGCAATTAATTTGCGACTTATCTGTTCGCTTCGTGCAATTTTTTCTCCTGTTTTAGCGTGAAAATTCAATTGACAATTCACGTAAATCGCCGCAAATATTTGTCACCGGCACCTAAAACAAGAGAGACAGACCATGCCGCCCGAACCTGCCTTCGCCCCTCTGTATGGCCAGTGCTTGCCTTCCCCAAGCCCAGCCAACGCCTCCTACAAGCATCAGTACAAAAACCGCGCCTGAGACGGAGAATGTCCATGGATTCGCTTTGCCTGCGTGCCGCGCCTGTGTCGGCGCTCGCCTCTGGCCCTGCCTTCGAGGCCTTGCTTGACGGTGTTCGTGATCGTGCTCGCCTCGGTGAGTTCGATCGCCAGCGCTACATATCCCGCGATGTGATCGACGCGTTCAAGGCCCATGGCGTGTACCGCGCCCTGGTGCCAAAGCGCTTCGGTGGGCTTGAGTGCTCGCCGGGCGCCTTCTGTGAAATGATCGAACGTATCTCCCATGCAGACGGCTCTGCCGGCTGGGTGGCCAGCTTCGGCATGAGCCCCGTGTACCTGGCGGCGCTGCCGCTGGAGACCATCGCCGAGATCTACGGCAACAGCCCCGACACGGTGTTCGCCGGTGGGATCTTCCCGCCGCAACCGGCCGAGATCGTGCCTGGCGGCTTCAAGGTCAACGGCCGCTGGAAGTACTCCAGCGGGTCCATGGGCGCGGACATCGTGGGTGTCGGTATTGCCCCGCGCAATGGCGACAAGCTCGACCTGCCGCGCCTGGCCGTGATGCCGCGCCAGCAGGCGCGCATCGAAGAAACCTGGGACACCGTTGGCCTGCTCGGCACCGGCAGCCACGACCTGGTGGTCGAGGACGTGGTGGTGGGCGAGCAGTGGACCTTCGTGCGGGGCGGCAAGCCCAACCTGGACGAGCCGTTCTTCCGCTATCCGTCGCTGTCGTTCGCCACCCAGGTGCTCTCGGTGGTCGGCTTAGGCATCGCCCGCGCCGCGCTCGACGAACTGTCGGGCATGGCCAGTGGGCGCATCTCGGTCACCGGCGCCCCAGCCCTGGCCGACCGGCCGCTGGCCCAGGTCGATGTGGCCAAGGCCGAAGCGGCACTGCGCTCGGCGCGCGCGTTCTTCTACGAATCCATCGAACGTGCCTGGGAGCACGTGCTGGCGGGCGACCCGGTACCGGTCGAGGTCACCAACCTGTTGCGCCTGTCCTCCACCCATGCCGCCCGTGTGGCGGCCGAAGTGGCGCGCAGCGCGCAGATGCTCTCGGGCATGACCGGCATCTACAACGAAAGCCCGCTGGCCCGCTGCGTCAACGATGCGCAGGTGGTGACCCAGCAC
Source organism: Pseudomonas putida (assembly GCF_025905425.1). Classification (NCBI taxonomy): domain Bacteria; kingdom Pseudomonadati; phylum Pseudomonadota; class Gammaproteobacteria; order Pseudomonadales; family Pseudomonadaceae; genus Pseudomonas; species Pseudomonas putida. The sequence goes on along the minus strand of NZ_CP109603.1, from coordinate 2,837,056 downwards.
GCCTTCATGGGCGACGTCACCTACCAGAACGCCGGTGCGATGTTCTTCGGTAAACAGCCCCTTCCGGGCTACCTGTAACTTTCGGGAAATTTGTCATGAACGATAAGAAAGCGTTGCGTGTGCTGTTCTGCATGGGCATCAACCAGAACTTCTTCGATGCCCCCCGCGAGGAGCAGCTCCAGGTATGGGCCGCCTTCAGCGCGATGTGGAATGGCATCCACGACCTGGCCGGGGTGAACGTGCTGGGCAACATGGACGATGACCAAGGCATGGTCGGCCCGTCCGACGGCTTCCCCTGGACCACCTACCTGCTGGCCGACGTACCGGACATCGAGACCGTGCACGCCGCCTGCAACCTGTTCCGCACCACGGCCGTGGGCGAGGGGCCGTACAAGCTGTGGCGCTACGCCAAGGTCGAGGCCCGTGTCGGCCGTGAACTGATCATCCAGCGCGCCTGAGTAGAGGAGCCTACCGTGAGCAACCTGATCCCCGCCGTCAACCTGACGGTCGACCCGGCCGAGCTGGTCCAGCCCGACCGCGTCCACACCTCCCTCTACACCGACCCGGCCCTGTTCGACGCAGAACTGCAGAAGATCTTCCACAGCACCTGGGTCTGGGTCGCCCACGAGAGCGAAGTGCCCGAGCCCGGCAGCTACAAGACCACCTTCATCGGCAAGCAGCCGGTGATCGTCGTGCGTGACCGCAAAAAGGCCATCAACGTGCTGCTCAACCGCTGCCGCCATCGCGGCGCCACCGTCTGCGAGCACAAGAAGGGCAAGACCAACAGCTTCGTCTGCCCCTACCACGGCTGGGGCTACGCCCTGGACGGCTCGCTGCGCGGCATCCCCCACCCGGAAAGCTACGGCGACTGCCTGGACAAAGCCGAGCTGCCATTGGTAAGCCTGCGCACCGAAAGCTACGCCGGCATGGTCTTCGCCACCTTCAAGGACGACATCGAACCGCTCGAAGACTTCCTCGGTGCGGCCAAGAAGTGGATTGACCTGTTCATGAAGCAAGGCGCCGGCTACGGCATCAAGGTCCCCGGCGAGCACCGCTTCCGCTTCCCCGGCAACTGGAAGATCCAGCTGGAAAACACCACCGACGCCTACCACTTCCCGTTGGTGCACAAAAGCTTCCTGTCCTCGGTCGATGAGCAGACCCTGGAGCTGTTCGACTTCGTCAAAGGCCCCGGCTACGTCGAGGATCTGGGCAACGGCCACAGCGTGATGGTGATGATCCCGGAGCTGGTGGACCTGGAAGCCAACCTCGACAAACCGATCCCCGAGCGCTTCGAATCCCTCGCCGCCGAGCTGCGCGACGAAGGCATCGACGAGCAGCAAGTGCGCCGTATCGTCCGCGCCGTCGGCGGCTCGGGCTTCAACCTCAACCTGTTTCCCAACGTCGCTTGCTCGATGGCGTTTTTCCGCGTGCTGCAGCCGATCTCGGTGACCGAGACCGAAATCCACCACTCGGTGATCACCATGGACGGCGGCCCCGCTGCGGCCAACCGCTACCGCCTGCGCCTGCACGAGCACTTCCAGGGCCCGATGGGCTTCGGCACCCCGGACGATTCCGAAGCCTGGGAGCGGGTGCAGAAAGGCGCCCGTGCCGGTGAAGACCTGTGGATCATGCTCAACCGTGGCCTGCCCGGTGAGAAGCACAGCGCAGACGGCCTGGTCTCTGACGTGAGCGCCGAAACCGGCATGCGCGCGGCGTACCAGCAGTGGAAGAAGATGATGACGGCGGAGCGCAAGTGATGGATCTGAACCTACTGAACGAAGTTACAGCCTACATCTGGCAGGAAGGCGACATGCTCGACCACGGCGAGTACGACACCTGGCTGGGCCAGTGGACCGAAAAAGGCACGTACATCATCCCCATCGACCCGAAGGAGAGCGACCACGAGAACACCCTCAACTACGCCTACGACGACCACCACATGCGTGGCCTGCGGGTACAGCGGTTGATCGGCGGCGAGTCGATTTCCACCAGCCCGCAACCACGCACCGTGCGCACGCTCTCGCGCTTCAGGGTACTGGGCGACGACGGCGTCAACGTCACCGTGCGCTGTGCGCAAAACGTGCGCGAGTTCCGCAAGGAAAGCCTCAAGCACTACAGCGCCGACCTGACCTACACCCTGGTGCGGGCCGATGGCGGTTTCAAGATCCACCGCAAGGTGATCAGCCTGATCAACAGTGACGATACCCTCGCCGGTATCGGCTACATCCTGTGAGGAACCGGCCATGAACCAAGTTGCATTGGTAACCGGCGCCGGCCAGGGCCTGGGCCAGCGCTTCTGCGCGCAACTGCTTGCCGCAGGCTTTGACGTGGTGGTCTCGGACCGAGACCTGGCACTTGCCCAGGCCAGCGCCGAACACCTGCTGCACGGGCAACCAGGGCAGGGCGGCCGCACCCTGGCGGTCAAGCTCGATGTCGCCAGCAAGGCCGATTTCGAGCAGGCCCTGGCCCAGGTGCTGGAGCATTTCGGTGCCCTGCACGTGGTGGTCAACAACGCCGCCGTGACCAAGACCACGCCGCTGATGCAGATCAGCCCGGAAGAGTTCGACGCGGTAGTCGGGCTGAACCTGCGCAGTGTGTTCCTCGGTTGCCAGGTGTTCGGCGCGCACCTGGCCGAGGCCGGCTACGGGCGGATCATCAACATGGCTTCGCTGGCCGGGCAGAACGGTGGCACCGCGACCGGCGCCCACTACGCGGCGAGCAAGGGCGCGATCGTCACCCTGACCAAGATCTTCGCCAAGGAATTCGCGGCCCGTGGCGTCACGGTCAACGCCATCGCCCCCGGCCCGATCGATTCGCCGGCGGTGCATGCCGCGGTGCCTGCCGAACGCCTGCCAGGGTTGCTGGCGAACATCCCGGTCCAGCGCCTGGGGGACGCCGGTTTCCTGGGCGACCTGATCGTGCAGTTGGCGCGGCCCGAGGCCTACTTCACCACCGGGGCGACCTGGGATGTGAACGGCGGCCTGTTCATGCGTTGAATTTTTCGGGGGCGCAGCGCGCCTCCTGTCGTCACACGGGACACCGGCCATGAATGAACAATTGTTGAACGTAGTCGTGCGCAAGCGCGAGATCCAAGGGGCCGACGTGGTCGTCCTCGACCTGGGGCGTGCCGACGGCGCAGCGTTGCCGGCCTTCGAGGCGGGCGCGCATGTCGATATCCATGTCGCGCCCGGCGTGGTGCGCCAGTACTCGCTGTGCAGTGACCCGGCCGATGCCACGGTGTATCGCCTGGGCGTGCTGAAAGACCCTGCGTCACGCGGCGGCTCGGTGGGCGTGCACGAGACGTTGCTGGAAGGGCGCGAGCTGCAGATCAGCGCGCCACGCAACCTGTTCCCGCTGGCGCCGCAGGCCAGCCGCTCGATCCTGCTGGGGGGCGGTATCGGCATTACGCCGATGATCGCCATGGCCCACGCCCTGTACCAAAAGGGCGCGAATTTCGAACTGCATTATTGCGGGCGCTCGCGTAGTCGCAGTGCGTTTCTCGATGCGTTGGCGGCGGCGCCGTTCGCCGCGCGGGTGGTGACCCACTTCGATGATGAAGCGCCGGCACAGCGCCTGAACCTGGAGGGCGTGCTGGGCGCTCCCAGCCAAGGCACCCACCTGTATACCTGTGGCCCGTCCGGTTTCATGGACTGGGTGATCGAAGGGGCGCGTCGGCAGGGTTATGCCGAAGAGCAGATCCACAAGGAGTACTTCCAGGTCGAGGTCGATGGCAGCGGCCAAGGTTTCGAAGTGGTGGCGGCGCGCAGTAACAAGACCGTGCAGGTGGCCGAGGGGCAGACCATCCTCGAAGCCCTCGCCCAGGTCGGCATCAAGATCGATATTTCCTGCGAGCAGGGTGTTTGCGGGACGTGCATGTGCGAGGTGCTCGAAGGCGAACCCGACCACCGCGATGTGTACCTGACCGATGAAGAGAAAGCCGCGAACGACCAGATTCTGGTGTGCTGCTCGCGGGCCAAGTCCAACAAGCTGGTGCTGGATATCTGAGGAGCATGACCATGGTAGACGTAAACCAGTTTCGCAATGCAATGGCACTGCTCGGTGGCGCCGTATCGGTCATCACTACCGACGGCCCCGCAGGGCGTTTCGGCTTTACCGCCTCGGCGGTGTGCAGCGTGACCGACGCGCCGCCCACCTTGCTGGTGTGCATGAACCGCGCTTCGTATTCCAACGAGCAATTCAAGGCCAACGGCGCGCTGTGCGTGAACGTGCTGGCCGGCACTCACCAGGAGCTGTCGGGGGCGTTTGCCAACCGCAACTTGAGCACCGAAGAGCGCTTTGCGACCACCCACTGGACCGTGCTGGAAAGCGGTGCGCCGGTGATGCAGGAGGCGTTGGTGAACTTCGACTGCCGCATTGCCCAGGTGCATGAGGTGGGCTCGCACAGCATTTTCTACTGCGAGATCCAGGATATCCGCCATGGCGGCGCGGACGATGGGCTGGTGTATTTCAACCGGGCCTATCACCGGGTGTGCGAGGCTTCGAAGGCTTGCTGAACACGGGGCCGTAAAGCGGCCCCAGGTTTCACGGCGTTTCGAGGTTATGAAACACCACTTCCAGCATCCGGTTCAGCCGCTGCACCTGCGCCTCGGTCAGCCCTTTGAAACTGCGCTGGAACAAATCCCGTGTCACGTCCTGCATGCGCTCGATGTTCTGCAGGCCGACCTCGGTGATCCGCACCTGGGTCACGCGCCCGTCCTCCGGGCTTGGCGCGGTATCGACCAGCCCGTCGTCCTTCATGCGGTAGACGATCTTGGTGATGGTCGACAGCTTGGCGATGGCATGGGTGGAAATCTCGGAAATGCTCGACTCACCGTTCTCATTGAGGATCCACAGCACGCGCCAGCGCGGCACGTCGAGGTCGATCTTCTTGAGTAGACGTTCCATGTTCTGGGTGTAGCGGCCATGCACGCGCGCCAGCCAGTAGAAGGGGAAATCTTCCTTGCGAAATTCATCGCTGGCCGGGTCGTGATGGCTGTGGCCTTTGTTTTTCGAGTTGCTCATCGATTCACTACTTGTGCGGAAATAGTCGCGACATCATAGACGTTTCCGCGCATTTGGCTACCGTAAAGCGGGCGCATAATGCTGGAATATTCAGTTGACATTTCAAGTAATTGGCCCGCATTTTGTCGGCTGGGCCAAGGCCCGGCATCCATTCTTAAAGAGGGCTGCACAACAATGACAATCATAGTAGAACCCCTTGATCTGGGCGGCACCGGCCCCCGGGTCGTGGTCAAGGACACCATCGATGTCGCCGGTACCGCGACCCGCGCCAGCAGCCAGGCGTTGGAGGACGCGCCGCTGGCCGAGCGCCATGCCGACGTCGTCAGCCAGTTGCTGGCCGCCGGGGCCCGGCTGACCGGCAAGGTCAGCCTGCACGAACTGGCTTTCGGCACCACCGGGATCAACCGCTATACCGGCACCGCAGCCAACCCGCGCTTTCCGGGGCGCATACCCGGTGGCTCGTCGAGCGGCTCGGCGGCTGCGGTGGCCGCAGGCCTGGCGGATTTCAGCCTGGGCACGGACACCGGCGGCTCGGTGCGTGTCCCGGCCTGTTGCTGTGGTGTGTTCGGGCTTAAGCCAACGTTTGGCCGGGTAAGCCGTAACGGCGTGATGCCGGCCCGCACCAGCCTCGATTGCGTCGGCCCGTTCGCGGCGAGCTTACCGATGCTGGTACGCGCCATGAGCATGATCGACCCCAGCTTCGTCCCCGCCCAGGTACCGGCCAAAGCGCGCATTGGGGTGTTGCGGGTAACCGCCGAGGCCGCCATCCACAAGGTGGTGCACGGGGCGCTGAGCGCCAGCGGCCTGCCTTTGGGCAATGTCGAACTCAAGCACTTTGGCGCCGCCTACGACGCCGGCATGGTGGTGATCAACCGCGAGACATTCGAAGGCTGTGGCCATCTGCTGCAAACCGGCAGGGTCGGCAGCGATATCGCCGGGCGCCTGGCGGCAGCCGGGGAGACCACGGATACGGCGTTGGCTGAGGCTGAGCAGGTGCGTCAGCGGTTTACCGAGGAAGTCGACCAGGCCCTGGCCAACTTCGATGTTTTGGCCCTGCCGACCATGCCGGACTTTCCGCTGCGCCTGGAAGATGCCGCTGATACCCGCGCCGTGCTGGGCATGACCTCGCTGGTGCGGCCGTTCAACCTGTCGGGGCACCCGGCGTTGAGCATTCCGCTGGGCAGCGAGGCGGGTTTGCCGGTTGGCCTGCAACTGGTGGCGGCCAAAGGCGCCGACGAAAAACTGTTGGCGGTGGCCGAACGCCTGCTGCTGAACCTGTATGCCGGCAACGATCACTGAGGCCACGATTGCGATGACCGATATCCTCGAGCTCCAGGCCCGCCTGCTCAGCTTTGAACACCAGCAGGCCATCCGCGTCTGCATCAACCGCTACATGGAGCTGTGCGACCAACTCGATGCCAGTTCCCCGCTCAATGAACTGGCGCAGCTGTTTTGCCGTGACGCGGTATGGGAAGGCAAGGGCGCCAAGTACGCCGAGAGCTTTGGCGGCTACCGCGGGCGCGAAGCGATCCGGGCGATGTTCGCCACCTACATGAAAACCCCGGCGCACTTTGCCTTGAATGTGCACTTTTTGACCAGTGAGGTCATCGAGGTGGTGGGTGAGGAAGGGCTCGGGCGCTGGGTGATGTTGCAGACCAGCACCTTTGCCGACGGCGCTTCGCACCTCAATGCAGCCCGGCTGACCGTGCGCTTTGCGTTGGAAGAGGGCCAGTGGCGCATGGCGCATTTCCAGACCGAGAACCTGTTCAGCCGGCCGGTATCGGCGTGGAACAGTGAGGCGCCGTTGCCGGTGCCTGAGCGGTAGTCACTGTTGCTGGGGCTGCAAAGCAGCCCCAGTGCCTGCAGCTCAAAAGGTACTGACGAACACCACCTGGCCATACAGGTTGTCGTGGTTATTGCCCAACTGCGTCCCCCCTTGCGCCACGCTGCGATCCGGCTGGTACAACCCCACCAACGGCACGATCATCAGATGCTCATTGATCGTCCACTCGGCATAGAGATCCACCTCACGCCCATCCACATTGCCCAGGCTGCGGTCGATAGTGTCGAAATGAAACCCCATCACCCCAAGGTTCAGCGTCGGCGTCGGGCTGACCACCAGGCCGACCTTCTGCACCCGCGCATTGCTGTTGAACGGCCCGGCGTAGTTGCCTGCCACTTCACCCTGGAACCACGTACCCAAGCCACGGCCGAGGCCATAGAACAGCGTGTCGTACTGCTCTGAAAAGCGGCTGTAGCGGTAGCTCAGGTTCGGCTGCCAAGGCAGGTCGACGAAGGTCCAGCCGGCTTCCAGGTACCAGGCATCCTCGGTGGCGGTATGGGGCTTGTCCTGCTTGGCGTATTCCCCGGACAGGAACAGGTTGTCTACCCCGGCATTGCCCTGGCCACGAAGGCTGTAGGTCTTCATGCCATCGCGTTCCAGTTGCAGCGGTGAGGCGTACTGCTCGTCGACATGGGTGGTGCCGATATAGGTCAGGCCGACGGTGCCGGCGTCCGCCACGTGCTCAAGGGTGGCCACGTGCAGTTCGGTGTTGGCCTGGGCGCGGTTGTCCGACTGCAGCCACATCAGGTCGCCGCGCCAGCCGCTGCTGCCGCCCAGGCGCAGTACGGCGGTCTTGTCGAAGCTCTTGCGCGCCGCCAGGTAGTAGGCGCCGCCCCGGTTGAACTGCCCATCGGCAAGGCCATGGCCAACGTTCAGCGAGTCACCCTGAAGCAAAAAACCATCGCCCACGGCGATCATCTGTTTGCCGAACGACAGGTCGATACCGTCCTCGCCCAGCATCGGAACCAGGTTGCCGGACTTCCAGCCCAGGTAGGCATCCTCGATCTTGCTGGTGCGCTCACTGCCATCGCTGAAGCCGGCAGCGTCACCGTCGCCCCAGGTCGCCGAGCTGAGCATGGCAAAGGCGCCATACAACGAACCGACGCTGCCCAGGGCCTGGTCGGCGCTCAGACCGTATTTGATGTAGCCCTCCCGCCACGAGGTGGAGCCGGGTTGGTCGCGGGCGATGGCGTAGCTGCGCTCGCTGTGGAATGCACCGAACACGGCTTCCACATTGGCGTTCAGATGGCGTTCGGCATCGCTGTACAGTTCGTGCGCGGACGCACCCATCGAAGCCCCGGCCAGGAGTGCGGCCAAGGTTAGACGGAATGGGCGGTGGTGCATGGTCTGGCTTCCTTTGTCATGGTTTTGGCAGAAGTTCCGAAGACGTGCCAGTGATCATGAAGCAAGCCCAGACCCGGGCTTTTGCCCTGGCTGCCAGTTGACTTTGGCGTTGTGCCAAGCTGATTGGGCGGGTGATAGAAACGCAGAAGGCCCCATTGCGGGGCCTTCTTGGGGGAGGGTCGTTACTTGAGACCGGCGAGGAAACACGTCACCGACTGGCGCTCACCAGCGTCCGGCAACCCTGCATAAGGCATGTAGGTGCCGGGTACCTCGGCTTGTGGCTGCGCGATGAAGGCGCCGATGGTTTGCGCCGTCCAGGCCGCCTGGCGGGTTTTCATGGCCTGAGAGTAATTGGCCCCTGGTACGGTGCCGGGGGTACGGCCCAGCACATCGTGCAGGTTGGGGCCCATCATCACCGGGCCATCCTTTTGCGCCGAGTGGCACGCCGCGCAGTCGCGCGCGAAGACCTGTTCGCCCTGCTGGCGTTGCGGGGCTGCACAATCTTCGGCCTGGGCCAGCGGGCTGGCCAGCACGGCGAGCAGAAAGGGCATTACGAACTTGCTGGATACGACGGTCGACATCACGCACGGTTCCTGGGTAGGGCAGCGCCGGGCTGCTTCTTGTTGGTGTTCGCCTCGATTGTGTGCGAGTGCGGGCGGGCAGGTTTTGTTGTGCCTGCCAGGCTGTTTGCTGGGCTTGTCAGTTGGCGTGACGCTTGCGGTACTCGCCTGGGGTCATGCCGAAGCGGCCTTTGAACGCGGTGCTGAAGTAACTGGAGTCGGAAAACCCCCAGGCATACCCGAGCGACGACACCTTTTGATCCATCGACGGATTGCGCAGGCTTTCGGCGCAGAAGTCCAGGCGGCGGTTGCGGATGTACTGGGCGATGACCAGGTCGTGTTTGGCGAAGATGCGGTACAGGCTGCGCATAGAGATGCCTACTTCGCGGGCAATGAACTCAGGCGTCAGGCGCTCGCAGGTGATGCGCTGATCGATCACCGCCAGGGCCTTGCGGAACATCCGTTCGTGGCTGCCGGGCACCGAATCGTGGGTGATGGCTGGGCGCAGCAGGGCGATCAGCGCCTCCAGCACGGCCTGGCTTTCGTTGTTGGCCATGTGCCGGGTGCGGCCGGCTTCGAGCATCATTTGCCGGGCCATGCTGGCCAAGGGGGTCTGCGCTTCGATGCGTTTGGCACACGCCACGCTGACGCCACGGGTGCCGCTCTCGACCTGAGTGCGCGGCAAAATCAGCGACAACTGGCGCGAACGCTGGTGGAAGTGCATGTCCAGCGGGGCACTGGCGTCGATCAGGGTCAGGTCGCCGGGCCGCAGTTCGATGCGGGCGTCCTGGTGTTCGATATGCGAGGTGCCGGCCATCTGCAATACGGCGTAGTAGTTGTCGGCGCCACTGGCGCGAATCTCCCGCGCGCTGCGGAACAGGTTGACGTGGGTCATGTCGACGATGCTCATGGAAATCTGGCCTACCTGGCACTTTTCGAGCTGGCCGACGAAGGCTGCGTCGAGCTTGCGGGCGTTGAAGTGGCCGCAGGCATCGTTGACCTGGCTCAGCCAGGCCTGGAAGTGATCGTCGCTAACACGGGTCGCGGGTGTCATGGGGGGCCTCGCACGGTAAGACGTGGAACGGTTCGCTTGGGCGAACTCTTGGATGGGTGCTTTAAAGCATTAAAATTCACTTGAATATTCAAGCAAAAAGCGAGCCTGAGAGGTGGGGGTGTGGCAGGGGGTGTTTGCTAGTTCGTTGTTTTAAATAGAATTAATTTTTGTAGTCGATGAGTGTATTGGCAGTGGCAGTGGTGGAATGAGCGCGCGGAAATGCGCCACGATGTAGCCAATTGACACAGGGTTGTTTCCAGATGTTGCACTTAGGTAGGTCGGGTTAGGGCGACGAAGTACCTGTCTTGGGCTTTGAGGTGGGGCGTAGATCGAGCGCCGCCCGCGCGACGCAAGGCCGCTCCCACATTTGTTTCGGGCCAGTGAGACCTGTGAAATCTGCGCGCGACCGCCTTGTTTGTCTGACTCGATATCAAGGTGGGCACCAAAGGGCCGCGCGCCCATGTCACAGGAATAATTGGCCCGAAACAAATGTGGGAGCGGCCTTGCGTCGCGATGCGCCGCGCGGGCGGCGCTCGATCTCACAGGCGCTGAAAATGCTACGGCGAACACCCAGAACCCTAACACGATGAACAAAAAAAGCCCGCTGACAGAGCGGGCTGAAGGCACAACGCTTGCGTGATTCAGTGGCCAAGCCCATCGCTGATGGCAATGCCTTCGGCCTGCATCGCTTCGATCAACCCGGCCCGCACATGCGGCAGGTTGAGCATGCTGCTCTGGCGCACCCGGTGCACCTCCTCGCCGCTGTACGGCGGCCATTGCTCGGGTGCGCTGTTACCGGCCATCCCATCCCGCGCCAGCAGCCAGTTCAGCAAATCGGCAATCTGCTGATCGTTGAGCGCCGACTGGGAAATCCCCGGCACCCGCACCAGAAACTCGCGCCCGCCCGGCACCCGCAGAAAGTTACCGACAAACCCCTGCATGCGCGGTGTGTCGTTGGCCGCCGAGCCTTCGCCGTGGTCCCGGTGGCAGCCGGCGCACTGCAGCTGGTAATTCACCGGTACCGAGTACCCGGCCTGGGCAATCGGCACCGGTGGCACCTCGTTGCCAGGCGCCGGGCGCTGGTTGGGGTTGGGCAGGGTCCTGGCCTGGGCGACAGGCACCAGCAAGCACAGGATCAACAGCGCCGTCAGACCCTTCACGGCGCTATACCGCCACGCCGCGGATGATGGTGACGGTGCAGTTGTAGATTTTCGACTCCGCCCCCAGGCACCAGTTGATGTCGTTGTTGTTGAACGGACGATACAACGGCTGTTCATCGTCGTTGCGCGAGCAGGCGCACTGCCCGCAGGCGTGCTTACCGCAGCAGTCGTTGTACGAGATGATGTAGTTCTTGCCGTCGGCCGGGTTGCGGCAGGTGCCGATCCAGGTCACCAGCGAGGCATCGGTGCCGGGCGGGCAGGAGGTGATCGACCCGCCGCAGCAGGAGCATAAAAAACCGTCGATCGAGCAGTTGCGCCAGTAGTCGCAGCTGGTCGGGTCGCCAGGGTCTCCCATCTTCGGTTGCTCGGCGGCCAGCGCCTTGGCGGTGCGGTCGATCGGCAGCAGCACCGGCAGGGCAGCGCCCGCGACGATCAGCGAGCCCAGGCGCGCCAGCACTTTGCGCCGCGAGGTGGTGTCGGCGACATGACGGCTGGAGCGTTCAAACAGTTTGTCGAGAAAACTCATGGTGTGCTCCGCGATCAGTGCTGCGCGCTGTGTGGGTGGGCGTGGTCATGGCTATGGGCATGGCCCTGCGCGGGGTTGCCGTGCAGGTACTGCTGCAGGCTGGCGCTGCCCAGGTGCACCGTCTCGAACAGGCTGTCCAGGTGCTCGCGGGAGTTGACCAGGCCCTTGGCGCGCAGGGTGCCGGCCTGGTCGATCAATACGGCGTAGGGCAGCTTGCCGATCTGGTAGGTCATGCCGATCTCGGGGCCGACCACGTAGGTGGCCTGCTGCAGGTCGTTGGCTTCGATCAGGGCCTGCTGTTCGGCAAAATCACCGTCGCTGACATAGATCACGTCCAGCGCGCCGCGGTTGTCCTTGGCGATCGACTTGACTGCCGGCAGCAGCGATTTGCACACCGGGCAGCCGGGGGCAAGGAAGAACAGCAACTGCGAGCGTTCGCCCTGGTAGCCGATGTTCACCGGGCGGCCGTGGCGGTCGGCGGCGGTGACTTGCGGGGCGGGGTCGTTGACCGTCACGCCTTTGTCCACCATCAGCGCCCCGGCAGGGGCGATACGGCCATGCAGCACGCCGATCTGGCGTACCAGAGCCATGACCGTGAACGCCACCGCAATCAGCAGCAGCCAGAGCAGAATGTTCGATGCGATAAGCAGTTGCATGGGTTATCTCCCAGTCAATTTGGCAAGACGCGGCTGGTTGGCCAGCAGGCCATCCACCGCCACATGAATCAACAGCGCCACGGCACTGGCCGCGATCACCACAAAAATATCCAGGGCACCGAGTGCACGCTCGGCCATCGGCAGCGCCGCCAGGCCGGCCAGCAGGGCGATCACCAGGTTGCGCAACAGCAGCACCGGGCGCAGTGGCTGGGCAGCGCCAGGGCCTGAACAGCCGCAATCGATGTCGCGGCGGCCGCGCCAGAGGTTGATGCCGATGGCGCTGGCATACAGCGCCATCAACAGGGCCACCCCCAACGCTGCGCTGGCGCGCCCGCCGGGCAGCAGCAGGGCCAGCGCGAGGGCCAGTTCGGCCAGCGCAAGGCTTGCCGTGGCGGCGGGGGCCAGGGGCGCCGGCAGCAGCTGGTAGGCGCGCACGATGCTGCTGAAGGCGCGCAGGTCGCGCAGCTTGTGGCTGGCGGCACTGGCCAGCAGTGTCGCCAGGGCGGTGCTGCTGGCAATCACAAGGACAGGATCGAGCATGATGAGGTCTCCCACTTACCAAGGGGCCAAGGTGAGCACGGGCGTGTCGGCGATCTGGTCCATGGCACCGCTGTGCTTGCCAGTGGCCAGGTCGAAGAACTGCACGCCGCCTTCCAGGTCGGTGGCCACCAGGATGGGCGCCTTGTCATGGCTGGCCTGCAGGCTCCAGACCGGCTTGGGCGAGTCGAGGGTGCCGAGCTTCTTGCCGGTCTTCAGGTCGAACGCCCAGATGGTGGTGCTTGGGTCTTCCCATTTGCCATCGGTGTGCTGGTCATGCATCAGCGCATACAGCCGGTTCAGGCCGGGCGCCAGGGCCAGGGCCTGCCAGCCACCCGGCGCCCAGCCTTGCTTACGCTCTTCGTCGCTGACCAGTGACCAGGTAGGCTGCGGCTTGGCCTTGCCACCCTCGAAACTCACCGGGTACACCTCGCCGTGGGTGGTAGTGAAATAGTAGGTGTCGCCGTTGGCGATGGCGCGCTCGTTGAGGCGGACCTTGTTCGGGTCGAAGAAGGGCGTCTGGGTGCGCGAGACCTCCTTGCCTTCATCATCCAGGGTCACTACCAGCAACTGACCGTCACCGCACAGTGATGCGAAGCTGCGCTTGCCGACCGGGTAGTTGAGCACGCAGCCGCTGATGGCGACTTCGCTGGCGACCTTGTGTGTCTGGGTATTGACCACGGTCACCGACGTCGACGGCGTGAGGTTGAAGACATACGCCAGCTTGCTGTCGGCGCTGACACCCATGGCGTACTTTTCGGTAAGCGTGGATGCGCGTTTGGCAGGCAATACCACTTCCCATTGCGGGCGCAGGGTCTGGGTGTCCCAGGCCACCAGCACGTCGCTGCGTTCGCCATAGGTGCCACGCGAGTAGAACAGGTTGGCCGAATACAAGGTGCGGTTGTCCGGGCTCAGCGCCGTTGGGGCGACGAAGGCGTTGGTGGTCATGCCGAGCATGCGTTTGGCCTTGGGGTCGACCACCACCACCTTGCCGGCGATGGGGTTTTTGAAGTCCACATCGAGGATGTAGACACGGTGTGGGTCCGGCGGGAACGGCAGGCTGTTCTGGCCGATCTCTTCGGCGGGCAGGTCGGCCCGCACCGCGCTTGTGCTCGCGGCCAAGGCCAAGGCCAGGGCTGCCGAGATGCTAAGCCTGTCTACGCGACGCATTGGCTATCTCCGATGTTGTTATGGGTTATGCAGAAATCGCAGTGATCGCAGTGTGCCGCCTGGGCCAGCGTGGTGATTTGGCCAGCGTGACATTCTCTTGAGGCTCCCTGACAAAACGCCCGTCGGGGCTGGCAGGCGGGTGGGCGGGGGCCTGAAGATCGGCCCGCACACCCTTTTGCGCTGCCTTCCAGGAGTCATGTCATGAGCGATATCCAGCTGTTACCTGCCGTGGTCGAGTTCCTCGCCAGGCCCCATGGCCATTTCATCGATGGCCAGTACCTGGCGGCTGAGACGGGGCCGTCGATCGACATCCACGACCCGTCGAGTGGCGCAGTCATCAGCCGCATCGCCGAGGCCAGTGAGGCGGAAGTGGCGCGCGCAGTGGTCAGTGCACGGCAGGCGTTCAAAGGCAGTTGGGCCGAGGTTTCGCCTTATCAGAAAGGCGTGGTGCTCAACCGCCTGGCGGACCTGATCGAGGCCAATGCCGAGGAGTTGGCACAGCTCGAGACCCTGTGCTCGGGCAAGTCGATCAACCTCTCGCGTGGGCTGGAGATCGCCCAAAGTGTAGTCTTCCTGCGTTACTTCGCGGGTTGGGCGACCAAGATCACTGGGCAGACCATGACCCCGTCACTGCCTTCATTCGCTGGCGAGCGCTACACCGCCTTTACCCTGCGCGAGCCGGTGGGCGTGGTGGCGGGGATCGTGCCGTGGAATTTCTCGGTGATGATCGGTATCTGGAAAATCGCCTCGGCGCTGGTGACCGGTTGCACCATTGTGGTCAAACCCAGCGAGTTCACGCCGCTGACGCTGTTGCGCATCGCCGAACTTGCGGTCGAGGCAGGGGTGCCGGCGGGTGCCTTCAACGTGGTCAACGGGCGAGGGCAGGCGGGCCAGCGGTTGATCGAGCACCCGCAGGTGGCCAAGGTGGCGTTCACCGGGTCTGTGCCGACCGGTATTGCCGTTGGCAAGGCCGCGATGGCGGCCAACCTGACCCGCGCCACGTTGGAGTTGGGTGGCAAGAACCCAGCGGCCTTGCTGGCCGATGTGGATGTGGACAGCGCGGTGGCGGGCATCCTGCAGACCGCCTTCGTGCACCAGGGGCAGGTGTGCGCGTCACCGGAGCGGGTATATGTGCACCGCAGCAAGGTCGAGGCATTCACGCGCAAACTGGGTGAAGCGCTGGGGCAGTTGAAGATCGGCTCGGCACTGGACCCCGAGGCCCAGTTCGGCCCGTTGGCCAATGCCGCGCACCTGCAGAAGATTCTCGGCTTCTTCGAGCGGGCCCGTGCCAGCAACACGGTGATCTGTGGGGCCAGGGCGCTCGATCGGCCGGGGTATTTCGTCGAACCTACGGTGGTGCTGGCCAATGACGCCAGCGACCCGTTGCTGCACGAGGAAACCTTTGGCCCGATCGTCTGCGTGCTGCCGTTCGATGACGAAGCGCAGCTGCTGGCGCTGATGAACGACAGCCCTTATGGCCTGACTGCTAGCCTGTGGACCAATGACCTGTCCAAGGCGCTGCGGCTGATCCCGCAGATCGAGGCGGGCACGGTGTGGGTCAACATGCACACCTTCCTCGACCCGGCGGTGCCGTTTGGTGGGTCCAAGGCATCGGGGGTAGGGCGTGAGTTTGGCAGTGCGTTCATCGAGGATTACACCGAGCTCAAGTCGGTGATGATCAGGTATTGATGACGGGTGAGGGGCCTGCGTTGAAGTGCCTGGCGTGGTTTTGAGGGGGCGCTCGATCTTCGCCCCACCATCAAACCCACGCCAGGCACATCCCCGCCTTCACCCCTTGGTACGGCAAAGAACAGTGCAGCAAATTTTTGTGAACCACTTCACAAAAATCAGGTGAGCGGCATAATGCCACTACCTCTGTACAAGACCCGGCCGCGCAGTGTCGGGGTTCCTTTTCGTGCCCGTCGAAGGTTCAGGTTAATTTCATGTCGCTAGTCGCAAGCCCCGACATCATGTACCGGCTGTTGATCCAGAGTGTGGTGGACTATGCCATCTACCTGCTTACCCCCGAAGGCGTCGTCGCCAACTGGAACCCCGGCGCCCAGCGGGCCAAGGGGTACCATGCCGACGAGATCGTCGGCCAGCATTACTCGGTGTTCTACAGCGATGCCGAACGTGCGGCCGGGCTGCCCGACTACAACCTTGAGCAGGCGCGTAGCACGGGGCGCTTCGAAGAGGTGGGCTCGCGCCTGCGCAAGGATGGCTCGGCCTTCCATGCGCATGTGGTGATCGACGCGGTGCGCGACGATTCCGGCCGCCTCGTAGGGTTCGCCAAGGTCACCCGCGACATCTCCGAACGCCATCATCAGGAGCTTGAGCTGCTCAAGGCCAAGGAATTGGCCGAACAGTACAGCCAGGAGATGGCCAAGCTGTCGCAGTTTCTCGACTCGGTAATTGCCAACATCCCCGCCAGTGTCATCGTCCAGGACCTGGAGAGCCAGCGCATCCTGCTGGCCAACCAACAGGCAGAGCGCCTGTTCGGTGGGCCAGGCACGAGCATGATCGGGCAACTGCCCGCCGACAGCCTGGCGCCGCCCGCTGCCCAGTACCTGGAGCAACAGCTCGCCCGTGGCGCGCGCAGCACCAAAGGCTACGCCGACGAGACCCGAGTCGACACCGTGTGTGGCCCACGCACCTTGCGGAGCCGTACGCTGCTCAGCCAGAACCGCAAGGGCCAGGCCGACTACGTGTTGTTCGTGGCCGAAGATGCCACCGAAGAGTTGGCCGCCCATGCGCAGATCCACCATATGGCGCACCACGATGCCCTGACCGGGCTGCCCAACCGCACGCTGTTCCATGAGCGCCTGCGCCAAGCCCTGGTGCGCGGTGATGAGCACGCCAAGCTGACTGCTGCCCTGTGCCTGGACCTGGACAATTTCAAGAACATCAACGATTCGCTCGGCCATGCCTTCGGCGACAAACTACTGCGTGCCCTGGGCAAGCGCCTGCGCCGCGAACTGCGCGAGCACGACACCCTGGCCCGCCTGGGCGGTGACGAGTTTGCCGTGGTGCTCACTGGCCTGGATGGCCGTGATGCCGCGTGCAACACCGCCCAGCGTCTGATCAATGCGATCTGCCCGCCGTTTCAGATCGAGGGGCACCAGTTCAGCGTGGGTGTGAGTATCGGCGTGGCCATTGCCCCGGACGACAACGACCAAGCCGAGCAACTGCTGGGCTACGCCGACATGGCCCTGTACGAAGCCAAGCGCAATGGGCGCAACCGTTACGAGTGCTTCAACGTCGAACTGGATGTGGCCGCCCGCCAGCGCCGCCTGGTCGAAACCGACCTGCGCACGGCGTTGCACCTGGGCCAGCTGCAGTTGCACTATCAGCCGGTGGTCGACCAGCAGACCAGCAGCGTGACGGGTTACGAAGCGTTGATGCGCTGGGAACACCCGAGCCGCGGCATGGTCATGCCCATGGACTTCATCCCCATCGCTGAAGAGACCGGGTTGATCCATGAACTCGGCATCCGCGCATTGAACCTGGCCTGCCAAGAGGCGGCCAGCTGGGACAGCGAGCAGACGGTGTCGGTCAACCTGTCCCCGGTGCAGTTCAAGCATGCCAACCTGGTCCACATCGTGGCCCTGGCCTTGGCTGACTCGGGCCTGCCGGCGCGACGCCTTGAGCTGGAGATCACCGAGTCGGTGTTGCTGGGCAACAGTGAAGAGAACGTGCGCACCCTGAGAGCGCTGAAGGACCTTGGGGTGTCCATTTCACTGGACGATTTCGGCACCGGGTATTCGTCGCTGGGGTATCTGCGCTCGTTCCCGTTCGACCGCATCAAGATCGACAAGTCGTTCGTGCATGACATGTGCGACAGCCGCGAAGCGATGTCGATCATTCGTGCCATTACCGAGCTGTCCAACAGCCTGATGATCAAGACCACCGCCGAGGGCGTGGAATCAGAAGAGCAGATGCGGCGGCTGGCGGCGGAAGGGTGCTCGCACTTCCAGGGTTATCTGTACGGCCGGCCGGCGCCGGCGAGTGAGCGTTTGAAGCAGGTGGTTTTGTTGGCGGATTAGGTGATAGCCAGGCCCGTGGGAGCGGGCTTGCCCCGCGAACACCGGCGAAGCCGGTGCCAGGCATCGCGTGTGCCCTTTCGCGGGCAAGCCCGCTCCCACAGGATTGGAGGCTGGCCTGCCGGCGATGGGGCGCGTAGCGGCCCCGCTCACGCTCAGCTTTTCCAGTCAGGCGCGAACTCAGGGCTGACCACGCGCCGATCCTTCGGCAAACCTGCAATCAACGCCCGGTCTTCATCATCCAGCCGCACATCCTGAGCCGCCAGGTTCGCCAGCTGGTTTTCGCGGCTGCTGGCCTTTGGGATCACCGCCACGCCATCCTGGTCGAGCAACCACTTCAGCGCCACCTGGCTCGGCAGTACGCCATGCTTGCGGGCAATCGACTGGATCACCGGTTGCTGCGCGGCCTGCCCGCGTGCCAGCGGGGTATAAGCCGTGAGCAAAAGGTCGTGGCGGCGCGCATAGTCGAGCAGCGGTTGTTGATCGAGCAGCACGTGGTACTCCACCTGGATGGCTGACAACGGTGCGCCCAGGGTCTCGACCACTTGGCGCAGCAGCCCCAGTGGGAAATTGGCCACGCCAAGGCTGCGCGCCTTGCCCTCGTCACGCAGGGCCACCAGGGTTTCGATGCTGCGGGCCAGGTCCCAGTCCTTGCCGGGCCAGTGGATGTGGAACAGGTCTACCTGCTCGGTGCCCAGCGCGCGCAGGCTGGCTTCCAGCGACTGACGCATGGCGTTGGGTTCCAGGCGATCCCACCAGACCTTGGTGGTCAGGTGGATCTGCTCGCGTGGCACGTCGCTTTCGCGCAGGGCTTGGCCCACAGCCGCTTCATTGTTGTAGGCGGTGGCGGTGTCGATGTGTCGGTAGCCCAGGTCCAGGGCCTGGCGCACGGCCTGGGTGCACTCGGTGCCGGTCATCGGCCAGGTGCCCAAACCAATGCAGGGCAGGTCCAGGCCGTTGTGGGTGGTGAGCCTTCGCATGACAATTCCTTGTAGTGGTTGCAGAGTCCGTAGCGGATGGTCTTCGATCAGCGCGGTGCGGACCATGCGCGGCAGGCCGAAAGTGGTCGATCAGCGAACAGAAACTGCTTCAGGCCTGGACAGGCGGCATTTGAACTTCCTTATTCTCTTGCATCTCTTCTAGAATTCGAGCTGTTGCATCCGCCAGGCCTGCCCTGCGCGGCTTTCCCTGGGCACAGCATCCAGCCGCGCCGCCGTCGAGAACGCCATGAGTTCCAGCACACCGCTGTCCGGAGTCAACCAACCACTGCGTGGCATCGCCCTGGTGGTGATGGCGACGTTCCTGTTTGCCAGTCACGATGCCCTGTCCAAGTTCCTCGGTGGCCTGTACCCGATCATCATGGTGGTGTGGGCCCGCTATGTGGTGCACACCCTGCTGATGGCCGGGATTTTCCTGCCAAAGTCTGGCCTCAACGTACTGCGCACCCGTCGCCCGCTGTTGCAGACCCTGCGTGCCTTGAGCCTGCTCAGCACCAGCCTGCTGTTTACCACCGGCCTGCAGTACCTGCCGCTGGCCGAGGCCACGGCGGTCAACTTCCTTGCGCCTGTGCTGGTCACCGCCTTGTCGGCGCCGCTGCTCAAAGAGCGGGTGACGGTGGGGCAGTGGGTGGCGGTAGTGATGGGCTTTATCGGGGTGGTGGTGGTGGTGGTGCACCCCGGTGGCGCGATGTTTACGCCGGCGATCCTGTACCCCTTCGGCTCGGCGCTGGGCTTCTGCTTCTATCAGTTGCTGACACGAATTCTGGCTGCCCATGACAGCCCGACCACCAGTAACTTCTATGCAGGGCTGTGCAACACCCTGGCAATGAGTGCATTGGTGCCGTTCTTCTGGGAAGTGCCGCGCTGGGACCACGCGCTGTTGATGCTGGCGCTGGGTGGTTTCGGCATGACTGCCCACTTGCTGCTGACCCAGGCGTTTCGCCATGCAGCCCCTGCGTTGCTGGCACCGTTCAGTTACTGCCAGATCGTGTTTGCCGGGCTGCTCGGGCTGTTGATCTTTGGCCAGGTGCCGGACAGCCTGAGCCTGGTGGGCATCTCGATCATTTGCCTCAGTGGGCTTGGGGCGGCGTGGATGCAGCGGCGCAAGTGAAACGGCCGGTTCGTTGTCCTGGGCACCATTGCACAAGTACTGCACAAGATTCGAGGCCCGTGCGAAACCTGTGGGAGCGGGCTTGCCCCGCGAAGAGGCCGGCACGGAAAAGCGCTGACAGAGCCAGCCTATTACCCCCGAATACGCGCTCTATTAGAAGTCTGCCCAAGCTCGACTAGTCTTTCCCCTGGCCTTGCGAATTCCGCCTGCGGGTCGCGTCTGAGCACCTGTGTTCAAGACCGTGCCACCCCGCCATGACAGCATCGCGCGCCCCGCGTCGGCAAAAGACCGACCCGACCTGATGAGGGGTAGGCATGAGCCCAAGTGCTCGGCTGATAGAACACCTGGCATAGACCGGAAATCTGGATAACCGACCCAGAGGTACCCACAGATGTCGAACGAATCGAAATGCCCGTTCCATCAAACCGCAGGTGGCGGCACCACCAACCGTGACTGGTGGCCTGACCAGCTCAACCTGAGGATTCTCCACCAACATTCGTCCAAGTCCGATCCGATGGACCCGGATTTCGACTACGCCAAAGCCTTCAAAAGCCTCGATTTCCAGGCCCTCAAGCAAGACCTGAAGGCCCTGATGACCGACTCCCAGGCGTGGTGGCCCGCCGACTTCGGCCACTATGGCCCGCTGTTCATCCGCATGGCCTGGCACAGCGCTGGGACTTACCGTATTGGTGATGGCCGAGGTGGCGCAGGCTCGGGTCAGCAACGCTTCGCGCCGCTCAACAGCTGGCCGGACAACGTTAGCCTGGACAAGGCCCGGCGCCTCCTGTGGCCGATCAAGCAGAAGTACGGCAACAAGATTTCCTGGGCCGACCTGATCGTCCTCACCGGCAACGTTGCGCTGGAGTCCATGGGCTTCAAGACCTTTGGTTTCTCTGGCGGGCGCGCCGATGTGTGGGAGCCGGATGAGGACGTGTACTGGGGCTCGGAAAAGGTCTGGCTGGGCGGCGATACCCGCTACGGCAAGGAGCAGGTCAAGGCCCAGCCACCCGGTGAAGGTGACTTGGTGGCCGAACCTGCCAAGCACGGCGAAGAACAGAACCGCGACCTGTCCGCCGAGCGCAACCTGGAAAACCCGCTGGCCGCCGTGCAGATGGGCCTGATCTACGTCAACCCGGAAGGCCCTGAAGGCAACCCCGACCCGGTCGCGTCGGGCAAGGACATCCGTGAGACGTTCGGCCGCATGGCCATGAACGATGAGGAAACCGTAGCCCTGATCGCGGGTGGCCATGCGTTCGGCAAGACTCATGGCGCCGGCCCGGCCGATAACGTCGGCCCCGAACCGGAAGCCGCAGGCCTGGAGCAGCAAGGCCTGGGCTGGGCCAACACGTTCGGCACCGGCAAGGGAGGCGACACCATCACCAGCGGCCTGGAGGTGACCTGGACGTCTACTCCAACCCAATGGAGCAACGAGTACCTCAACAACCTGTTCAACTTCGACTGGGAGCTGACCAAGAGCCCGGCCGGCGCGCACCAGTGGCGGCCTAAGGAAGGCAAGGGCGCAGGCACCGTGCCGGATGCCCATGACCCGAGCAAAAAACATGCGCCATCCATGCTCACCTCCGACCTGGCGCTGCGTTTCGACCCGATCTACGAGCCGATCGCCCGGCGCTTCAAGGACAACCCCGAGCAGTTGGCGGATGCGTTCGCCCGTGCTTGGTACAAACTGATCCATCGCGACATGGGCCCGCTTGCGCGCTACCTCGGGCCGGAAATGCCCAACGAAGAGCTGCTGTGGCAAGACCCGCTGCCCAAAGCCGACCCGTCGTCGCTGAGTGAGCAGGATATCGCTGCGCTCAAAACCAAGGTCCTGGCTTCGGGTTTGAGCGTGGGCGAGCTGGTTTCTGCTGCCTGGGCATCCGCTTCGACCTTCCGTGGTTCCGACAAGCGCGGTGGCGCCAATGGTGCACGCTTGCGCCTGGCGCCGCAGAAAGACTGGGCCGCAAACCAGGGCGTGGGCAAGGTGCTGGCGGCGCTGGAGAGGATCCAGAGCGAGTTCAACAACGGCGGCAAGAAGGTCTCCCTGGCCGACCTGATTGTGCTGGCGGGTACCGCAGCGGTGGAAAAGGCAGCCAAGGATGCGGGTTACAGCGCCAGCGTCGCGTTCCGCCCCGGTCGCGTCGATGCTTCGCAGGAACAGACCGATGTCGAGTCGTTCGCGGTGCTGGAACCGTTGGCAGATGGCTTCCGCAATTTCACCAAGGACCGTTACAGCGTCAAGGCCGAGAAACTGCTGCTGGACAAGGCCCAACTGCTGACGCTGACTGCGCCCGAGCTGACCGCGCTGATCGGTGGCCTGCGCGTGCTGGGCGCCAACCACGGTGGCAGCAAGGATGGGGTGTTTACTGACAAACCCGGTACCTTGAGCAACGACTTCTTCCGCAACCTGCTGGACATGGGCGTGGAGTGGAAGCCGACGTCGGCTGACAACGAGCGGTTTGAGGGCCGTGACCGAAATACCGGGCAGGTGAAATGGACGGGTAGCCGCGTTGACCTGGTGTTCGGCTCCCATGCCCAGTTGCGCGCTCTGAGCGAGGTGTATGGCAGCAGCGATGGCCAGGACACGTTCGTGAAGGCCTTTATCGCAGCGTGGGAAAAAGTGATGGAGCTGGACCGTTTTGATTTGAAGTAAGCATGTAAATGGGGGCGCTTTGCGCCCCATTCGCGGCACAAGGCCGCTCCCACAGGTATCGCGCCGCAGCTGATAGCAGCGGGTACCTGTGGGAGCGGCCTTGTGCCGCGAATGGGCTGCAAAGCAGCCCACGGCCATCCCGCCCATGCACATGCCAAAGACCCATCTGGTTGATCCAGGTGACCGGCCGCCAGCTTGGCCATGCGCAGCGACTCCACCGCCGGCGCCAGGCCGATGGTGGTGAAGTTGGGCGGGATCAGAAAACCGAAGGTCTGGGTGGGCGAAGGCGTTACGATTGCAGAAACGGGGTGGACCATTGCGATCTTCCTGTGCAAGCTGAGGCGTGATTCGTCGGGGGCATTGAGAAACACAGGCCTCGCATGATTCTTGTTGTTATAGGTCGTTACCCGGTCGATCTACACCCCGGGCTGGCGGCCAGGAATGGACCTGATTGCAAACAGAAGGTGAACCAACGTGAACCCCGAATCCATGCTGGCGGCGCTGCCAGGTTTCGCCATCGCGCCTGAGGCGATCCAGGTAGTGCCCGATGCAGCGGCCTACCGCAGGTGCCTGCTTGAGCGCATCGCGGCGGCGACCCGGCGCATCGTCATCGTCGCCTTGTACTTGCAGGAAGACGAGGCCGGGCAGGAAGTGCTGGATGCCCTGTACCAGGCCAAGGCCGCGCGGCCAGGCCTGGAAATCGTCATTGTGGTTGATTGGTTCCGTGCCCGTCGTGGCTTGCTGGGGGGCGGGCGCCAGCCTGGCAATGCCGCCTGGTACCAGGCCCAGCGCCAGCTGCGTGGGCTGGACGTGGTGATCCATGGCGTGCCGGTGCAGACCCGTGAGCTGTTTGGCGTATTGCACCTCAAAGGCAGCATCATTGACGACTGTGTGATCTACACCGGTGCCAGCCTCAACAACGTGTACCTGCACCGTTTTGACCGCTACCGGTTGGACCGCTATCACGTGTTCGAGTCGCCCGCGCTGGCCGATGCCATGGTCGATCTGGTGCGTCGTTTGCTGCACCACACGGCTACGCCGCGCCTCGACCTGCCGGCGCCGCCCGCCACCCGCAGCTTGCGCGGTGACATCCGGCGGCTGCGTGCGCGGCTGCGGCGCATGGTCTATGACGTGCCGACTGGCGAAGCGGGACAGGGCTTGCGGGTCATCCCTTTGCTTGGCGTCGGGCGGGGCAATCCGCTCAACAAAGCACTTTGCGCACTGCTGGCCGGTGCGCGCGCGCAGATCATCATCAGCACACCCTATTTCAATCCGCCTCGGGTATTGATGCGCGAAATCGACCACGCGCTAGACCGTGGCGTGCGGATGGAGCTGATCGTCGGCGATCGCACTGCCAATGACTTCTATATCGCCCCTGGCGAGCCGTTCAGTGCCAGCGGCGCATTGCCTTACCTTTATGAGGATAACCTGCGCGCCTTTACCCGTCGTCGCCAGGCCGCGCTTGCCAGTGGCCAGCTCGAAGTGCGGATCTGGAACGATCCCGGGCACACCTTTCATGCCAAGGGGCTGTGGATTGACCAGCGTTTTTCGCTGCTGACCGGTAACAACCTCAATCCGCGTGGGTTCAACCTGGACCTTGAGAATGGCCTGCTGATCGATGACCCCGAAGGGCAGTGGCTGGTGCCGCGGGAGGCGGAGTTGGCGGGGATACGCCGGCATGCACGGAAAATCGACTCAGCGGCCGAGCTGGGGGTCAAGGCCGAGCACCCCAAGGAGGTACGCAAGTTGCTCCGGCGGTTGCGCTACAGCCGGCTGGAACCGTTGATCAAACGGGTGCTTTGACGGTGAGCGAGCGGGGCTGGCTTCTTGATTGTTTTTTTGGTGTTGGTTTTGATGGCTGGGGTTGATCCAGTGGCGGCGCTGACGCTTAGTCACCTCGGCCTTGCTCCCGGGAGGACCGCGCTGTAGGGCCCATCCTGGGCCCCAGCGCTTGACGGGCATCCTTGCCCGTCACCTCCCTTCGCAAGTCCTGCCCTCGGCCTCCTGAGTCGCTGAAGGTCAAAAGCCAGATCAAGATCAAAAGCAGATCAAGATCAAGATCAAGCGCTAGGCCATTGTTTTCAGGTCACTACCTGGTAGCACGGCACATACGCGGCACCGCCCGGCAACTTCATCCGGTGCTGGTCGACGAACGCTTGTAACAACCGGCCCAGTGGCTCCAGTACCGCACTGTCGCCGCGGATCTGGTACGGCCCGTGTTCTTCGATCAGGCGGATGCCTTTGTCCTTGACGTTACCTGCAACGATGCCGGAAAACGCTCGGCGCAGGTTGGCGGCCAGTTCATGCGGCGGCAGCTCGTGGCGCAGGGCCAGCTCGGCCATGTTGGCGTGGGTCGGGTCGAACGGGTGCTGGAAGCCTTCGTCGATCTTCAGCAGCCAGTTGAAGTGGAAGGCGTCATTGCGCTCGCGACGGAACTGCTTGACCTCTTTGAGCCCCTCGACCATGTGCCGCGCCACTTCGGCCGGGTCATCGATGATGATCTGGTAGTGGCCTTGGGCGGCTTTACCGAGGGTGGCGCCGACGAAGGCGTGCAGTTGCAGCAGGAACGGCTCGGCACTGCGCGGGCCGGTGATGACGACCGGGAAGGGCAGGCCTTGGTTGTCCGGGTGCATGAGAATGCCGAGCAGGTAGAGGAACTCCTCGGCAGTACCGGCGCCGCCCGGGAAGATGATGATCCCGTGACCGACACGCACGAAGGCTTCAAGGCGCTTCTCGATGTCTGGCAGGATCACCAGCTCGTTGACGATCGGGTTGGGCGCCTCGGCGGCGATGATGCCCGGCTCGGTCAACCCCAGGTAGCGGCTGCCGTGCATGCGTTGCTTGGCGTGGGCGATGGTGGCGCCCTTCATCGGGCCCTTCATCACGCCAGGGCCGCAACCGGTGCAGACGTCCAGCTTGCGCAGGCCCAGCTCGTGGCCGACCTTTTTGGTGTACTGATATTCCTCGCTGCTGATTGAGTGGCCGCCCCAGCACACCACCATCTTCGGTTCTACGCCGGGGCGCAGGGTGCGGGCGTTGCGCAGCAGGTGGAACACGTAATCGGTGATGCCCTGGGAGCTTTCCAGGTCGATGCGCTGGCTGGCCAGCTCACTTTCGGTGTAGACGATGTCGCGCAGGGCGCTGAACAGCATTTCACGGGTGCTGGCGATCATCTCGCCATCGACGAAGGCATCGGCCGGGGCGTTCAACAGCTCAAGGCGTACGCCGCGGTCCTGCTGGTGGATACGCACCTCGAAGTCCTTGTAGGCCTCGAGGATGGTCTTGGCATTGTCGACATGCGCGCCGGTATTGAGAATGGCCAGGGCGCACTGGCGGAACAGGGTGTAAAGGCTACCGGTACCGACTTCACTCAGTTGCTGCACTTCACGTTGCGACAGCGTCTCCAGGCTGCCTTTGGGGCTGACGGATGCATTTATGACATGGCGTTGAGGCATCTAAGTCTTTCCTGTGCGGGTAAAACATCCTTCTTTGACACCACCATACCGAGAAATGTGGGCGGCAACGAGGGGGGCGCTGAAAAACCTTGAGACCGCGTCGCTTTATTCGCGGGCAAGCCCGCTCCCACAGGTTTGGCGCAGGCTCTGGAAGCAGGCAACGCGGTCTCAGATCACCCGAGCAGCTTCTGCACCCCGAGGGTAATCGCCAGCCCACCCCCCACCAGCCACAGGTTCAGGATCGCCCCGGTAACCAGCGCCCGTGGCCCTGCCTGGCGGATCTGGCTGAAGCGCGTTTCCATCCCCAGTGCCGTCATGGCCATGGTCAAGGCAAAGGTGTCGAGGCTGTTGATTGCCTGGGTCACATTGCCGGGCAGCACCTGCAGCGAGTTCACCAGCACCAGGGCCAGGAAGCCGAACGCGAACCAGGGCATGGCGATGCGCCCGTTGCCTTGCCCTTGACCTGCTTTGCGCGAACGGCTGATCCACAGCCCCACCACCAGCAGCACCGGTACCAGCAACATCACCCGGGTCATCTTCACGATGGTGGCGATATGCGTTACCTCGGGGCTGACGTTGCTCGCTGCGCCTACCACCTGGGCCACTTCGTGGAGTGTGCCGCCCAGGAACAGGCCGGCGCCCAGGGTATCCAAGTGCAGCCAGCCGGCATTGATGGCCAGCGGGTAAAGGAACATCGACAGGGTCCCGAACAGCACCACGCTGCCGACTGCCATGGCACTTTTATGCGGGGCGCTGCGCAGCGCCGATTCGAAGGCCAGCACCGCAGCGGCGCCGCAGATGGCACTGCCGGCAGCGGTGAGCAGCGCGGTGTCGCGGTCCAGCTTGAGCAGCTTCATGCCACACCACAGGCCGATCAACAGGGTGCTGACCACCACCAGCAACGAAACCGTCAGCCCCGACCAGCCGACTTCGGCGATTTCCTGCAGGCTAACCCGCAGGCCGAAAAATGCCACCGCGATGCGCAACAGCCCGCGGGCCGAGAAGTTGATACCAGCGGCCCAACTGGCCGGCACACCATCGCGCAGCGCGTTGCCGTACAAGGCACCGGCGACGATACCGACAATCAATGGGCTGATACCCAGATTGGCGATGGCAGGCAACGCCGCAAGCTGAGTGACGGCAAGCGCGAACAGGGCGACGAACAGAATGCCATTGAGCCGCCCTCGGGTAGAGAGGGTAGGCGTGTAGGCGGGGTGGGACGGAACCGTGGCCATGTGAGTCCTCCGGGAAAAGTATTTCGACAAGGCCTACGTTAATCTGGTTATAAGCTTATAAAAAATCGTAATTTAGGATGTGAAGTATCCGTTTAGCTGATATTTTGAATTCATGACCCCAGAACAGCTGATAACATTCGCCACCGTCGCCGAGCATGGCAACATCAGCCATGCGGCCCAGGCTTTGCACCTGTCGCAGCCTGCGGTGTCCGGGCAGCTCAAGTTGCTGCAGGAGGCGTTCGGCGAACCTCTCTACCAACGCGCCGGCCGCGGCGTGCGGCTCACGGCTGCGGGGGAGCAGTTGCTGGCCCATGCCGAGCGCCTGCGCGATACCTTTCGCCAGGCTCAGGCCCTGCGCGAGGCGATGCGCGGCCTGGAGCGCGGCAGCTTGCGGATCGGCGCCAGTACCACGCCGGCCAGCTATCTGCTGCCTTATCTGATCGCCGACTTCCATGCCCGCTACCCCGACGTGTCGGTGAGCACCTCTAATGGCAACACAGCTGAAATTGTCGCCGCGCTGGGCAGTGTCGATATCGCCTTGATCGAGGGGCCTCCCGGGCAGGAGCTGCCCCTGGGCACCGGGGTAACGCCGTGGCGTGAGGACGAGATCGTCGCAATCGTGCCCAGTGGTCATCCGCTGGCAGGTGAAGAACAGCAGACCCTGGAGGCGCTAGGTGCCTACCCACTGGTGCTGCGCGAGAGTGGCTCGGGGGTGAGGCAGATTGTAGAGCGGGCGTTTGCCCGCAATGGCGTGGCAATGCGCGTCGCGCTGGAGATTGCCGGGGTAGAGGGGGTAAAGGAGGCGGTGCGGGCGGGGATGGGGATTGGCTTTGTGTCGGCCATGTCGATTCGGCATGAGGATGGCGTGTTACGGCGGTTGCGGATTGCACCGCAGCCGTTGGTGAGGCGCTTTTCTATCTTGATGCCCCATGCGGCCACGCCCTCGCGGGCGGCGGCGCGGTTCATGGCGTTGTGTGTGGGGCCCCAGGAAATGGGCTGACGTTAAACACATGCTTGAGAGGCCGCGAGGTTCTCATCGCGGCAGCGAAACTAGCCGCATCGCAGCGCATTGAGCAGGCGGGTGCCCTTGAGCCCGGCGACGAGCTCAGGGCGATGCCTGGCTCAGTAGTTTATGCCGCCGCCAGTTTGGCACTGGTCTGCCGACGACGATACGCACTGTCGCGGCTAGCCAGCCACCAGTACAACGGCGAGGTAATTGCCAGCCCCACCAGCCACGACAAGTCTGCGCCGTTGATGTGCTCGGAAATCGGCCCGACGTACAGCGGCGTATTCATGAACGGGATCTGCACCACGATACCCACTGCGTAGGCAATCAGTGCCTGCGGGTTGTAACGCCCGTAGATGCCACCATCGACCTTGAAGATCGACTGGATGTCGTAGTCACCCTTGTGGATCACATAGAAGTCGATCAGGTTGATCGCGGTCCAGGGCACCAATACCACCAGCAGTACCAGCACCATGTCGACGAAGTGGCCGATGAAGTCCTTCGAGGCGAACACGGCCACCACGCTGCAGGCTGCCAGCACGATCAACGACAGCACCGCGCGGCTTTTGGCGGTGGGGATCCAGCGGTAGGCGAACGTCTGGATCAGGGTGATGATCGACAGCACCGCGCCGTACAGGTTGAGGGCGTTGTGGCTGATCACGCTGAGCAAGAACAGCACCAGCATGATCGGGCCGAGGGTGCCGGTGGCCAGTTTGACCGCGTCCATGGTGTCCATGCCGGCCGGGATCGCCAGCACCGCCACGGCGCCGAAGATGAACGACAGGCTCGAACCCAGGGCCGAACCCAGGTAGGTGGTCCAGAAGGTCGAACTGACCTTGACGTCGGCCGGCAGGTAGCGCGAATAGTCCGACACATATGGGGCAAAGGCGATCTGCCACAGCGCCGCCAGCGACACCGTAGCCAGCCAGCCGGCCAGGTTGAAGCCGCCGCGGGTGAGGAAGTCGTCGCTCTGCACGTGGGTGAAGATATAGCCGAAGCCGACCACGATGCCAATGCCCAGCACCCAGGTGCCGATGCGGTTGAGCACGTGGATGAAGCGGTAGCCGATGATGCCGATGATGCCCGACCCCAGCGCACCGATGACGATACCTACCGGAATGGGCACGGCCTCGACCACGCCATGCAGCGACTTACCGGCCAGGACGATGTTGGAGGCGAAGAAGCCGATGTACATGACCCCGGCGATCACCACTACCAGCAGTGCGCCGAGCGAGCCGAACTGGGCGCGGCTTTGGATCATCTGTGGGATGCCCATCTGTGGGCCCTGGGCCGAGTGCAGCGCCATCAGCACCCCGCCGACCAAGTGGCCGACCAGGATGGCGACGACGCCCCACACCAGGTTCAGGTGAAACAACTGCACGCCGAGCGCGCCGGTGACGATGGGCAGCGGCGCGATGTTGCCGCCGAACCACAGTGTGAACAGATCCCTTACCTTTCCGTGGCGGTCTTGCGGGGGCACGTAGCCGATCGTGTGTTTTTCTATGAGGGGTGCCGAGTTGGCTGCACTGGTCATGACTGACTCCAAGGCAAGGTAGGGCATCGGGTACTGCCCGGGTGCGTGCCGGCGAAGGGCGACGCGTTCTTGTTGGAGGGATGATGCGGGGTGTGGGGATAACGAGAAATTAGTAAATATGTGCCCATCAACCTTAAAAAACCTAAGGCTGACAAAAGCTTAAGGGACGAGTGGAAGCAAGGACCGGGCCACCAGGCTGGAAGGCCTGGGCCTCGGGGGTTGGCGTCATCCGGGGTACTGGCGGGGGGAGCCGGGATGGTGCGGAGTGTGCGTTTTCAGTGCAGATAAATAGTTCACCTGTGCCGGCCCTTTCGCGCCGGACCGCCGCGAAAGGGCCAGTACAGGCGAGCAGCTACATCGGCAACAGCCGGTCTTGAATCACCTCTTTCATCACCAAAGTCGAACTCAACCGTTTCACATTGGGAACGCTGGTCAGGTGTTCGTCATACAGCTTCTGAAACGCCGGCAGGTCCTTCGCCACCACGTGCAGCAGGTAGTCCGGGTCGCCGAACAGCCGCTGCGCTTCGACGATCTGGGGGATCTCGGCCAGCGCCGCTTCGAAGTCCGCCACCGGCTGGCGCGTCACCTCGCGCAGGGTGACGAACACCAGGGCGGCGAAGTTCAGCCCCAGTGCGGCAGGCGCCAAGCGTGCGTGGTAGCCGAGAATGGCGCCGGACTCTTCCAACGCCTTTAGCCGGCGATGGCAGGGCGACAAACTCAACCCCACGCGATCCGCCAACTCGGTCACCGAAAGGCGCCCATCTTTTTGCAGCTCGGCAAGCATTTTGCGATCAGTTCTGTCCACTGAGAAGAATCTTCCAGTATTTGTGCGATAGCAGGGAATATACGAAAGAAAATGCCCCGAAGGAATCCGTAATCTTTCTGCATCCCAAGCCAAGATAAAAGGAAGATTCAAGTGGCAATCAGTGTGCTGACGGCGTTCTGGGCCGTGTCGTTGCTGTTCGTGATTACCCCGGGTGCCGACTGGGCCTACGCCATCTCGGCGGGTATGCGCGGCCGCTGGGTGATGCCGGCGGTGGCCGGCATGTTGTCCGGGCATTTTCTCGCGACCCTGGTGGTGGCGGCAGGCGTGGGCAGCTTGCTGGCAGGGCACCCGCTGGCGTTGATGTTGCTGACCCTGGCGGGCTGTACCTACCTGCTGTGGCTGGGCGGTAACCTGCTGTTGAGCCCCGGCGTGCCGCAAGCGGGGCAGGATGGCGTGGGGGAGTCGGGTTCGCGCTGGGCATTGAAGGGCTTTTGCGTGAGTGGGCTGAACCCCAAGGTGTTCCTGTTGTTTCTTGCCTTGCTGCCGCAATTTACCGACCCGCAATCGAGCTGGCCCGTGCCGTTGCAGATCCTGCTGCTGGGGTTGGTCCACCTGTGCAGCTCGCTGGTGATCTATTCGCTGGTGGGCTATGGCGCCAAGGCCGTACTGAGTACTCGACCTGGGGCGGCAAAGATGGTCGGGCGGGTATCAGGCATGGCGATGATCGCAGTGGCCCTGGGGTTGATTGCCGGGCAGTTGCGCTGAAGCTACCGGCGCTGGCGCCGCTCGGATACACTCCTCGCTACTTTTCGCACAACCAGGACGTGCCCCATGCCCGAAATCACCCAACTGCTAACGTTCGCGCTGATCTGCCTGGGCATGGTGCTGACGCCAGGCCCGAACATGATCTACCTGATTTCCCGTTCGATTTGCCAGGGTCGCAATGCCGGGTTGATATCCCTCGGCGGCGTGGCCCTGGGCTTCGTCATCTATATGCTCTGCGCTGCACTGGGCATCAGCGCGCTGGTAATGGCCGTGCCGTTTGCCTACGACGTGCTGCGCATCGGTGGCGCCTTGTACCTGCTGTACCTGGCGTGGCAGGCCGTGCGGCCCGGCGGTAACTCGCCATTCCAGGTCCGCGATCTGCCCGCGGACAGCCCGCGGCGGCTGTTCACCATGGGTTTTGCCACCAGCTTGCTGAACCCCAAGATCGCCGTCATGTACCTGTCGCTGATGCCGCAGTTCATCGAGCCCGGTCACGGCAGTGTGCTGGTGCAGTCGTTGGTGCTGGGCTGTACTCAAATTGCCATCAGTGTATCGGTCAATGCGGTGATCGCCGTGATGGCCGGGTCCATCGCCGTGTTCCTCGGTGGGCGGCCGCTGTGGCAGCACGTTCAGCGCTGGTTGATGGGCACCGTGCTGGCCGGCCTGGCCGTGCGGATGCTGGCCGAAGGGCGCCGTTGAAAAAGGCGGAAAAACTGCGGATAAGGCGCTGGTCCGGATCCTTGAACGGCAGCCGTTTTTAACGGCAGCCGTTATTCAGCGTATGAAATGCACCTTGCCGGTGTCGTCATTGCCCATGTAGATCCCGTACACCCCGGCTTGGCGCTCGAGGATGTAACGTTCGAGAATCTGCCGTATCGCCGGGTAGTAGATCTCTTCCCAAGGGATTTCATTTGGCTCGAAGAACTTGTAGGCCAAGGTCTCCGGCCCGAACTGCCCGGTCTCTTGCGTGGCGATGGCGCGGAAGATGATGTACACCTCGCTGATCTTGGCCACGCTGAAGATCGAGTAGGGCGAGACGATTTCGGCATGCACGCCGCTTTCTTCCCAGACCTCGCGCAACGCCGCCTGTTCGGTGGTTTCGCCCGCTTCCATGAAGCCTGCGGGCAAGGTCCAGGTGCCGGGGCGCGGCGGGATGGCGCGCTGGCACAGCAGGTACTTGCCATCACGCTCGATGATGCAGCCGGCGATGATCTTCGGGTTGATGTAGTGGATGTAGCCGCAGCCGGTGCAGTGCAGGCGTTCGTGGGTGTCGCCTGTGGGAACGCCCCGGGCCAGTTCTGTGGTGCAGTGCGGGCAATAGCGCGGGGCGTTGGGCATGGTCAGCGGCCTATGCGGGGTTCTATACGTGGCTCTTTGAGGGCCAGGGGCTCGACCATGTCGCGCACCTTGGGGTTGTCATCTTGCTTCTGACGCAGGTAGTCCAGGGCTACCTTGGCGGCGGCGCGGACGTGATCGACCGAGGCCTGGTGAGCGACCAGCGGATCGCCGCCCTTGATCGCTTCGACGATCTTTTCCATTTCTCGGTTGCTGGCGCCGCGGCGGTTCTCCTGCGACACCGAGGTGGCGCGCAGGTAGCTGATGCGGGCCTGCAACTGGCGCAGCTGCTGGGCGGCAACCTGGTTGCCGGAGCCTTCCAGAAGCACATCGTAGAAGCCTTGCACCGAGTCGAGCACCTGTTGCAGTTCGCCTTCTTCAAGGGCTTCGCGGTTGACTTCCAGGGCGCGTTCCAGGGCACGAATGTCCTTGGCCTTTGCATTGAGGGTGAACAGCTGCACGATCAGGCCTTCGAGCACGCAGCGCAGCTCGTAGATATCGCGGGCGTCTTCCAGGGTGATGATGGCCACGCGCGGCCCTTTGGCGTCGGCGAACTCGACCAGGCCTTCGGACTCCAGGTGGCGCAGGGCTTCACGCACCGAGGTGCGGCTGACCCCGAGGCGATCGCAGAGATCGCGCTCTACCAGGCGGTCACCTGGCAGCAGGTGGAAGTTCATGATCGCGGCGCGCAGCTTGTCGAGCACGATTTCGCGCAGGGTAACGGGGTTGCGGTTGACCTTGAAGCTGTCGTCGAGTGGCTGGCGTTTCATCAGGTGCGCTCTTTATGAGGCTGTTGCGCCAACCCGCGGAGCACCCCGAACCGGGTGCTGCTCCTTGCGGTGGTTCGAACAGCCCGTTGTTAACGGGTTGACTCCGCATCGGCTTCGGCGAACGCTTCGCGGGCCAGGCGGAAACTGTCCACCGCCGCGGGTACGCCGCAATAAATGCCGACCTGGAGCAGGATCTCGCGAATCTGTTCTCGGCTCAGGCCATTACGCAATGCGCCGCGGATATGCAGCTTGAGTTCGTGGGGCCGGTTGAGCGCGGAAATCATGGCCAAGTTTATCATGCTGCGCTCTTTGAGCGACAAGCCATCGCGGCCCCAGACATGGCCCCAGCAGTACTCGGTGACCAGTTCTTGCAGCGGTTTGGTGAACTCGTCGGCGTTTTGGATGGAACGGTTGACGTAGTCCTCGCCCAGCACTTGGGTGCGTATCTGCAGGCCTTTATCGTACTTTTCGTTGCTCATTGCCTTGCTCCGAATCAAAACAGGGGCCGCAACCGAGGGTGAGTGGGTAGCGCGGCCCCTAAAAAGGGGTATTGGGGCCGCTTTGCGGCCCCAGCCATTTCAAATTCAGCCTAGCGGTGGCAGGGCGCCCAGCTTGCCTTTGTGATAGACCATCGGGGTGACCGGATTGGCCGGCAACACCAGGTTCTTCACCGCGCCGACGATGATCGCGTGGTCACCGCCGTCGTACTCGCGCCACAGTTCGCACTCGATGATCGCCGTGGCCTTGGCCAGCAGTGGGTTGCCCAGCTCGCTCAGGTGCCAATCGATACCTTTGGCCTTTTCCTTGCCCTTGCCGGCGAAGGCATAAGCCTCGGCAGTTTGGTCGGCGGACAGCAGGTGAATGGCGAACTGCTTGCTGTCGCGCAGGATCGGGTAGGTGTCGGAGGCGTAGTTGGGGCAGAACAACACCAGCGCCGGCTCGATCGACAGCGCGCTGAACGCGCTGGCGGTGATACCGACGATGCCGCCGTCGGCGTCCAGGGTGGTAACCACCGTGACGCCGGACGGGAAGGAGCCCATCACGTCTTTGTAGATGCCTGGTTCGATCATCTCGTGCTACCTCTTAACGCATCACAAACGGGTCGGGCATGGGCGCGGTGGACAGGTTGATCCACACGGTCTTCAGCTCGGTATAGGCCAGCACCGAATCGATGCCGCTTTCACGGCCGTAGCCGCTGTTCTTGAAGCCGCCGATCGGCGCCATGGCCGAGACCGCGCGATAGGTATTGACCCAGATGATCCCCGAGCGCACGTCGCGGGCCAGGCGGTGGGCGCGGCCCAGGTCGCGGGTCCAGATGCCGGCGGCCAGGCCGAACTGCGAGTCGTTGGCAATTTCCAGGGCTTCTTCCTCGGTCTTGAAGCGAATGACCGCAGCCACAGGGCCGAATACCTCTTCCTGCATGATGGTCATCGAGTTGCTGTCGCACTCGAACAGGGTGGGCTCGTAGAACCAGCCGTCACCCTCGACCTCGGCACGCTTGCCCCCCAGGTGCAGCTTGGCGCCTTCGGCCTTGGCCGCAGCGACAAGGCCTTCGACCACGGCCAGTTGCTGGGCGGTGGCCATCGGCCCCATTTCACTGGCGTCGTCCTGCGGGTTGCCGATGCGGATACGCTTGGCACGCTCGACCAGGCGGCTGACGAATTCGTCGAAGATCTCGTCCTGCACCAGCAGGCGCGAACCCGCCACGCAGCTTTGCCCGGAGGCGGCATAGATACCGGCCACGGCGCCGTTGATGGCGCTGTCCAGGTCGGCGTCGGCAAAGATGATGTTCGGCGACTTGCCGCCCAGCTCCAGCGACAGCTTGGCGAAGTTCTCGGCGCTGCTGCGCACCACATGGCGGGCGGTGGCGGCGCCGCCGGTGAAGGCGATCTTGCGTACCAGCGGGTGGCGGGTCAGCGCTGCACCCGTGCTTGGGCCGTAGCCGGTGACCACGTTGACCACGCCAGGCGGGAAGCCGGCCTCATGGGCCAGGCGGGCCAGTTCGAGGATGGTCGCCGAGGCATGTTCGGAGGGCTTGAGCACGATGGTGTTGCCGGCGGCCAGGGCCGGGGCCAGCTTGATCGCGGTCAGGTACAGCGGGCTGTTCCACGGGATGATCCCGGCGACCACACCGATCGGTTCGTGCACGGTGTAGGCGAACAGGTCCGGCTTGTCCAGCGGCAGGGTGCCACCTTCGAGCTTGTCGGCCAGGCCTGCGGTGTAGTGGAAGAACTCCGGCAGGTAGCCGACCTGGCCGCGGGTTTCGCGGATCAGCTTGCCGTTGTCACGGCTCTCCAGCTGGGCCAGGTGCTCCTTGTTCTCGGCGATCAGGTCACCCAGCCGGCGCAGCAGCTTGCCGCGCGCGGTGGCGGTGATGCTGCGCCAGGCTTTGCTTTCGAAAGCACGCTGGGCGGCCTGCACGGCCAGCTCCACATCGGCTTCGTCGGCGTCGGGCAGTTGCGCCCAGGCCTGGGCGGTGGCCGGGTTGAGGCTGTCGAAGGTCTTGCCGCTCTGGGCATCGAGCCACTGGCCGTCGATGCACATCTGGAAACGTACGAGGGTCATGCAACAATCCCCTTGGCGGATTCGGTGAGGGTGCGGGCTTGCTTGAGGAAGTCCAGCAGCATCTTGTTGACTTCACGCGGTGCTTCCACCGGCATCATATGCCGTTGCTCGGCGAGGACCACGCAGTGGGCGCCAGGAATACTGGCGGCGAGCTGGCGGGTCATGGCCGGGGTGGAGCCCGAATCGAGTTCGCCGGTGGCGATCAGCGTTGGCACCTGGATGCTGCCCAGGTCGCTGGCGCGGTACATGTCCTGGGTGGCGAACAGCGAATAAGTGGTGTGGTAGCCGTGCGGGTCGTTGCTTGCCAGTACCTGGCGAATGGCGGCGACCTGGGCCGGGTTGGCGGCCTTGTATTCGCGGCTGAACCAGCGGTCGAGGGCGGCGTCGACGTTGGCGTCAGGGCCCAGTTCTGCAGCCTGCGCGGCGCGGGCGATCACCCCGGCACTCTGCTCGGGGGTGCGGTTGAACACGCTGTTGAGCACCACCAGCGCAGACAGCCGCTGCGGGTAGTTGAGAGCAAATGCGCGTGCCACCAAGCCGCCCATGGAGAAGCCGATCACGGTTGCCTGGGCAATCTGCAGGTGGTCGAGCAGCTCGGCGAGCTGGGCAGCGTAGCCTTCCAGACGGGTGTCGGCGGCCGGCAGCGCGCTTTGGCCGTGGCCGAGCATGTCATAGGCGATGACGCGATAGTCGTTGGCCAGGCCAACGAACTGCCCGCCCCACATTTCCTTGTTCAGGCCCACGCCGTGGATCAGCACCACGGGTTGGCCCTGGCCTTGAACCAGGTAACTGGTCCCGGCCGGTGTACGTTCAGCGACAGGCTGAATCATGGAGGGCGCTCCTTGAAGGTCGGGCGCGGCGGGTAAGCACGCCACGCCCCGGCCCGTCTTGGTTGTTGTTATTGAGCGTTGGCTTTTTCGGCAGCCAGTTCTTCCAGGTCGATGTAGCGGTTACCGATGCGCGGGTGCAGACGGCCGCCGTCGGCAGCGCCCAGGACCACGACGATTTCGTCGGCACGCGGGGCGTCTTCGATCTGCATTTCCAGGGTGATGTAGTGCGAACGCAGGCCTTCGTCGTCCTTCTGCATCATCGGGATCTGGATCGAGGTGCCTGGGCCGCCGCGTTTGTTGGTGAAGCTCAGGTAGCTCTTGGCCTGTACCGCTTCGCGGTAGTGGTTGCCGAAGCGCAGGGTGTGGATCACGGCAGAGGCGTGTTCGATTTCGCCGTCGGCGCCGACGACGGCGGCTTTACCGTAGGCTTCGATCTTGTCGGCACCGCCGATGGCGGCGGTCAGGCGCTCGACCATCAGTGCGCCCAGCTCGGAGCAGTTGGCGCGGATTTCCGGCTTCAGATCTTCTACAAAACCGCGACCGGCCCATGGGTTCTTGATCACCACGGCCAGGCCGACCATGGTCACCGGCTTGTCGGTGGCCTTGCCGCCTTCGATGCGGGTCTCTTCGGAGTAGGTGACGATCTTGCGGATTTCGAAACTCATGGGTGGCTCCTGGTGAGGGTTATCAGCTCTTGTTGTCTGATGGTATACCATAATATTTGTTGCGCAAGAGGGGGCTTGAAAAATCTCATCCTGAGGGACGAAAGGTTGCTTGATCCCTTGATTTGCGCGGCTTCTGTACTGGCCTCTTCGCGGGGCAAGCCCGCCCCCACAAGTACCCCACAGCCATTAATACCTGTGCTGTACCTGTGGGAGCGGGCTTGCCCCGCGAAGAGGCCGCCGCAAAACTCAAAAAAATGCCCGCTCGCGAGAGCCACTAGGCCCCCAGGAGCGGGCTGATCCCGCAACTACTTCAGGTAAAGGGAATTCAGGCGAACGCCGGCACCACTTCGTTGATGAACAGCTCGAGCGACTTCTTCTTCTCGGCGTGGGGCAGGCTGTTGTCGCACCAGAAGCTGAACTCGTCGACACCGAGCTCCTGGTAGTACTTGATGCGCGCGATGATTTCTTCGGGCGTGCCGATCATGGTGTTCTTGCGGATGTTCTCCAGCTGGAACGCCGGTACTTCGGCAAACTTCGACTCGGGGCTAGGCTCCAGGAAACCATTGACCGGCACGGTCTTGTTGCCGAACCAGGCATCGAAGGTGCGGTAGAAACGCGAAATGGCCTGGGCGCCGACCTTCCAGCCTTCAGGCTCGGACGGGCTGTGCACGTGGGTGTGGCGCAGCACCATCAATTGCGGGCGCGGCACATCCGGGTTGTTGTCCAGCGCAGCCTGGAACTTGTTTTTCAGGTCCAGCACTTCTTCGTCACCCTTCATCAGTGGGGTGACCATGACGTTGCAGCCGTTGGCCACGGCGAAGTTGTGCGAGTCCGGGTCGCGCGCGGCGATCCACATCGGCGGTACGGCGTTGAAGGGTTTCGGCACGCTGGTGGAGGTGGGGAACTTGTACACCTCACCGTCGTGGGCGTAGTCGCCTTCCCACAGCTTGCGCACCACCGGCACCATCTCGCGCAGGGCCTTGCCACCGTCGGTGGCGGGCATGCCATTGGCCATGCGGTCGAACTCGAACTGGTAGGCGCCGCGGGCCAGGCCCACTTCCATGCGGCCGTTGCTGATCACGTCGAGCAGGGCGCATTCGCCGGCCACGCGGATCGGGTTCCAGAACGGCGCGATGATGGTGCCGGCGCCCAGGCGGATTTTCTCGGTGCGTGCGGCGAGGTAGGCCAGCAGCGGCATCGGGCTTGGCGAGATGGTGTATTCCATGGCGTGGTGTTCACCGATCCACACGGTGCTGAAACCGCCGTGCTCGGCCATCAGGGTCAGTTCGGTCAGGTCTTCGAACAGCTGGCGGTGGCTGACCTGTTCATCCCAACGTTCCATGTGTACGAACAACGAAAATTTCATGGGGCTTTCCTCGGAGCTTGAAAGGCTCGCCTGGCGCGCCAGGCGTCAGTAATAAGGCTAGGTGCTTCAGGCGAAGGCGGGCAGGCTGGCCATCTTGCCGCGGCAATAGATCATCGGCTGCGGGGCCTGCTCGGGGACGATCAGGTTGTGCACCTTGCCGACCATGATGGCGTGGTCGCCACCTTCATATTCGCGCCACAGTTCGCATTCGATGATAGCGGTGGCATTGGCCAGCAAGGGGTTGCCCAGCGCGCTCAGGGTCCACTCGATGCCGGTGGCCTTGTCCTTGCCCTTTTTCGCGAAGGCATAGGCTTCGGCTTGCTGTTCACCGGAAAGCAGGTGAATCGCGAAGCGCTTTTGCTTGATCAGCACAGGGTAGGAATCGGAGCTGTAGTTGGGGCAGAACAGCACCAGCGGCGGGTCCATCGACAAGGAAGAGAAGGCGCTGGCGGTGAGGCCGACGACCGAGCCGTCGTCGTCCAGGGTGGTGATGACGGTAACGCCGGACGGGAAGGAGCCCAGGACGTTCTTGTAGACGGTTGCGTCGATCATCTCGTGTACCTCAGAAGGGCTGCGGTGGTCCGCGTTTTTTATCGTTGATGTGTCTGATGGTATACCGTAATACTCGATTTGCAAGCGGAATTTTCCCCGGCAGCAAAATCACGATGAATGGCGCAAAGCCGCATGAATAGGGGGCTTGAAGAAACATCAGCGCCCCGCAGTCGGCTGCTGAACCGGATCAGTTACAGTTTTTTAAGCCGAATCAGTGTTGTCAAAAGTTTGGAATACCATAATATGGTCCGCAGCTTAGAGGCCGCCTAGATGCGGTTTCCTTACAAAGATAAAAACGACCTTTCGAGCTGAAAACCATGTCCCAACCGTCATCGCAACACCAGTTTGTCGAGAATCACACGGTCGATTACGTTCCACCTGCCGAGCGCCATGGGAAGGCGCGCGACCTGTTCACCCTCTGGTTCAGCACCAACATTGCGCCACTGCCCATCGTTACCGGCGCCATGGTGGTCCAGGTGTTTCACCTCAACCTGCTGTGGGGGCTGATCGCCATTGTGTTGGGCCATCTTGCCGGGGGCGTGGTCATTGCCCTGGCCTCTGCGCAGGGACCGCAGTTGGGCATTCCGCAGATGGTCCAGAGCCGTGGCCAGTTTGGCCGTTATGGCGCCTTGTTGATCGTGTTCTTCACGGCGCTGATCTATGTCGGCTTCTTCATTTCCAACATCGTGCTGGCGGGCAAGACCATTCATGGCATTGCCCCGAGCGTGCCGATGCCCGGGGCCATCGTCATCGGCGCCCTCAGCGCGACGGCCATTGGCGTGATTGGCTATCGCTTTATCCATATCCTCAACCGCATCGGCACCTGGGTCATGGGCTCGGCGCTGCTGGCCGGCTTCATCATGATGTTCGTCCAGGAGTTGCCGGCTGACTTCTTCAGCCGTGGCGCGTTCAACCTGTCGGGCTTCATCGCCACCGTGTCGCTGGGCACCATCTGGCAGATCAGCTTTTCGCCGTATACCTCCGACTACTCACGTTATCTGCCTAAAGAGGTCGGCATTGCCAGGCCGTTCTGGGCCACCTATTTCGGCGCTACCCTGGGCACCATCCTGTGCTTCAGCTTTGGTGCGGTCGCGGTGTTGTGCGTGCCGGAAGGCACCGACGCGATGGACGCGGTCAAGCAAGCCACTGGCTGGTTGGGCCCGATCCTGATGGTGTTGTTCCTGCTCAACATCATCAGCCACAACGCGCTCAACCTGTATGGCGCGGTGCTGTCGATCGTCACGGCGATCCAGACCTTCTTCGCCAAATGGACGCCGAGCATCAAGGTGCGGGTGATCCTGGCTTCGTTGATTTTGCTGGGCTGTGGGCTGGTGGCGCTGAATGCCTCGGCGGATTTCATCGGCCAGTTCATTGGTTTGATCCTGGCGCTGCTGCTGGTGTTGGTGCCGTGGGCTTCAATCAACCTGATCGACTTCTACTTGATCAAGAAAGGCCAGTACGACATTGCGTCGATCTTCAGTGCCGATGGCGGCA
This sequence comes from Pseudomonas putida, assembly GCF_025905425.1. Lineage (NCBI taxonomy): Bacteria > Pseudomonadati > Pseudomonadota > Gammaproteobacteria > Pseudomonadales > Pseudomonadaceae > Pseudomonas > Pseudomonas putida. Next base: position 2,796,047 of record NZ_CP109603.1, on the reverse strand, counting down.
TTTATGGCCGCTTCAACCACCACGCGATCATCGCCTATGCCTGTGGGATTGCGGTGCAGCTGCCGTTTGCCAATACGGCGCTGTATGTGGGGCCGTATTCGAACATCGTCGAAGGGGCTGATTTGTCCTGGTTGATCGGGTTGCTGGTGACGGTGCCGCTGTATTACTGCCTGGCGACGCGGGGGCAGAGTGTTACGAATGCGCGGGCTGTCAGCGTGAACGACTGACAGTTGCAATTGGGGCCGCTTTGCGGCCCATCGCGGGCAAGCCCGCTCCCACAGGGACCACGCGAACCTGTAGGAGCGGGCTTGCCCGCGATGGGCTGCAAAGCAGCCCCAGCTATCTTGAGTCAAACCTTGAACTGGGCAACCATGCCATTCAGGTCCACCGCCAACCGCGACAGGTCCTGCGCCGCCGCACTGGTCTGGTTCGCTCCCGCCGACGTCTGCATTGCCAGGTCGCGGATATTCACCAGGTTGCGGTCCACCTCCCGCGCCACCTGCGCCTGTTCCTCAGAGGCGCTGGCGATCACCAGGTTGCGCTGGTTGATGGAAGCGATTGCTTCAGCAATCACCTCAAGCGCCTGGCCCGCGGCCTGGGCCACTTCCAACGTACCCGTGGCGCGCCCTTGGCTGCTGTGCATGGCCGTCACTGCACGCTCGGTACCGGTCTGAATGCCCACGATCATTTGCTCGATCTCCGCCGTGGACTGCTGAGTACGGTGAGCCAGGGCGCGCACCTCGTCGGCCACCACCGCAAAGCCACGGCCTGCCTCGCCGGCGCGTGCTGCCTCGATGGCGGCGTTGAGCGCCAGCAGGTTGGTCTGGCCGGCGATCGCGCCGATCACATCGAGTACGCGGCTGATTTCGTTGGCGTTGTTGGCCAGTTGTTCGATCTCGGCCGAAGTGCCGGTGACGTCTTCGACCAGGTGCTGGATGGACGCCAGCGCCTGGTTGACCTGGTCGCGACCGTCGCGGGTGGTGCGGTCGGCGCCTTTGGAGGCGTCTGCGGTACTCACCGCGTTGTTCGCCACTTCTTCCACGGCGGCGGTCATCTGGTTGACGGCGGTGGCGGCCTGGTCGATCTCCGCACTTTGTTGGTGCAGGCCACGGCTGGTGTCTTCGGTGACGGTGTGCAGCTCTTCCGACGCTGAGGCCAGTTGATCGGACGATGCAGCGATCTTGCGCAGGGTGTCGCGCAGGCTCTCTTGCATGCGCCCCAAGGCGCGCAGCAGCAGGGCCGGCTCGTCGCGGCCGGTGACTTTGATGTCCTGGGTCAGGTCGCCGGTGGCCACGCGCTCGGCCACGGCCAGGGCATCGGCCAGGGGCACGACGATGCTGCGGGTGAGCGCAGTGGCGATGCCAGCCAATGCCAGCATGATTACCAGCAGGGCACCAATGATGGCGGTGAATGCCTCGTCAGCCACATCGCTGCTGCGCAGCGAAGCCGTTTCAGCACCTTTGCCGTTGTAGGCGATCAGCGCCGCCATGGCCTTCATCATGGTGTCGGCGTGCAGGGTCAGTGGGCCGTTGATCTGCTGCCTGGCCTGGTCGATGTGCCCGGCGGAAATGGCATCGACTACCTGTGTCTGCAGATCGAGGTATTGCTGGTGGGCGTCGTTGAAGGTGTTGAAAAGGGCGCGGTCGTCGGCGGCAATGATGGTGTCGTGGTAGTCCTTGAGGCCATCGGTGAGCTGCGCGTTGATGCCTTTGAGCAGGTCGAGGTTGCGTTCGCGTTCGCTGTCATTGTCGTCCAGCGCCGCTCGCAGCGTTACTGCGCGGGCCCGGCCAAGGTTACTGCTGATTTCACTGAGTGCGACCACGGCGGGCATCCAGGTGACCCGGATTTCGTCTGTGGCCTTGTCCATTTGCCGGGTCTCGTAGAGGGCGATCAGGCCCATGCCCAGCACCAGTGCGCCCAACAGGGCGAATACGCTGGCTGCGCGAATGCCGATCTTCATATTCCGTAACTGCATGGAATGCTCCTTGACGGTGGCGTGCAGGCGTCAAGAGCATGGACGCAAGGCCGGGTCACCGGGGGGGTGCCAGCTCTCGATGCGCTGCGGATTTAGTGTGTGTGCTTAACCCTCGGAATTGTTTTATTTAAATGATGGCATATCGACATCATTATTGACCAGTCATTCAATGTAACGACATGTGCGGACAAAACCGTCGTTTTTTGACAGGTTTGTCCGCTTTCAGTATCAAACGATCGCGATCATTGGGTCGGCAGCGGCCAGTGCCTGCGCACGGTCTGCGGCAGGTGGGTAGATCCACACCGAGTTGATCTGGCGTTTGAGGGCCTTGCCTTCTTGGCCGTGCAGCTTCAGCTCACGCTCCCAGCCCTCGCTGTAGGCCGCACCCCAATCACCCAGGTCAAGGCAGGTGACGTACTTGGGCTGGCGGTAGATGACCGGGTCCACACCCAGCAAATCGGCGGCGGCATTGTTGCCGGAGTGGCGGCCCATAGGGATGGCGTGCTGGCAGGTCATCAGGGCGTGGTTGCCCAGCTCGTCGACGGCGGCCCATGCGGTGTCGCCGGTGGCATAGATGTGCGCCTGGCCGATCACTTTCAGGTGGTCGTCGACTCGCAGACGGCCGGCACCGTCTCGTTCGCCAGCAACCTGTGCGGTCAAGGGGCTGGCCTTGACGCCTGCGGTCCAGATCACCGTGTTGCTGGCGATGTACTCGCCATTGCCCAGGGTCACGCCGCCGGCATCGACCGCCACCACTGACGTGCCGGTCAGCCACTCGACACCGGCCTGTGCAGAGGCGGCCTGAATCGAGGGCGTGATGCCGGCGCCCAGTGCGGCACCGACGCTGGCGCCACGGTCGACCACCAGCACACGCACCGCGCTGTCGTCACCGAGCAGGGCACGCAAGCGTGCTGGCATTTCGGTTGCCGTCTCGATCCCGGTGAACCCGCCACCACAGACCACGACCGTGTTGCGCGCCGGGGAGGCGGGCAGGGCGGCCAGCCCCAGCAGGTGCTGTTCAAGCCGTATGGCCGACTCCATCTGGTCGACATCGAAGCTGTGCTCGGCAAGGCCTGGTACGGCCGGGCGTGCCACGTGGCTGCCGGCGGCAAGGATGAGGCGGTCGTAACCGATCTGCTGGGGCTGCCCTTGGGCATCGGTGTAGCTCACGCGGCGCCCGTCGGCGTCGATGCTGTCGGCGTTGCCAGAGATGAAATGCACCCCCACGGCCTCGAACAGCTCGCCCAACGGCGCCTTCATGCCATGCACATCGGCTTCGTAGAAGCGTGGGCGAATGCGTAGCTCGGGCTGCGGGGCGAGCACGCTGATACGGACGTCTTCACGTTGAGCCTGGTCCAGCAGGCGAGCAGCGCTCAGGGCGCTCCAGACACCGGCAAAGCCGGCACCGATGATCAGAATGTTGGATTTCATGCAGGTGCTCCGCAAAGGTCGTAGAGGGAAAAAGGTGGCTTCGATCACACGATAGGTGCCTCTCGAATAACTGCGACTGTATTGATCGGAGTTTGTGTTTGCAAGTTTTTTCTTCGCGGCCTTGGGGCAGCTCACCGGTGGGCGCGTAGAAAGGTCTCTTCTGCGGTGGCTCGCGGGCGGTAGGGCCGCAAACCTTGATATCCCTACCCCCATCCGTTATAGATAAAAAAGAAACCATAAAGAAAAGAGGCCATTGCAGCCCCCATGTACGAGATCACACGTATCTTGCGCCCTTCAGGCCCCCATCTCGCACCCTGTGCCGATGGATACGGGCCCACCCCCACGACGCCCTCTGCGCTTTCGAGCCTGTTCCACGTGTTGTCGATTCCGCCCGTCAACATCCTGCTCCGACAGATGCGCAAACGCCCCGTCCCTCCACCTGCACCGTAACGCCTGAATTCCACCACCCCCGGCTTTCTGCCGTTCGGGGTTGGGAAGCCTTTGCATTTTTTTCAGCGTTCAACTGTTCAGGAATCACTATGACTCTTCGTGTAGCTATCATCGGCGCCGGCCCGTCCGGCCTTGCGCAACTGCGTGCGTTCCAGTCCGCCCATGCCCAGGGCGCTCCCATGCCCGAAATCGTCTGCTTCGAAAAGCAGGCCGACTGGGGCGGTATGTGGAACTACACCTGGCGCACTGGCCTCGACCAACATGGCGAGCCCGTGCACGGCAGCATGTACCGCTACCTGTGGTCCAACGGCCCCAAGGAATGCCTGGAATTCGCCGACTACAGCTTCGATGAACACTTTGGCCGGCCGATCTCCTCGTACCCGCCGCGCGAGGTGCTGTGGGACTACATTCAGGGCCGCGTGAAAAAGGCCGGGGTGCGCGACTACATCCGCTTCAATACTGTGGTCAAGCACGTCAGCTTCGATGACAACACCCGCGAGTTCACCGTCAGCGCCCACGATTACTGCGCGGGGCTTGGTATCGAGCAGGTATTCGACTATGTGGTGGTGGCCAGCGGGCACTTCTCCACCCCGCACGTGCCGGAGTTCGAAGGTTTCGAACGTTTCACCGGGCGTATCCTGCACGCCCACGATTTTCGCGAAGCGATGGAGTTCAATGGCCAGGACCTGCTCATTGTCGGCAGCAGCTACTCCGCTGAAGACATCGGCTCGCAGTGCTACAAGTACGGCGCGCGCTCGATCACCACGGCCTACCGCACGCAACCGATGGGCTACACATGGCCCAAGGGGTGGGAAGAGCGTCCGCAGCTGGTGCGGGTCGAAAACGACCTGGCGTTCTTCGCCGATGGCTCGAGCAAGCGCGTGGATGCGATCATCCTGTGCACGGGCTATCAGCATCACTTCCCGTTCCTGCCGGATGAGCTAACCCTCAAGACCAACAACCGCCTGTGGCCTGCGGGGCTCTACCAAGGCGTGGTGTGGGAGCAAAACCCGCAGTTGATGTACCTGGGCATGCAGGACCTTTGGTACAGCTTCAACCTGTTCGACGCACAGGCATGGTTTGCACGCGACTACATGCTGGGGCGCATCAAGCTGCCGCCCAAGGCGAGCATGCAAGCCGACAGCGAGCGCTGGCGCGAGGAGGAGGAGCGCCTGCAAACCACGGCCTCGATGTATGAATTCCAAGGCCGCTACATCAAGCACCTGATCGAGCAGACCGATTACCCGCGCTTCGATATCGATGCGGTGAACCGCATCTTCCTGCAATGGAAGTGTGACAAGAAGCACGACATCATGGGGTACCGTGACAAATCGTACCGCTCGGTGATTACGGGCACGAAAGCGGTGCCCCACCATACCCGCTGGATGAAGGCGATGGACGACTCGCTGCAGGAGTACTTGCGCGAAACGGACGGCAACAAAGGTGTGGTGAAGGTGCTGCGCGTGTAGGGCCCCCACGCTGATTGCTTTGCGCTGCGGGCACCACGCGGGTATTATTTGCGACAAAGTTGGTCGGAGATTGATATGTCGCTTTACAGTGCAGGCGTCGAATACGGCATCCATTGCCTGCTGTACCTGGTGGATGAGCGCGGTGACACGCGTGAGTCCAGCGTGCGCGACCTCGCGGCGCTGCAAGGCGTACCTCAGGAATACCTGGCCAAGGTGTTCACCAAGCTGGCCCGCGCGGGCCTGGTGGCTGCCACCGAAGGTGTGCGCGGTGGTTTCCGCCTGGCGCGGCCGTCGGATGAGATCACCGTGCTGGATATTGTCACTGCCATCGACGGGCCGAAGAAGATCTTCGATTGCCGTGAGATTCGTGAGCGTTGCACGTTGTTCGACGGCTCACCTCCCGGTTGGGCGACAGAAGGCACCTGTGCGATTCATGCGGTGATGTTGAGTGCGCAGAAGCGTATGGAGGACGCACTGGCGCAGCAGACCATCCTCGACCTGGCGCGGCGCTTCGGGCGCAAGGCGCCTGCCGAGTTCGGTCAGCAGGTCAATGACTGGATGGGCGAGCGGCGGGATGGCAAGGGTGGCGGTGATATCCCGGTGAGTCAGGTCTAGGTCTACCTGCTCAGGCCTCTTCGCGGGCAAGCCCGCTCCCACAAGAATTGCACAGAACCTGAGGACAGTGCCGTCCCTGTGGGAGCGGGCTTGCCCGCGAAGAGGCCCGACCAGGCAAACGCAAATCAGCGCCCCTCATGCTGCCTGCGATACGCCCCCGGTTGCACCCCCACAGCTTTGGCAAACGCCCGGGTAAACGCGGCCACCGACTGATACCCCACCTGCGCGCCCACTTGTTCCACGGTGTTCCCCGCTTGCAGCAGCTGGGACGCATGGCGCATGCGCAACGCCAGCAGCACCTGCCCCGGTGACTGCCCGGCCAGTTCGTTGAAACGCTTGAAAAACGCCGACCGCGACAACCCCGTGCACGCTGCCATGCTTTCCAGTGTCCAGGCCAACCCTGGCTGTTCGATCAGTTGCACCAGCAATTCGGCAAACGCCGGCTGCCGGGCCAGGGCCACCAGCCCGCCGAGGGCCTGCCCGGCATGCACCTGCTGGCGCAAAACGTACAGGAAGAGCAAGTGCGTGAGCCGCTCCAGCAAGGGCTGCGACGGTGCCGGCAGGCGCTCGCATTCTTCCAGGATCAGCCCGAACAGCGCCCGCGCCGCCTGCCCGGCGGGCTCGTCGGCGCGCAGCAGAATCCAGTCGGCCAGGCCCTCCACGATCAGTGACGAAAGCCCCGGGCGAAAGTGAAAGAACCCGCACACCAGCCCCACGCCATCGCCGGCATTGCCATCCAGTGGCTGCATGGCCTGGCGCGGTTGGGCGCAGGCGCTCACGGGGTTCTCGTCACTGGACAACCGGTAAGCCAAATCGCGCAGCAGGAACACCGCGTCACCGGCCTCCAGCCGCACCGGCTCGGCATTGCCATCGATGTGTAGCCAGCAATGGCCCTGCACCACCAGGTGGAAACTGGCCCGGCCCATGCCTTGGGTGCTGGCATGCCAGCCGCCGCAATAACGGCCGACATGAAACAGGCTGGCATCGAGCTCCAGGCCTTCTAATAACCAATCGACAAGGTGGCTGGACGAAATCATCTAATGCAAAGACTCAGGAGCAAGGAAAGGCGACTGATGAATATGGAGGGTATTTCTTATAACCAACAGACTGTAAGGACACCCACCACAGGAGACCCCTCCATGTCCTCGCGCATTACTTTACACACTCTGCAGAGTGCCCCGGAAGCGGCCCGTCCATTCCTTGAGAATGCCCAGAAGAACTCCGGCTTCATCCCCAACCTGCTCGGCGTGCTGGCCAATGCTCCAGCCGCCCTGGAAACCTACGTGACCGTGTCGGCGCTCAACGGCAAGTCCGAGCTGACCCTGGCCGAGCGAGAAGTGGTGCAGCTGATTGCCGCGACCCAGCATGGCTGCGACTTCTGCGTCGCCGGCCACACCGCTGTTGCCCTGAACAAGGCCAAGCTACCGCAGGCAGTGGTCGATGCGCTGCGGGCCCGCGGTGAACTGCCCGATGCCCGTTACGAGACCCTGGCCGCGTTCGCCCGCGAAGTGATTGCCACCCGTGGCAACGTCAGCGAGGCCACCTACCAGGCATTTCGTGAGGCCGGCTTCAGCGAAGGTAACGCCCTGGAAGTGATTCTTGGCGTGAGCCTCGCAACCCTGTGCAACTTTGCTAATGTTTTCGCCCAGACGCCGCTCAACGACGAACTGAGCAAGTACCGCTGGCAGCCTTCTGCGTAATCCGCGTGTGGTGCCGGCCCCGCCGGCGTTTTCAAAGGAGTACAGACATGCATGATTGTGCATTTCGGCAATGGCTGGACGCCAACGCCGAGGCCATTGACCAGGGCCTGTGCGAACCGCACCTGGTCCTGGCGCAGATCGCCGAGGCGCAGGTGCTGCGCATCGGCGTCGATCCGGCCCAGGGTGGCACGGGCGGGCAGGTGACCGATGCGGTCGAAGCCATCGCCGCCATTGCCAGCCGTTCGTTGGCCGCGGCGTTCGTCTGCTGGGGCCAACGCGCCTTCATCGAATACCTGCTGCAAAGCCCCAACCAGACGCTGCGCGAGCGCTTGTTGCCGAGCCTGCTGACAGGCGAGCTGGCAGGCGCGACCGGGCTATCCAACGCCATGAAGTTTCTCTCGGGCATCGAGAGCCTGCAGGTGCGTGGGCGCGAGAGCCGCGCGGGGTGGAGCCTGGAGGGCCGCTTGCATTGGGTGACCAATCTGCGCAAGAGCGGTTTCGTGGTGGCCGCGGCCATCGAGTGCGATGCCGAGGGCGCGCCGTTCGTGTTGGCCATTCCGTCCGATGCGCAAGGGCTGGAGCGCTCGGACGATCTGCAGTTGATGGGGCTGCAATCGAGCAATACCGCCGCGCTGGCGTTTCACCAGGTCGAGCTGGGCCGCGAGTGGTTGTTGCATGAGAATGCCCGTGAGTTCCTGCCCAAGGTGCGTCCGGCCTTCCTGGCGCTGCAATGCGGTATGGCCATTGGTTTGGCCCGTCGCGCGTTGGATGAAGTGGCGGAGCACCTGCAAGGCCGTGGCGCGTTCCTCGAAGAGGCTCGCCAGGTGCTCAAAGCGCGCCTGGAAAACACCGTGAGTGAACTCAAGCAGGGCTTGCTCGACGAGCGCTTCCAGCAGCAACCGGCAGCGCTGTTCAAACTGCGTATCACCCTTGCCGAAAGTGCTGCCGACGCCGTGCAGTTGGAGCTGCAGGCCAGTGGCGGCAAGGCCTATCTGAGCGAGTATGGCCAAGGTTTCGCCCGCCGTTGGCGCGAGTCGGCGTTTGTGCCGATCGTCACGCCAAGCCTGGTGCAATTGCGTGCCGAGCTGCAACGCCAGGCGGGCGCCGCATGAGTGAGGTCTTGCTCGAAGCGCGCGCCATCAGCCTGGGCTACCCCCGCGAGGGCGGCTGGCAAGAGGTACTGGCGCAGTTCGACCTGCAGTTGGCACCGGGCGAGGTGGTGACCATCCTTGGCCCCAGCGGTGTCGGCAAGTCCAGCCTGTTGCGGGTGCTGGCGGGTTTGCAGGCGCCGCGTGGCGGTAGCGTGACGCTGCGCGGTGAGCCGCTGCAAGGGCCGCATCCGCGCCTGGCGGTGGCCTTTCAGGACCCCAGCCTGTTGCCTTGGTTGAGCCTGGAAAAGAACGTCGCCTTCGGCCTGGACTTCGCCCGGCAGCCCAAATTGGCCGCCAGCGAGCGACGCGCGCGCATCGACCATGCCATTACTGCGGTGGGCCTGGCCCATGCGCGCAATCACTACCCGGCGCAACTGTCCGGCGGCATGGCCCAACGCACCGCGCTGGCGCGCTGCCTGGCGCGCCAGCCTGAAGTGCTGTTGCTCGACGAGCCGTTTGGCGCCCTCGACGAGGTGACCCGGGCCGACATGCAGCAACTGCTGCTGCAACTGATCGCCGCCCACAATACCGCAGCGGTGCTGATCACCCACGATATCGACGAAGCCCTGCTGCTGTCCGACCGGGTCCTGCTACTGGGCAACCACCCAGCGCACATCCTCGGCCAGTGGCGTATCGACCTGCCGCAACCGCGCACGCAACGGGTCGAGGAGCTGGGCGCGTTGCGCATCGAGATTGTCAAAACCCTTCGGCGGGCAAGCCGCACAGTCGAACCTTCCCCAACCCCCTTGCCCTCGGAGGCTGTCCATGTGCATGGATGACTGCTGTTCCGCTTCTTCGCGCCGTGACTTCCTCAAGCTTGGCGCCATGCTCACTGCGGCCGGTGCGTTGCCGCTGCTGTCGAGCCTGCAGGCCCGCGCGGCGTCCGAGCCGGACGCGCCGGTGCGCATCGGCTATCTGCCGATCACCGACGCCACGCCGTTGCTGGTGGCGCACAACAATGGCCTGTTCGAGGCCGAAGGTATCAAGGCCGAGCGCCCGGTGCTGCTGCGCAGTTGGGCGCAGGTGATCGAGGCGTTCATTTCGGGCCAGGTCAACGTCATCCACTTGCTCTCGCCAATGACCGTGTGGGCACGCTACGCCAGCAAGGTGCCGGCCAAGGTCGTGGCCTGGAACCATGTCGGCGGTTCGGGTCTGACCGTGGCGCCGGACATCACCGACATGAAGCAATTGGGCGGCAAGACAGTGGCCATCCCGTTCTGGTATTCGATCCACAACGTGGTGCTTCAACAGATGCTCAACGACAACGGCCTTACCCCGGTGTCGAGGCCTGCCAATGGGCAGCTTGCGGCCAACGAGGTCAACCTGCTGGTGCTGCCACCGTCCGACATGCCGCCGGCGTTGGCCAGCAAGCGTATCGCCGGCTATATCGTCGCCGAGCCTTTCAACGCCTTGGCCGAGAACCTCAAGGTTGGTCGCGTGCAGCGGTTTACGGGCGATGTGTGGCGCAACCACGCCTGCTGCGTGGTGTTCATGCACGAGCACGACCTCAACAACCGCCCGGAGTGGTCGCAGAAGGTGGTCAACGCCATCGTCAAGGCTCAGCAGTGGACGCGCGACCACCGCGCCGAAGCCGCCGCGCTGCTGTCCAAGGCCGGCCCCAACAAGTACACCCCGCACGAACCTGCGGTGCTGAGCAAAGTCCTGGCCCCGGCTGCCGAGGACCGCGCCGGCTATATCGCCAGTGGCGCGATCCAGCATCAGCAGTGGGACGAAAAGCGTATCGATTTCCAGCCATACCCGTTCCCCAGTTATACCGAGGAACTGATCAAGCGCCTGCAGCGCACCCTGATCGAGGGCGACAGTGGTTTTCTGGCTGGCCTGGACCCGGCGCACACCGCCCGCGACCTGGTCGACGACCGCTTTGTGCGCAACGCCATCGCCGCCGTTGGCGGGCCGTCAGTGTTCGGCATTGCCGACAGCTTCGAGCGTAGCGAGGAGTTCGCGGTCTGATGCGCAAGCATGTCATTCATACCGGCCTGGGCTTGGTCGGGCTGTTGGGGTTGCTGCTGGTGTGGTGGGCAGGCGTGGCGCTGTTTGGCGAGGCCGATGGCCTGTCGGCACGCTTCTCGCCCGAGGCCACCCTGGCCAGCCTGGTCGAGTTGCTGGGGCAGGGCGAGGTGTACGGCCACGTATGGGTCAGCCTCAAACGTATCCTGATCGGGCTGTTGCTGGCGCTGTTGATCGGCGTACCCCTCGGCTTGCTGGTCGGCAGCTACCGGCACCTGGAGGCGGCGACCACGCCGGCATTCCAGTTTTTGCGGATGATCTCGCCGCTGTCATGGATGCCGGTGGTGGTGATGCTGATGGGCGTGGGCGACCAGCCGATCTATTTCCTCCTGGCGTTTGCCGCGCTGTGGCCGATTCTACTCAACACTGCGGCAGGCGTGCGCCAGCTCGACCCGCGTTGGTTGCAACTGAGCCGCAGCTTGAGTGCCACCCGCTGGGAGACCTTGTGCAAGGTGATCGTGCCGGGGGTGATTGGCCATGTGCTGACGGGCGTGCGCCTGGCCATCGGCATCCTCTGGATCGTGCTGGTGCCGTGCGAGATGCTGGGGGTGAGTGCGGGGTTGGGGTATTTCATCCTCGACACCCGTGACCGGCTGGCGTATTCGGAACTGATGGCGATGGTGCTGCTGATCGGGGTGTTGGGGTTCATGCTCGATGCCCTGGCGCGCGGTTTGCATCGGCGTTGGGTGCATGGCTGAGCGGCCAGTACTGTTGTTTCACGGGCTAGCACCACCGGCACTGCACAAGACTTGAGGCAGTGCAGTACCGGTGGGGCTTGCCCGCGAAGAGGCTGCTGGATCAGTGCACGGTCTTGCGCTGCCGTACACATTCCTGCGCCTGTATCGCCAGTTCGTCCAGCCGCTCGTCGCGCATCTGCTCGGCCTCGATCATCGCGTCCTCGCCCTGCTGGTTGAGCAGGTAGGTATGGATCTGGTGCACTTCGGTGGTCTGGTAGATCGGCCCGATATCCAGCCGGCCAATCAACGCGCCGCTGGCCTGCCCGGTGCTGCTCATCAGCACCTGTGGCCCATTGGCCGCCACCACCTGCATGCCCATCGCTTCAAACCACGGCACCTGGCCGGCAAAGGTGTTCAATTCGACGCAGGCATGGCGCGCCTGCAGGTCGCCTAACAAGGCGCGGGCGATCCCTTGGCGGCGGTGGCTGGCGCGCACCGCGAGAAAAGCCAGCGCGCAGGTGTGCTGATCGTCATCGGCCGGCAACGCCAGGGCGAAGCCGAGCAACTGGTCAGGGGCATCGGCATCCAGCGCCAAGGTCAGCGTCACCGACAGGCCGCGCGTACCGTCCATGGCCTGCAGGTACTGATGCACCTCCATGCCGACGCCGTACTGGTACAGCGGATACAGCGGGTTGTCGGCCAGAATGGCGACGCTGCTCAACTCGCCGACGTGGTTGATCACCAGCTCACGGATCTGGTTTTGGAAAGACTCGGGCGGCACGCTGTCGAGGCGGCTCAGGATGAACATCGGGGGGTGGGCTCCGGCGGGTAGGGATACAACCCGCGCCTTGCTGACGCGGGACGTACAGTCTAACCGGTTTTGCCGAATCAGCCTTGCGCCTGTAGCGCAGCAAGCATCAGGTCGAGGTTTTGCACCGCCGCCCCGGAGGCGCCTTTGCCAAGGTTGTCGAAGACGGCGGTCAGCAGCACCTGGCCATGCTCCGGGTTGGCGTACAGCGCCAGGCGCAGGTCGTTGCTGTCGTTCAAGGCCTCGGGGTCGAGCGCAGCGGCCGGGCCGTGCTGGTGCAAGGGCATCAGTTGCACGTGGCGTGCCCCTTGGTAGTGCTGTTGCAGGCAGGCGTGCAGTTGCTCGGCGCTGACCTGGCCGGGCAGCAGGCGCAACTGCAGCGGGATGCTGAGGACGATGCCCTGGCGATAGGCGCCGTAACCGGGCATGAACACCGGCCGTGCCGACAGCCCGGCGTGCTGCTGAATCTCCGGTACATGCTTGTGTGCCAGCTCCAGGCCATACAACTGCAGGGTCGGGGTTTTCTCGGCAGTCGGCTGCTCATGGCGTTCGACTGCAGCGCGGCCGCCGCCGGAGTACCCCGAGATGGCATGAATGCTCAGTGGGTAATCCGCCGGCAGCAGCCCGGCGCTGATCAGCGGGCGCAGCAGGGCAATCGCGCCGGTTGGGTAGCAGCCGGGGTTACTGACGCGTTTGCTATGGGCGATACGCGCGGCTTGCTGCTCGTCCAGCTCCGGCAGGCCATAGACCCAGCCTGGGCTGGTGCGGTGGGCGGAGCTGGCATCGATGACCCGTACCTGCGGGTTGTGGATCGCTGCTACGGCCTCGCGTGCGGCGTCATCGGGCAGGCAGAGCACGGCGATGTCGGCGCTGTTGATCGCTTCGGCGCGGCGTTGCGGGTTTTTCCGCTCGGCCTCGGGCAGGGTCAGCAGGCGCAAGTCGTTACGCCCGTGCAGGCGGGCGTGAATCTGCAGGCCAGTGGTGCCTTGGTCACCGTCGATGAAGACAACAGGGGTGTGCATGGTCAGGGTCCGGTCAGGGGAGGGTGGCCTATGCTCGCCTGCGGCTGGACTAAAGGAAATTTGAATATCATGATGCTGATATTCATTATTTCTGAAGCTCGTCATGCGCGAAATCAGCCTCGATCGCCTCCGCACGCTGGTCGAAATCACCGACCTGGGCTCTTTTGCCGAGGCCGCCCGCCGTCTCAACCTGGCCCCGCCCACCATCAGCCTGCATGTGGCCGAACTGGAGGCGCGGGTTGGCGCGCCCTTGCTCACTCGCAACCGTGGGCAGGTTCGCCCCACGGCCATCGGTGAAACCCTGTTGGCCCGAGCCCGGCGCCTGCTGGCCGATGCCGATCTGGCCCTGGATGAGGTGCGCCGTCAGGTCGAGGGCCTGACCGGCCGCGTACGCCTGGGCGCCTCGACCGGCGCCATCGCCCATTTGCTGCCCAAGGCACTGGAGCACTTGCGTGTGGCGCATCCGGGGATCGACGTGCAGGTGCAGGTGCTGACCTCCCAGGCTTCGCTGGCGCAGTTGCGCGAGGGGGCGCTGGACATTGGCCTGGTGGCCTTGCCGCAAGTCGCGGGCAAAGGGCTCAAGATCACACCGTGGCGACGGGACCCAATATTGGCCTATGTGCCGGCCGACTGGCAGCCACCGGCCAAGGTCACGCCGGCATGGCTGGCGCAGCGGGCGCTGATTCTCAATGACAGCAGCACGCAGTTGTCGCGGGTGACGGGGGAATGGTTCGCCGCAGCGGGGTTGTTCCCCGAACCACGCATCGAGCTGAACTACAACGATGCGATCAAGAGCCTGGTTGGGGCCGGCTACGGCGCGACGTTGCTGCCGCAGGAGGGCGACGCGCCCGAGCTGGACCCACGCATCGCCCGCCGGCCGTTGCGTCCGGGGTTGTGGCGGCAACTGGGGGTCGCCTGCCGCGAAGGGCAGGCCGAGCGTGCCACGGCGTATGTGCTGGAGGCTCTGGAACGGTTGTTGTAGAGGCGTGCAGGCTATCTGTGCTCGCGCCTGCGCCGCGCAGTCACCGTCTCGCCCCCCACCCCCCAGTTATCGGTCGGCACCTCCTCGATCACCACGAAGGTACTGGCCGGCGGCTTGCCCAGTACCTGCTCCAGCATCCGGGTAGTGCCCTCGATCAGCTGGCGTTTGTGTTCGGCGGTCACCCCTTCGTCGGTCACGCGGATATGTACGTAAGGCATGGCGTCTTGCTCCTCTTTTCAGTGCCAGGTGCCAGCGGTGCTACCGCCATCCACGGGCAGAATCACACCGCTGACGAAGCGCGCGTCGGTCAGGTAGAGCACCGCGTCCACTACATCCTGGGGGGTACCGGTTCGGCCGCTTGGGGACAGCGCGCCCAACCCCTGGGCATTGCCGCCGTGCAAGGGGGTGTCGATGATCCCGGGGGCCACTGCGTTGACCTGTACGCCGCTGGCTGCCAACTCCAGCGCCAGGCCTTTGACCGCCTGGTTCAGGCCGCCTTTGACCAGCACCGGCAGCAACGCCGGCACGCGGGTGTCTGGCTGCAGCGCGATGGAGGCTGTAATGGCGATGATATGCCCGTGCCCTTGTTCGGCCATGATCCGCGCCGCCGCTTGAGCGGGGTAGAAGAAGCCTTTGAGGTTGGTGCCGACCAGTGCCTCTACGTCTGCTTCGGTGTACTCGGTAAACGGCTTGGGAATGAAGACCCCGGCGTTGTTGATCAGAATGTCCACCCCACCAAATGCCTGCAAGGCGGCGGCAAACAGCCGTTTCGCGGTGTCGGCTTCGGCAATGTCGCCCACCACGCCGATGAAGCGCTGTGGGTTGCCGAGGCGGGCGGCCGCTTGTGCCAGGCGAGGCTCACTTCGGGCGTTGCCGACTACGTTGTCGCCACGCTCGAGAAAGGCCTCGGCGAGGGCGAAGCCCAGGCCGCTGGAAGCCCCGGTAATAATGACGGTTCTTGGGCTGCTCATGTACGTGATCTCCAGTAAGCGAGCCGGTGGCTCGGTGTGCAGCCACTGTAGGCTGCACTCAGCACTTGAAAAATGAGGCACAAGGCATTTCAATCGATACATCATGTAATTAATCGAGCTGCCATGACCCGCCATTTCGATGATCTGCAATTGGGCAGTCTGGAATTGTTCTGCCTAGCCGCCGACAGCGGCAGTTTTACCGCGGCCGCTACCGAGGCGGGGGTCACACCGGCGGCTGTGAGCCGCAGCGTGGCGCGTCTTGAAGAGCGGTTGGGTGTGCGATTGTTTGTGCGTACCACCCGGCAGATGCGCCTGTCCGAGGCCGGTCAGGCCTATTACCAGCAATGCCGGCAGGCGCTGGGGCAACTGGTCGAAGCCGAGCGCCAGGTGGCGGGTGGGCAGGTCGAGCCGAGCGGGCGCCTGCGCATCAGCGCACCCACGCCGTATGCCCATCATCGGTTGTTGCCGTTGCTGCCGCGTTTTCGCGAGCGCTACCCGAAGGTGCAGGTGGATGTGCATGTCAGCAACCGCAACGTCGATTTTGCCGACGAGCACTACGACCTTGCCATCCGTGGCCGTGAACCAGCCGATTCGCGCCTGGTGGCCCGCCGCCTGGAGGATGCCGAGCTGGTGGTGGTGGCTACGCCGGCGTACCTGGCCCAGGCTGGCACGCCGCAAGCCCCGGAAGACTTGCAGTACCACGAGTGCATCCAGTTCGAACTCCCCAGCAGTGGCCGTCGCCCGCCATGGAGCTTTCGTCAGGAAGGCCGCCTGGTGGAAATCGAAACGCTGGGCGGGCTCACCTGCCTGGGCGACTTTCTTGCCACTACCACGCTGGTGCGCCACGGTGGCGGGTTGATGCAGGCCTATCGCTTTACCGTGCAGGACGCATTGGCCAGCGGCGAATTGGTAGAAGTGCTGGGCGCGTTCGGCGGTACTTCGCGGCCGTTCATGCTGATCTACCCCCAGGCACGGCACATGCCGTTGCGGGTACGGGTGTTCATTGACTATCTGTTTGAAGCCAGCTTACCGCTGGGCTGAAGCAGGTCGTTGCGGGGCTATCAGGATCTATTCTTTTTGCTGCATCGAGCCGGTGTTTTCTCGATGCCCATTCCGATTTCCCAGGAGACTGCTCCATGAGATCAATGACACTGCTGATAATCGCCTCTGTGCTGAGCTTTGTTGTCCATGCAGACCCTGCCAGTAACTGTGCTGCCAAGATCAGCGAGTTGGAAGACATCCACAAGACCGATGGCCAGGCGCTGCATGGCGGCATGGCGCATGACTACAAGGTGTTGCTGGAACAGGCCAAGAAAGCTCAGCAAGACGGTGACATGACAACGTGCCAGGCTTCGGCTGACCGTGCCAAGACCATCTACAACAAGGCGCGTGGTAAATAGGCTGGGGGTGTGATGGCTACCGGGCGCATGCCTGTGTTTTTTTAGCGCCTGTGAGACCGAGCGGCGCTCGGTCTCACAGGCGCTAAAAAACCAAAGGCATGCACCGCACATGCATCCCCGATCAGAACCAGCGGTCGTTCTTCTTCCGCCCACGCGTCAGCGCCGGCAATATCAACCCCACCAGCAGACCCGCGCCAGCAATACTGCCGCCGTACACCATGTAGCGCATCATCACCTGTTTGTTCTCATCCCCAAGGCGGGCCTGGGTATCGCGCAGGGTCGACTGGCTCTGGTCGAGCTGTTCGTTCAGCGCCTGGTTGCGTGCTTGCAGTTCGTCGATCAGTTGCTTGCGCGAATCCAGTGTTTCCTGCATGCCCTGCACACGGGTTTTCCAGCTGTCATCGATGCTCTTGAGCTGCCCGGACAGGTCCGCTACCTGGGCATCGAGCTGCGGCAGGCGTTCGCCCTGGCCCGGCACCGCCTGCAAGTCGCTGCTCAGGATCCACACCAGGTCGCCATTCTGCCCACGCACCTGGCTGTAGTTGCCCTGGCTGGTGACCAGGGTCAGTTTCTGCCCGGACTTGAGGGTGCCGACGATTCGATGGCCATCGGTCGGGCCGCTGCGCACGTAGGTGCTCAGGCTGTCGCTGACCCAGCGCGCATCGCTGGCGGGCTCTTCGGCATGCACAGGGGCGGCGAGGGCCACCAAGGCTGCGATCAGGCCGCCGCGCAGGGCTGGGAGGACGGAGAATGTGGGGCGGGAATCGGGCATGTTGAGTCTTCGCTGAAACAGGACAAAAGTAGGCCCGCTGACTGGGCCGGTGAACCGGTCGGTGAGTTGACCGTCAGCGAAAGACCGTTTTTATGTCAGCAGGTTCACTACCTGACGTCGGAAATGTCTGCAGGATGTTGCAAAGACAGAGCGCCTTGAAGGTGTGCACAGGGCTCCCGGTGGCGGGGCCGTGAACTAGACTAAAAGGTCCTCACTCATTCATGGAGCAATGCCATGACTGCCAAGAACACGATCTGCCTCTGGTACGACAATGACGCCGAGGAGGCGGCCAACTTCTACGCCAGCATCTTCCCCGACAGCAAGGTAGTGGCGGTGCACAACGCCCCCAGCGACTATCCGTCGGGCAAGGAAGGCGATGTGATTACCGTCGAATTCACGGTCATGGGCATCCCCTGTGTTGGGCTCAACGGGGGTAAGGCGTTCACCCATAGCGAAGCCTTCTCGTTTCAGGTCAGTACCGAGGACCAGGCCGAGACTGACCGGCTATGGGATGCCATCGTCAGCCATGGCGGCGAGGCCAGCGTTTGTGGCTGGTGCAAGGACAAATGGGGGCTGTCGTGGCAAATCTGCCCACGTATTCTGATCGAAGCCATCGCCAATCCCGATCGGGCTGCCGCCAAGCGGGCGTTCGAGGCCATGATGGAAATGGGCAAGATCGATGTCGCCAAGATCGAGGCGGCATTGAAGGGGTGACCCGCTTACCCGCTAGGAGCAGCACAAGGCTGCTCCTAGCGTCCATGTACCCTGGCAAGCTCAGGGCTTCGGCATACCATAAATTGACGCTTGCGTTCTATTCCATGCCGTTCGCCAGGGCTACAGTTCAGCCAGTCCTCCACAAAAGCCCGATGCCCCGAGGCTTTACCCGCGTGCCCGGCACCGTGGGCTCAACCATAAGATCATCACAGTCCTGATTCGCTCATTGCTATTTGAGCACCCTGCCAATCGCAGGTCTGCAGCTGTTTCCGCCCATGGAAAGGATGCCGATCATTTATTGGTCATAACAAAAAGAAAGAGGGTCGTATGAGCCATGCCGATGAGATTCTTTCGGTAAACCATATCTTCAAAGTGTTCGGCCCCAACCCGAACATGGCCATGGAGATGCTCCGCAAGGGCGCCGACAAGAACGAAATCTTCAGCAAGACCGGCCACGTCGTCGGCGTGTTCGATGCAAGCTTTTCCGTCAAACGTGGCGAGATCTTCGTCATCATGGGCCTGTCGGGCTCGGGCAAGTCGACCATGGTGCGGCTGTTCAACCGCCTGATCGAGCCCACCTCCGGCAGCATCCACCTCAACGGCCGCGAAATCACCGGCCTGTCCGATAAAGCCCTGCTCGATGTGCGCCGCAAGGAAATGGGCATGGTATTCCAGTCCTTTGCCCTGATGCCGCACATGAGCGTGCTGCAGAACACCGCCTTCGGCCTGGAAATCGCCGGCGTCGCCGAAGCCGAGCGCCATAGCCGTGCCCGCGAGGCGTTGAGCCAGGTTGGCCTGGCCGGCCACGAGCACAGCTACCCGCACCAGCTGTCCGGTGGCATGCAGCAGCGCGTGGGCCTGGCCCGGGCGCTGGCCAACGACCCAACCATCCTGTTGATGGACGAAGCCTTCTCGGCCCTCGACCCGCTGATCCGCAACGAAATGCAGGGCGAACTGATGCGCCTGCAGGCCGAACAGCAGCGCACCATCATTTTCATTTCCCACGACATCGAGGAAGCCATCCGCATCGGCCATCGCATTGCGATCATGGAGGGCGGCCGGGTGGTGCAGATCGGCACCCCGCAAGAGCTGATCAACCAGCCGGCCAACGACTACGTGCGCGCGTTCTTCAAGACCTTCAACAGCCGCTGCCAGTGTTCCAGCCTGGCCACCAGCGCGCCCTTGCAGTCCCTGAGCCGCCACTGAACCCACGCGAGGTTTGCCCCATGTCCGAATTCAGTCTGCTTGACCCGTTCCAGGCGGCCACCATCCCCCTGGGCGACTGGGTCACCGCGACGCTCAACTTCCTCGTGCATAACTTCCGCGAGGTGTTCCGCGCCATCCGCTGGCCGATCGACCAGGTGCTCAACGGCATCGAGTTCACCCTGCAGAGCATTCCACCGACCATCGGCATCCTGCTGTCTTCGTTGCTTGGCTGGCAGCTGGCGGGCAAGCGCATGGCGCTGCTGTGCTTCGTCACCCTGACCCTGCTGGGCTTGATCGGCGTGTGGTCGGAGTCGATGACCACCCTGGCGCTGGTGCTCACCTCAGTGTTCTTCTGCGCGGTGATCGGCATCCCGCTGGGCATCGTCTGCGCCCGCAGCAACCGCCTGGAAAGCATCATCCGCCCGGTGCTCGACGCGATGCAGACGCTGCCGGCGTTCGTCTACCTGGTGCCGGTGGTGATGCTGTTCGGCATCGGCAACGTGCCGGGCGTGCTGGTGACCATCGTGTTTGCCCTGCCGCCGCTGGTGCGCCTGACCAACCTGGGGATCCGCCAGGTGCCGGAAGACAAGATCGAAGCGGCGCGCGCCTTTGGCTGCACGCCGCGGCAGATGCTGACCCGTGTGCAACTGCCGCTGGCCACCTCGACCATCATGGCCGGGCTCAACCAGACCCTGATGCTGTCGCTGTCGATGGTGGTGATCGCCTCGATGATCTCGGTGGGTGGCCTGGGCCAGATGGTGCTGCGCGGCATCGGCCGGCTGGACATGGGCCTGGCCACGGTCGGCGGGGTGGGGCTGGTGCTGCTGGCGATTTTCCTCGACCGCCTGACCCAGGCTATGGGCGCGCGCACCAGCGCCGACCCGAGCCTGCGCTGGTACCACACTGGGCCCGTGGGCGTGGTAC
The DNA here is from genome assembly GCF_025905425.1 of Pseudomonas putida. Classification (NCBI taxonomy): domain Bacteria; kingdom Pseudomonadati; phylum Pseudomonadota; class Gammaproteobacteria; order Pseudomonadales; family Pseudomonadaceae; genus Pseudomonas; species Pseudomonas putida. The sequence continues at coordinate 2,775,752 of NZ_CP109603.1, read as the reverse complement.
TGCGCCTGTTTGGCGCGGCGCAGCCACAAGGGCGGCGCAAGGCTGCCTGAGCCGCTGCGTTCTATCTGCCGCAACCCTAGACAACAACCCGAAAAGGTACGCGAAGATGTGCAAGTCCCCGTTCGCCCGTCGTTTGCTTCAGTCCACCTGCGCCCTGGCGCTTAGCGTAATGTGCCTGGGTGCCAGTGCATCCACCGACAAGCCGGGGGAGGGGGTGAAGATAACCCCGTCGTTCCCATCGGTCGATGAAGAGCGTTTCCGTGGCGAAATCGCCATGCAGGGCCTGCGAGAGTTGGGCTACAACGTGCAAAAGCCCAAGGAGACCGAATACGCCACGATGATACTGGCGGTCGGCTACGGCGATGCCGACTTCAGCGTCAACCTGTGGGACAAACTGCACGCCAGCTTCTACGAGAAGGCCGGTGGCGACCAGAACATGGTCAAGGCTGGCGACATCATGCCCGGCGTGCTGCAAGGCTACTTGATCGACAAGAAGACCGCCGATCAATACCACATCAAATACATCACCGACCTGAAAAAGCCCGAGCTTGCCAAGCTGTTCGACACCGATGGCGACGGCAAGGCCGACCTCACCGGTTGCAACCCCGGCTGGGGCTGCGAACTGGTCATTGCCCACCACATGAAGGCCTATGACCTGGACGACAGCGTGCACGTCAACCAAGGGTCTTACTTCGCCTTGATGGCCGACACCATCACCCGCTTCAAGGAAAGTAAACCCGTGCTCTATTACACCTGGGTACCCCAGTGGGTGGCCGGTGTGATGGTGGAGGGGCGCGACGTGGTGTGGCTGCAGGTGCCCCAGACGGACCTGCCGGGCGGTAACAACAGCGTTGATACCACGTTCGACGGCAAGAACCTGGGCTTTGCGGTGGACAAGGTGGAGGCGGTGCTAAACCGTGAGTTTGCCGAGAAGAACCCGGCGGCGCTGAAGTTCTTGTCGCAGGTGCAGATCAGCGCGGCGGACGAGAGTGCGCAGAACCTCAAGATGCAAAACGGCGAGAAGAACCTGAGCGACATCCAACGCCACGCCCAGCAATGGATTGCGGCGCACCGCCAGCAGTTCGATCAGTGGTTGCAGGCGGCGCGGGCAACAGCGGTGCAAGCCAGCAACTAGCGGCGGCCCCTTGCTGATGGGTGAATCTTCCAACAACAAAACCAAGGAAGCCCTCCAACCATGATGACTTCGCCGTTCTCGATCCCCGCCCAGTCCCGTCGTATCGACCCTTCCCGCCAGCGCGCCGCTTTACTGAAGGCCGACGGCTCGGTCGATGACAACGACCGCAGCGAAATCGGCCCGACCCCGCTGGCCTTCGCCGAGTGGGCCGCGCTTGGCCTTCAGGTGCCGCAGTTGGCGACGCTGCGTGAGTACCGCTTGCAACGCATCCGTGAGCAGCTCGTGGCCCGTGACCTCGGCGGCATTCTGCTGTTCGACCCGTTGAACATCCGCTACGCCACCGACAGCACCAACATGCAGCTGTGGACCACCCACAACCCCGCCCGTGCCTGCTTCGTCGCCGCCAGCGGCCATGTGGTGCTGTGGGATTTTCACGGCTGCGACCACCTCTCGGCACACCTGCCGCTGGTGAGCGAGCTGCGCAGTGGCGCCTCGTTCTTCTATTTTGAAACGGGCGAGCGTACCGACGAACACGCCCGGCGGTTCTGTGCCCAGGTCGATGAACTGCTGCGCACCCACGCCGGCAGCAACCGCCGCCTGGCCGTGGACCGTATCGAGGTGGCTGGCCTGCGAGCCCTGGATGCCCTGGGCGTGCAGGTGCACAACGGTCAGGAGGTGACCGAGTTCGCCCGGCTAATCAAGGGCCCCGACGAGATCCTGGCCATGCGCTGCGCCGTCGCCTCCTGTGAAGCGGCTATCGCCGAAATGCGCCAGGCCATGCGCGCTGGCGCAACCGAGAACGATGTCTGGGCCGCGTTGCACAGCGGCAATATCCGCCGTGGCGGCGAGTGGATCGAAACCCGCATCTTAAGCTCCGGCCCGCGCACCAACCCGTGGTACCAGGAGTCCGGCCCACGGGTGCTGAGCGACGGCGACCTGCTGTCGTTCGATACCGACCTCATCGGCGTGTACGGCTTTTGCGTCGACATGTCGCGCAGCTGGATCTGCGGCGGCTTGGAGCCCACCGCCGAGCAGAAGCGGCTGTACCGCATCGCCCACGAACACATCCATGTCAACGCCGACATGGTCAAGCCTGGCGTGCACTTCTCCGCGCTCACCCGAAATGGCCATCGCCTGCCGGAAAGCTGCCGTGCCCAGCGTTATGGGGTGATGTTCCATGGGGTGGGGCTGTGCGACGAGTACCCCTGCATTCGTTACCCAGAGGACTTCGAAGCCTACGGCTATGAAGGCGAACTGCAGCCGGGCATGGCGCTGTGTGTGGAGGCCTATGTGGGGGAGGTAGGGGGGAGCGACGGGATAAAACTGGAGAACCAGTTGCTGGTGACAGAGACGGGTTACGAACTGCTGACCCATTACCCGTTCGAGGACAGTTTTCTGGGCAGGTAGCTGAAGAGAAAAGGGACCGCTTGGCGGTCCCTTTTCTTTGCGCAGTGGGGCTTATCCGTTCAACTCTGCGTCGGCCTGGGGTTGAGTTTGCTTGGTTGCAGATTTCTTTTCCTGCACCACGATGTAGAACTCTTCGCCGTGCTTCACCGCGCCATACAGCACGGCCTTCTCGATCAGCTCGGTGCCACGCAAATGGCGCAGCATCATCGGGTCCTTGCGCAGGTCGCGGTACAGCGCCAGGCACAGCAGCACCATCACCACGACAAAGGGCAACGCCACCACGATCGTCAGGTTCTGCAGCCCCGTAAGCGCCTCGCCGGGGTTGCGTGGGTCGCCGATGGCCAACATGATTGCTGCCACCGTGCCAGTCAGCGCCCCCCAGAAAATCACGGTACGCCGTGAGGGTGTCGTGGTGCCGTGTTCCGACAGGGTGCCCATGACCAGCGAGGCAGCATCGGCGCCGGAGACGAAGAAGATGCCCACCAGAATCATCACCAGTACCGAGGTCAACGAGGCCAGCGGGTAACTGTCCAGCAACTGATAAAGCGCGTGGTTGCTGTTGACGGCACCATCGACCAACGCAAAGCTGCCCTCGCGCAGGGCATCAATCGCGGCACCGCCGAAGACAGTGAACCACACCAGGCTGACCAGGCTCGGTACCAGCAGCACACCGGTGACGAACTGGCGAATAGTGCGGCCGCGGCTGATGCGGGCAATGAACATGCCGACGAAGGGCGTCCAGGAAATCCACCAGGCCCAGTAGAACACCGTCCAGCCGGCCAGCCAGCTGTTCATCTGCTCACCGCCGCTGGCGTTGGTGCGTGCCATCATCTCTGGCAGCAGCTTGATATAGATACCGATCGACGTGGGCAGCAGGTTGAGCATCAGCAGCGTCGGGCCGACCAGGAAGACGAAAATCGCCAGCACCAGCGCCAGCACCATGTTGGTGTTGGACAGCCACTGAATGCCCTTGCCGATCCCGGAGACCGCTGAGGTGACGAAGGCGATGGTCAGCAGGGTGATGATCGAGATGTAGAACAGTTTGCCGGGGCTCTCGATCCAGCCGTTGTATTCCAGGCCACCTGCGATCTGCAGGGCGCCCAGGCCGAGCGAGGCGGCAGAGCCAAACAAGGTGGCGAAAATCGCCATCATGTCGATCACGCGGCCAACGGGGCCGTTGGCGTGCTTGCCGATCAGGGGCCGGAAGGCCGCAGAAATCAGCTGAGAACGGCCGCGACGGAACGTGCCGTATGCAATCACCAGGCCGACGATGGCGTACATCGCCCAGGGGTGCAGGGTCCAGTGGAACAGCGTAGTGGCCATGGCCACCTGCATCGCCTCGCTAGATTGCCCGGTCGTTGTCCCGGGAGGCGGCGACACGTAGTGCGACAAGGGTTCGGCTACACCGAAGAACATCAGGCCGATGCCCATGCCGGCGCTGAACATCATGGCCACCCAGGAAACCGTGCGAAATTCTGGCGCTTCGCCATCACGCCCCAGTGGGATCCTGCCGTAGCGGCTGGCCGCTAGCCAGAGCACGAAGATGACGAATACGGTGGAGGTGAGTACGAAGAACCAGCCAAAGTTGAGAATGACCCAGGACTGTGCCGAGGAAGCGCTGGCGGCAAGGCTGGCCTGGCTGATGAAGCCCCAGATGACGAAGGCAATGGCCAGGATGCTGGTGATGCCGAAGACGATCCAGTCGATCTTGCCCTCCAAATGCCGATCCTGACGGGCTTCGGCGGTTTTGGAGGGGTCCGTCACGCCAAGGTCGAGCGTTTCGGTGATGTGTTCCTTTGCCATGAATGGTGATGCCCCTTTGTGGCTTACCTGCTCGCGCAGGCTTGTTGTTGTGGGCTGCCGGGTCGATGAGGGTCTCGGCGGGGAGTCTTGCCGGGCGATTATCCTGCGTGGGTAACACTGCCTCCTGTCCCGATTGCGCCGTGGGGCATCCCTTGAACGACCTGTTTAATACTTTTAGTTCCGGGGGCGATGGCCCTATTTGTCGCGCGTTCTGGTAACCTGATGAGCATTAACCTGGCCTGCATTCCCGAGCACCGTAGAAGCGGCGTTGCCTGCGGGCCTGGCCTTACCAGGAAACGGAGATTCGTCAATGGCCACTGACCGTGTGAGCCTGATTCATTTCGATAAATTGAGCATGAGCCCTGCTGCTGCCGATCGGTTCCAGACTGCCCTCGATGCGCTGGAAACACTCAAGCTGCAGGACCGGTACGTGTACCTCGTTGCTCCTTATCTGGGTGATATCGCCGACGCCTCCGACCGCCAGCAACTGGCCACGGCCATGGAGCAGGGCATCCGCGTTGTGCATGACCTGCTGGCAGCCAAGTCGATCACCAAGGTGAAGTCCGAAGAGCTGTGCAAAGTCTTTGAAAACGCCGCCGAACGTGTGCGCGCTGAAATGCCGGCCTGAAGGTGCAATGGCCAAGGACATAGATAACCCCTGCGTTTCGCTCTGCCAGCTCAACAGCGAGCTGTGCGTGAGCTGTGGCCGGACCCGTGAAGAAATCCGCAAATGGCGTGGCATGAAGCGCCCGGAGAAGATGGCCACCGTGCAGCGCGCGGCCACGCGGATGAAGGCCATCGTCAAGAAGAGCGCGAAGCGGCAGAATACCGGCTGACCTTTGCCTGCTGTTTTAACCTGCGTTCTGCGAACCTTTATCGAGTCTGAAAAATGGATGCTAACTCGCTTCTTGCCTTTACCCTGGTCGCCGCGATAGCCATCGCCAGCCCCGGCCCTGCAACGCTGATGGCGATCAACAACAGCCTGGCCCATGGGCAACGCAGCGCCGTCTGGTCTTCCCTGGGCAACGGCTCGGGCCTGTTCTGCCTGTCGGCGGCGGCCATGCTCGGGCTGGGCGCCTTGCTGGCAAGCTCGGAAGTACTCTTCAACGCAGTCAAGATCATTGGTGCCGGTTACCTGTTCTACCTTGGCGCACGGCAGTTGCTGAAAAAAAGCCCGATGCTGGAAGAGGGGGCTGACACAGGTGTTGCCAAGGAACGCCCAACACCGCTCAAGCTTTACAAATCGGCATTCCTGACCGCGGTGACCAACCCCAAGGCGACCATGTTCTTCACGGCGCTGTTCCCGCAGTTCATCGACCAGGGGGCGGCGTTGCTGCCGCAGTTCCTGATCCTTACCGGGATCTTCGTCGCCTTGTCGCTCGTTTCACTGAGCCTGTATGCCGCGCTGGCCTCGCGGGCCAAGGGCGTGTTGACCCGGCCCGGGCTTTCGCGCTGGGTAAGCCGGGTGGTGGGGACGACCTTCATCGGCTTTGGTGCGGCCATTCTGACGATACGTCGGCAAACGGCTTAATGCGTTCGGGGGCTTGCTGACGGCGCGGCCGTGGCCCCAGCAAGCCCCCTCGAACGATGAAACCCCTGGCGGCTGGCCATTCATGGTCCAGACTGTCTACACCGTGCGCAGCCATAGGCTGCAGTGTTCCAGGGGATGTGGCAGCCTTCGGCGACCACACCAGGTCGCCAGGCCACATGTGCCGAGGGTTGTTGATGATCGAGCGTTGCTTTCGCCACGCCTTGTTGTTGCTGTGCGTGTTCCTGCTGCCTGCGGTCGTGCTTGCGCAGGAGGCATGCCAGCGCTTTACGGCTACCGGTAACCCCGAATATCCCCCTTACCTGTGGCGCGACCCGCAAAACCCTCAGCAGTTGATCGGTGCCAATGCCGACCTGCTCAAGTACCTGGGCAAGCAACTGGGGCTGGAGATCGAGGTGGTCTACGGTGGGCCCTGGTCACGTGCCCAGGAGCAAGTGCGCACTGGCCGTATCGACCTGCTTGCCGGGTACTTTCTGACCGAGGCGCGGCAGCAACTGATGGACTTCATAAGCCCGGCCTTTCTGCACACCCCGAGCGTGGTCTGGGTGCGCCAGCAAGGGGCTTTTGCCTACCATCAATGGGCGGACCTGCAAGGTCGCAAAGGCGGGACCTTGGTCAACAACAGCCACGGTCAGCAGTTTGACGACTATGCCAAAGCCAACCTTACCCTCGAAGCGGTGCCCAGTGCCAAGCAGGCCTTTGAGAAGCTGTTACGGGGGCGTAGCGACTACGTGATCTTCGAGCAGTTCCCAGGCATGGCGTTAGCGCAGACGCTGGGCATGCAGGACCGCTTGCAGGTGCTGGACCCTCCGGTCTCCAGCGAAGGGTTGTACCTGGCGCTGTCGCATCACTCGCCCTGCAACCAGCCTAAGTTGCGCGAAGACTTTGCGCGGGAGATGAACCAGATCGTATCCGGCGCATTGCCGGCGCAATTACTGCGGCAGAACCTGGAACGCTGGCATCAACAGCACGCAGCAGTGCTCGTTCAATGACCCTTGGGTAAACCCAGGGCCTGAGGCACATCCACGTCCAGCACCACGCCGGCATCGTCCACCGCGACCGTGACGCATGCCTGTGGGTTGTCCTGAATGATCTGCCTGCCGCCCTGATCGCCTTGCAACTGCACCAGTGCCGGCCAGAAGGCGCGGCCGAAAATCACCGGATGCCCGCGCTGCCCTTGGTACAGCGGCAACACGATGCGCGCTGCGCTGGCCTGCCTGCACAGCGCTTGCAGGGTGCCGGGCGCGACCCATGGCATATCCGCCAACAGCACCGCCACCGCCTGGGCCTGCGTGTGCAGCAGGGCCGTGACCCCGGCCGCGAGGCTGGCGCCCATGCCCCGTTCTGCCTGTTCGGCCCAGACCAGATGGGCACGGGTGTCGATGCCCAGTAGCTGGGCATCGTCGCCGGGCCGCAGCACGACGCTCACGTCTGCGAAATGGTCGAGTGCGCGGGCCAAGGTTGTTGCCAGGAGCGATTGCCCAGAGGGCAGCCGTGCCAGGCGTTTGTCGCTGCCAAAACGCTGCGCGCGGCCAGCCGCCAGCACCAGCGCGGCGCAGGTCATGGGGTTTGCAGGCACGCCTCGGCCTCCCGGGCAAGCTTGGCCTTGGTCACGTTGACCGCGCCAGGCAGGTTCACGTCGTTCTTCGCCGCGAGGATCTCGGCCATGACGCTGACGGCGATTTCGGCCGGGGTCTTGCTGCCGATGTAGATGCCAATAGGGCCGTGCAGGCGCTTGAGGGTGGTTTCGCTTTCACCGAAGTGTTCGATCAGGCGCTCGCGGCGTAGCTGGCTGTTGCGCCTGGAGCCGATCGCGCCGATGTAGAACGCCGGGCTGTGCAGGGCTTCGAGCAACGCCAGGTCGTCGAGCTTGGGGTCGTGGCTGAGGGCGACGACAGCGCTGCGCAGATCGGGGGCGAAGGCGCGGACCACGTCGTCCGGCATGCCGGCCATTTTCACCACGCCCGCGACGCTCCAGCCGCCCATGTACTCAGGCCGAGGGTCACAGACCGACACGTTGAAGCCATTGAACAGGGCCATGGTTGCCAGGTATTCGGCCAGCGCGCCAGCGCCGATCAGCAGCACGCGGTAGCCAGGGCCGAGGGTGCTGAGCATGCGCTGGCCATCGAAGCTGAACTGATCGGGCGTGGTGCTGGGCGCAAGCGTGACTTCGCCGCTGTGTACATCCAGCTCGCGGCGCACCAGGTGGCCGTTGTCCAGGCCTGCCAGCAGTTGCTCCAGATGCTCTGCCGACGGCTCGAATTCAAGGATCAGTTGCAAGGTCCCGCCACAGGGCAAGCCAAACCGGTGGGCGTCCTCGGCGCTGACGCCGTAGCGGACCACCTCGGGTCGCCCGGTCTGCATGCCGGGGCCACCGTAGGCGGTGGTGTAGCGGTGGATCAGGTCATCCTCGATGCAGCCACCGGACACGCTGCCAACCACGCGCCCGTCGCTGCGCAGGGCCATCATCGAGCCGACCGGGCGAGGGGACGAGCCCCAGGTGCGGGCTACGGTGGCGAGCAGGACGCGTTCGCCGGCTGCAAGCCAGTCTCGGGCGGTGCGCAGCACCAGCAGGTCGATGCTTTCCATACCTGTTCTCCAAAGGGTTAAACCTGTGCCGCCCTTCTAGTCTTTAGCAGGCGTGGGAGCGGGCTTGCCCGCGAACACCGGCGAAGCCGGTGCCATACACCGAGTCGCCTTCTTCGCGGGGCAAGCCCGCTCCCACAGGGTCGGCAACTCGCTTGCGATCTTTGTCCTTGCCGCCTTTCCATACCTGTTCTCCAAAGGGTTATACCTGTGCCGCCCTTCTAGTCTTTAGCAGGGGCGTGTGGGAGCGGGCTTGCCCGCGAACACCGGCGAAGCCGGTGCCATACACCGAGTCGCCTTCTTCGCGGGGCAAGCCCGCTCCCACAAGGTCGGCACTTCATCGCATGTGCAACACAATCGGGCTGCTGCTGGCCGGGTCGGTGTGCCCGCGCAACGTGCCTACTGCCTGCGCATCCACTGCGCTGCCGTGGTTGCCCCAGGCACTGCGCACGAAGCTCAGCACCTCGGCAATCTCTTGGTCCGACAGCTGCTCGCGGAAGGCCGGCATGCGGTAGGCATCGGGCAGGCCCGCCGCAACGATCCGTTGCGAGCCATTGAGGGTGATGTTGATCGCCGAGGCGTTCTCGTTGGCCAATGCCGACGTTGCACCCGCCAGCGGCGGCATCCATTCGGCCTGGCCCTTGCCGTCCAGCCCATGGCAAGACGCGCAGCGCGTGACGTAGGTGTGGGCGCCTGGGCGGTCCAGCGTCGTCTCCGCCGATACCGCCTGGTACTGCCAGGGCGTGCCGTCACGCTGCGGATCGCCAGGCAGCGATTTCAGATAGCGGGCAATCGCCGCCAGGTCATTGTCGCTCATGAACTGCGTGGAGTTGTTGAAAGCCTCGGTCATCGAGCCATAGACCACAGCATGCCGGTTGCGCCCGGTCTTGAGGAACTGGGCGATCTCGGCTTCGCTCCAGCGCCCAAGGCCGGTGTTGTGATCGGCGCGCAGGCTCGGTGCGTACCAGCCATCGAGCAACGCACCGGCCAGGAAAGGTTTGCCGTCTTCATCCAGGGCCTTCTCGTTGAAGGCCAGGCCACGCGGGGTATGGCAGCTGCCGCAGTGCCCAGGGCCCTGGACGATATAGGCGCCACGATTCCACAGGGCGTCCTGGCCGGCCTTGGTCGCATAGGGCGTGGTGGGGGCAAACAGCCCGTTCCATAACGCGATGGGCCAGCGCATGTTCAACGGCCAGGGGATCTCGCCTGGGATGTTCGGCTGTTGGGCAGGTTGTACGCCCTGCATGAAAAACGCATACAAGGCACGCACATCGTCATCGCTGAGCTTGGCGTAGGAGGGGTAGGGCATCGCAGGGTACAGCCGCCGGCCACCGGGGGCGACGCCGTGGCGCACGGCGCGGTCGAATTCGGCGAGGCTGTAGCGGCCGATGCCGCTGTCCTGGTCGGGCGTGATGTTGGTGGCATGAATGGCGCCCAGCGGCGTGGCCATTTCCAGGCCTCCGGCGAAGGGTTTGCCGTCGGGCAGACTGTGGCAAGCCACGCAGTCGCTGAGCCGGGCCACGTACTCGCCGCGGCTGAGCAGCGCAGGGTCGGCGCTGGCGTTCTGCTCTGCCATGAACGGCGAGGTGGGCTCTCGGCTGACATACCAGGCCAGCAGGCCTGCCGCGACCAGGCACGGCAAGGCCAGCCAGCCGGCGGTTCTTGCGAATCGGCTGTGGGTCATGGGCGCTCCTGGTCCGCTCAGGTAAAGGTGTATCGGCTCAAGGGGATGCTGCGGATGCGTTGGCCGGTCAGCCGTGCTACCGCATTGGCCACCGCTGGCGCGACCGCAGGTAGCGGTGGCTCACCGATGCCGCCCATTTTCGCGCCGCTTTCGACGATGCGCACATGCACCCTTGCCATGCGCGAAGGCGGCAGGATCGGGTACAGGTCGTAGTTGCGCGCGCGGGGCTTGCCGTCGATGTACACCGCCTCTTCGAGCAGCGTCTGCGACAGGCCCAGGGCCACGGCGCCGTTGACCTGGGCTTCAATGATCGCCGGGTTGACGATGCTGCCTGGGTCGATCGCTTGCCAGATGTCGTGCACCTTGACCTGACCGTTGTCGATCGACACCTCGGCGATCACCGCCGCCTCCGAGCCGAACGGCGAGGCCATGGCCACGCCGCGCGCCCGTTTGCTGCCGTCCTCGGCCGTGAACGGCCCGCGCTTCCAGCCACCGGACAGTTCGCCCACCGCCTGCAGCAGGTGCGTCAGGCGCGGGTTGTCGCGCAACAGATGCAGGCGTAATTCATAGGGGTCCTTGCCGCCCTTGTCCGCCAGTTCGTCGAGGAATGCTTCGTAGAAGAAGTCGTTCAGCGAATTGCCCACCGAACGCCAGTAGCCAAGCATGGGCGGGCCTTTGACATAGATCTGGGCGATGCGTTTATTGGCGATGGCGTACGCTTTGCCCGACAGCCCCTCAAGGGCGGTGGGGTCGATCTTGTCACCTTGCTTGCCGGCCAGTGCCTCGGTCGGGCCTTCGGTGGCGCTCACGGCTTCAATGGCCACGGGCAGGCCATCGGCATCCAGCGCGGCGCGGAACTTGACCACGGCCAGTGGGCGCAACACGTCACGCAGGAACTCTTCCTCGCGGCTCCAGATCAGTTTGACCGGGCGGCCGACAGCCTTGGCCAGGGCGATGGCCTGCGGGTAGGGGTTGGCCGAGTCGTACAGAAAGTGCCGGCCAAAGAAGCCGCCCAGCAGGGGCGAGTGCAGGGTGATGCGGGCGGGGTCGAGGCCGGTGCGTTTGGCGATGTCGTCGCGGAACATGTCCGGGGCCTGGTTGGGCAGCCACACCTCCAGTGAGCCGTCGGGGTTGAAACGGGCCAGGGCCGAGGGCGGTTCAAGCTGGGCGTGGTTGAGGTACTGGTTGTGGTAGGTCGCCTCGACCTTGGTCTTGGCACTGGCCAGCGCACCGGCCACATCGCCTTCCTGTTCTTCATCGCGCGCTGGGCCTTGCTCGGCCGCCAGACGGTCACGGTGGGCGTCACTGGAAAAGTCCGCCGGCATCGTGCGCACCGGGCTGTCCGCGCCTGCTTCTTGCCAATCCACCTGGATGGCCTCGACCGCACGCTTGGCATGCCACCAACGTTCGGCGACCACCGCCACCGCGCCGGGCAATTGATGCACCGAGTGCACGCCTTTCATGGCTTTTACCTGTGCTTCGTTGCGCAGGCTGCCCACTGTCATGCCCAGGCGCGGAGCATGCTGCACGGCGGCGTGCAGCATGCCGTCAACTTTGATGTCGATGGTGTACAGCGCTTTGCCGGTGGATTTGTCATAGGCGTCGACCCGGCGCACCGGTTTGCCGATCCAGCGGAACTGGCTGGGGTCGCGCAGTTTCACGCTGGCCGGGTCTGGCACGGGCAGGTCGAGGGCGCGCTCGGCCAATTCACCGTAGGGCACCGAGCGGCCGGATGCGGCGTGGACGACCTTGCCAGGTTCGGTGGAGAGTTCGCCAACCGGCACGCCCAACTGTTCGGCACCTGCCTGCAGCAACATGGCCCGGGCCAGGGCGCCGAGGCGGCGCATGGTCGGGTAGCTCATGCGCACCGACATGCTGCCGCCGGTGATACGCATGCCGTTTTCCATCACCACGTAAGCCTCGCCAGGTGGCGCGCTGTCGACCAGGAAGGTGGCCGGGTCGGCGTCCAGCTCTTCGCCGACGATCTGCGCCATGGCGGTGTAGGTGCCCTGGCCGCCCTCCATGAACGGGCAGAGCAGGCGCACGGTGCTGTCCGGGCGAATTTCGAGGAATGCCGGCACGTGTGTCCCGCGTTCCTGGGCCGCAGCAGTAGCGGCCTGGGCCCGTGCTGAGCCCAGCGGCAGCCCAAAGCCGAGTACCAGTGCGCCTGCGGCGGCGCCCGCCGAGGCTAACAGGAAGCGACGGCGCGACAGGTTCACCGGCTCTCCCAATGGCAGCGCCAAATGCTCTGTGGGGGTATCGATGCGCGTGCTCATCATGCCTCCTTCCGCTGGGCCGCAAGGTCGTGCACGGCAGCATGGATAGCGTTGTAGGTGCCGCAGCGGCACAGGTTGACCATGGCCGCGTCGATCTGTTCAGCGCTGGGCTGTGGTGTGTGCTTGAGCAGCGCCGTGGCGGCCATCACCTGGCCTGACTGGCAGTAGCCGCACTGAGCCACCTGGTGTTCGACCCAGGCCGCGACTACGCGCTTGCCGACGGCGTCATCCTCGATCGCCTCGATGGTGGTCACCTCTCGCCCGACCACGCCCGCCACTGGGGTCACGCAGGCGCGCACCACACTGCCGTCCACCAGCACCGAGCAGGCGCCGCATTGCGCCAGACCGCAGCCGTACTTGGTGCCGGTCAGCCCGAGGTCGTCACGGATCACCCACAGCAGGGGCGTGTCGGCGTCGGCCTCGACCTGATAGGTCTTCTGGTTGATGCGTAGTTCCATGGTTCACCTGCCCATCATCGGTTGCTGTCGCGTCGTTGTCTTGAGTGGGGGATACGTTGCCCCCCAGTCCAGAAACGCTAGCACAGCACTTTGACCGGTGAGCTGGCGCCGCCGGCAGGTCAGGAGGATCAGGCAAGTAATCCGGTGGAATGCGCAAGGCAGGCGCTGTGGCAGGCAAACAGGACTTCCAGGTGAAAAACCCGGATAATGCCGGCCAATTTCGTTTTGCACGCTTAAATCACGGTAATCCCGCATGGAAATCAAGGTCAATTTTCTCGACAATCTCCGTCTCGAAGCCAAGTTCGACGACTTCACGGTGATCGCCGACCAACCGATCCGTTACAAAGGCGACGGTTCGGCCCCAGGGCCGTTCGACTATTTCCTGGCGTCTTCGGCGTTGTGCGCGGCTTACTTCGTGAAGCTGTACTGCCAGACCCGCGACATCCCCACCGAAAACATTCGCCTGTCGCAAAACAACATCGTCGACCCGGAAAACCGCTACAACCAGATTTTCAAGATCCAGGTCGAGCTGCCCGAAGACATCTCCGAGAAGGACCGCCAGGGCATCCTGCGCTCCATCGACCGCTGCACGGTGAAGAAGGTCGTGCAGACCGGGCCTGAGTTCGTCATCGAGGTGGTGGACAACCTCGATGCCGATGCCCAAGGCTTGCTGATGCCGGTGTCGGACGCCACCACCTACATCCCCGGCAAGGACCTGCCGCTGGAGCAGACCATCGCCAACATGTCGGCGATCCTCGCCGGGCTCGGGATGAAGATCGAGATCGCCTCGTGGCGCAATATCGTGCCCAACGTGTGGTCGCTGCATGTGCGTGACGCGCAGTCGCCGATGTGCTTCACCAACGGCAAGGGCTCGACCAAGGAGGCTGCACTGGCCTCGGCACTGGGTGAATTCATCGAGCGCCTGAACTGCAACTTCTTCTATAACGACCAGTTCTGGGGCGAGGACATCGCCAACGCGGCGTTCGTGCATTACCCGAACGAGCAGTGGTTCAAGCCAGGGCCCAAGGACGCGCTGCCCAGCGAGATCCTCGACGAGAATTGCCTGGAGATCTACAACCCCGACGGCGAACTACGCGGCTCGCACCTGTACGACACCAATTCGGGCAATACCGCGCGGGGCATCTGCTCGTTGCCGTTCGTGCGCCAGTCGGACCAGGAGGTGGTGTACTTCCCGTCCAACCTGATCGAGAACCTGTTCCTCAGCAATGGCATGAGCGCTGGCAACACCCTGGCCGAAGCGCAGGTGCAGTGCCTGTCGGAAATCTTCGAGCGGGCGGTGAAGCGCGAGATCCTCGAAGGCGAGCTGTGCCTGCCGGACGTACCGCAGGCGGTATTGGCCAAGTACCCAGGTATCGTCGCCGGCATCCAGGGCCTCGAAGAGCAGGGCTTCCCGGTGCTGGTCAAGGATGCGTCGCTGGGCGGTGAGTTCCCGGTGATGTGCGTCACCTTGATGAACCCGCGCACCGGTGGTGTGTTCGCCTCGTTCGGCGCGCACCCGAGCCTTGAAGTGGCGCTGGAGCGCAGCCTCACCGAGTTGCTGCAGGGCCGCAGCTTTGAAGGCCTGAATGACCTGCCGCAACCCACTTTCGAAAGCCACGCGCTGACCGAGCCGAACAACTTCGTCGAACACTTCATCGACTCCAGCGGCGTGGTGTCGTGGCGCTTCTTCAGTGCCAAGGCCGATTTCGAATTCGTCGAGTGGGACTTCTCCGGCCACGGCGAAGACTCCAACGTCCAGGAAGCCGCGACCCTGTTCGGCATCCTCGAAGACCTGGGCAAAGAGGCGTACATGGCGGTGTACGATAACCTGGGCGCCACCGCGTGCCGCATCCTGGTGCCGGGCTACTCGGAGATCTACCCGGTCGAGGACTTGATCTGGGACAACACCAACCGGGCCTTGTCGTTCCGCGCCGACATCCTCAACCTGCACAGCCTGGACAACCGCTCGCTGAAGTTGCTGCTCAAGCGCCTGGACAACTGCGATGTGGATGATTACACCACCATCACCACGCTGATCGGGGTCGAGTTCGACGACAACACCGTGTGGGGCCAGTTGACCATTCTTGAGCTCAAGCTGCTGATCTGCCTGGCGGTACAGCGCTTCGAGGATGCCAAGGAGCTGGTCGAGGCGTTCCTCCAGTTCAACGACAACACTGTCGAGCGTGGCCTGTTCTACCAGGCGCTGAACGTGGTGCTGGAAGTGGTGCTGGATGATGAGCTGGAGATGGAAGACTACGAGACCAACTTCCGCCGCATGTTCGGCAACCCGCGGATGGACGCGGTGCTGGGTTCGGTGGACGGCAGCGTGCGGTTCCATGGTTTGACGCCGACCAGCATGAAGCTGGAAGGGCTGGATCGTCATTTGCGCTTGATCGAGAGCTACAAGAAGCTGCATGCGGCTCGGGCCAAGTTTGCCTGACACAGGCCGCTAAAGGTCCAGCTGCAGGTATATAGCTGCTGGACCTTTTTGCTATTTCCAATCCGTCTTGCCTCTCGCGCCTTATCGCTTGCCGCTTCCCCCCTCAGGCGCATAATTTTTTGTTGCCCCGTTTGGGCTCTACACCTCACCTATCCATGGCGCGTTGACCGCCAGAAGGACCTCGGCCGCGCACAACAAGAAGGCGCAGACCATGAGCACCCCTTTGGATACCAATGCCTTGAAAGCCCGCCAGCAAGCGGCGTGGGCCAGCGGTGACTACGCCGTTATCGGCACCACCTTGCAGCTGGTCGGCGAACGCCTGGCCGAAGCCTGTGACCTGCGTTGGGACGAGCAGGTGCTGGATGTTGCCGCCGGCAATGGCAATGCCACCCTGGCCGCAGCGCGGCGCGGCAGCCGTGTCACCTCCACCGATTATGTGGCCGAGCTGCTCAAGCGCGGCGAAGCGCGCGCGCAGGCCGAGCACCTGAACGTGGTGTTTCAGGTGGCCGATGCCGAAGCGCTGCCGTTTGCCGATGGCGCATTCGATGCCGTTCTCTCGACCTTTGGTGTGATGTTCGCGCCGGACCAGGCGCAGGCTGCGCGAGAATTGGGCCGCGTTTGCCGTTCCGGTGGTCGGATCGGCCTGGCGAACTGGACGCCGCAGGGTTTCGTCGGTCAGATGTTCAAGACCCTCGGGCGGCACGTTCCACCACCTGCCGGGGCATTGCCGCCCTCACGCTGGGGAGACGAGGAACAACTGCGGGAACTGTTTGGCAGTGCGATCGGGCAGATGCAGGTCACCCGCCAACACTTCAACTTCCGCTATCGCTCGGCGGCGCATTTCATCGATGTGTTCCGCACCTGGTACGGGCCGGTGCACAAGGCGTTTGCGTCTTTGCAGCCTGAAGCCGCCAATGCGCTGGAGAGCGACCTCACCGCGCTGTTGAATGAAAGCAACATAGGCGGCGGGGCCTCGCTGGTGGTGCCCAGCGAGTACCTTGAGGTGGTGATCATGCGGCGTTGAATGGGCTACCCATCGTGGTCAGAGGCTGCCGCCTAGTTCTTGCACTTGGCCATCACCACCTGGCAAGTCTTGGGCGTCCCCCCCGATCGGCCCGCATAGCGAACGCAGTTGTTCAGCGACTTCTGCCGGGCAATGCTCAACGTATTGCCCCAGGCCAGGCCGCCTTCGCCGGTGCTGGGCAAGGCTTTGGCGAAGCAGTTGGACCCAACGGTCGAGGCCGCATAGCGGGCCTTGCTGGTTTTGCTGGAGCAGCCGGCGCTCAGCCCCAGGCCGAGAATGAGCAGCGTGTTCATTGCCCAGAGCGCCCATGGACGCTCCCCGATTTTGCTCATGCCGATTTCCTTGTCCGAATTGTCCGAATAATGCCGAAGCGCTCAAGGCGGGTGCATCAAGCGCTGCGCTGCATGTTGTCAGGATATTTCATTCAAGCGAAACGGAGAACCATCCGTCACCGGATTACGGGTACACGCAGCGGTTGCCCATGCATCAGCGCAAGGGCAACCGCCAGACGGGGCGATCAGAAGCGGTAGTTGAGGCTGGCTTCCAGGGTGCGCGGTGCGCCTGGGGTGATCAGGTCCACCGAGCCGTGTGCCGAGGCATAGTAGTCGCGGTCGAAGACGTTCTTCAGGCGCAAGGCCGCATCCCACTGCGGCACGCTGTAGAGCAGCGCAGCGTCGAAGGTGGTGTAGCCCGGCATCACCACCACGTTGTCGAGCGCGGTGTAGCGGTCGTCGACATAGTTGGCGCCGGCAGCCACGCGCCATTGCGGGGTGAGGGTGCGGACCAGCCAGACGTTGGCGCTGTTACGCGGCGTGAGCGTTGGGGTCTGGCCTTCGTTGGCCACGCCATTGGTCTTGCTGTTGGACTTGGTGATCTCGGCGTCCAGGTAGGCGTAGCCCGCGTAGATCTGCCATTTGTCCGTGAGCTGCCCGCTGAGGGTGGCTTCGAAGCCATCGGTTCGCTGCTCGCCGGCCAGCACGGTCAGGTTCGGGTTGGCCGGGTCGGCGGTTTTCATGTTGGTGCGTTCGAGGCGGAACACCGCTGCGGTGACCGACAGGCGGTTGTCGAGCAGGTCCCACTTGGCGCCCAACTCGTAGTTGGTGGTTTCTTCGGGCTCCAGGTGCTGGTTGCTCGGGCTGACCGCGAACACTTCGCCCGAGGGCTGGTAGCTGCGGCTGACCGAGACGTAGTAGGACTGCATGGCGTCCGGCTGGAACACCAGGCCGGCGCGCGGGCTCCAGGTCTTGTCGGTGCGGTCGAGGTCGACGTTTTGCACGCGGTCGTCGTCATATTCCTGGCCGAAGATGTCGTAGCGCACACCCACAAGCGCCTTCCACTGGGCATTCAGCTCGATCAGGTCTTGCACGTACAGGCCTGTGGTCTGCTGGGCGTTGGTGCCCTTTGACGAGAGATTGGCGGCGTGGTCCGGCACCGGTACCAGCGCGTCGCGGTACACCGGCACCTGCGCCACGTTGTTCTGGCTCAGCACCCGTTGGTACTTGTCCTGGAAGCCGACTTCGACGCCATACAGCAGGTTGTGCTGCATGCCGGCCAGTTGCGCCTGCTGCTTGAGTTCGGTCTGGTTGAACAGGCCGTACTCGTCGCGCGCCACGTTGCCGCGGTTGAGCTTGACCAGCAACTCGCCGTTGGGCGCGGTGACGAAACGTGTCGGGCTGCTGTCGGCCAGGGTGTTGTTGCGGTCCAGGTCGTAGCGGTAGTAACGGCTGGTATTAGTCAGGGTGAAGTCGTCGTTGATGCGGTAGTCGAGGCTCGCGGTCAGCGAGAATACTTCGCTGCGGGCGTAGTCCTGGTCGGCATCGCCGGAGCCAAAGCGCTTGTCGCGGTCCACATTCACGGGCCGGTTGCCCAGGGCGGGGATGCCGAAGTCGATCAGGCGCTTGTCGTACAGGTAGGTGGCGCCCAGGTTCAGCTCCAGGTCATCGGACAGCCTGAAGTAGGCCGACGGTGCAATGGCCTTGCGGTCGATGTAGCCATCGTCGCGGAAGGTGTCGCTGTCTTCGAAGGCCCCGGTCACACGGTAGGCCTGGTTGCCCTGCGGGTCTGCCCAGCCGGTGTCGAACTGGGTGCGGCGCTTGCCTTCGCTGTCGAAGTTCACGCCCACCTCGCGCTTGGGTGCGAAACCGGGCTTCTTGCTGATGCTGTTGATCAGGCCACCCGACGATCCGCGGCCATAGAGCACGGCAGCGGGGCCTTTGATGACCTCGACGCGCTCGATGTTGGACAGGTCGCGAAAGTACAGGGCGTCGTCACGCACGCCGTCGATGTACATGTCGCCAATGGCACTGAAGCCGCGGATGGTCACTTGGTCGCGCTGGCCGTCGCCGTTGGAAAGGCCGATGCCAGGGACGTTTTTCAGCACGTCTTCCATGGACTGGGCGCCCTGGTCCTTGATCACGCTCTCCGGCACGACGTTGACTGTCTGCGGAATATCGCGAAGGGGCGCATCGATTTTCAGTGCGCTACGGCTGTCACTGGCCTTGTAGCTTTGCTGCTCGTAAGCGCTGGTAACGGCAGTGGCGGGCAGGGCGAGGGTGTTTTGGGTTTCAGCATGAACAGCAGGGACCACCAGAAGGCCCAGCATGGATAGCGATGCCGGGGCAACAGACTTTTTTGCCATTACAGGTGACTCTTTGTTGTTTTGGGTGCGCGAATAGTAATGATTTGTAAATGTAAAGCAAGTGTAAAGAAATCTCATTTGCTAATGCAAGCCACAAGGCGGACGAAATGTGACGCAGGCATGGGCGGGGGAGCAGGACACCTGACAATGGCTATGCTTGTGGGCGCGTGAACATTTCACGCGCCCACCCGGAAACGATCACAGGGAAGCAGGCCTATGAAACCCATTAGTTCTCTCGCTCGCGCTGTCGCACTCGCCTCGCTGGTCTTCGCTGGCAGCTTCACGGCCCAGGCCGCTGATGTGCCGATTGGCAGTGAAGCGCTGGAAAGCCATGTCACCACCCAGGTGCTGGCCATCGATCTGGCCAGCCGCCAGGTCACGGTGCAGGGCGCCAACGACAAGCCTGTGACCTTCCAGTTGACGGAAAAGGCCAAGGCCCTGCCCAACCTCAAGGTCGGCGACACGGTCGACATCTACGTGACCCGCGCCGTGGCCTATGTGCTCAATACCGATGTGGGCGGTGCGCCCAA
Organism: Pseudomonas putida; assembly: GCF_025905425.1. NCBI lineage: Bacteria > Pseudomonadati > Pseudomonadota > Gammaproteobacteria > Pseudomonadales > Pseudomonadaceae > Pseudomonas > Pseudomonas putida. The sequence continues at coordinate 2,756,222 of NZ_CP109603.1, read as the reverse complement.
GGTGAGTGATGAGTCCGGCACCATCCGTGCCACCAAAGACAACCCCAACCCGGGCGGCGAAGCGTTCCGCCAGGTCAGGGTCACGTCGCAGATCAAGAAGATCGACCTGAAGCAGCATGAAGTGAGCCTGCTGCCACCGGAGGGCAAGCTGCAGGTGGTCAAGGTCGAGAACCCCGACCTGCAGGCGCGGATGAAAAACCTCAAGGTTGGCCAGACGGTCGATGCCATCTATACCGAAGTGCTGAGGGTCGAGACGTCACGCTGACGGCGGCCGCTCACCCCTGATTCAGCGGGCCAGGCTGCGTGTGGCCCGTTGCTGGATGCGGCGTGAGGCCTTGCACGCCGGTGGGTAGCGCTCGAACAGGTCGAGCACCCAGTCCGGGCGGGTTTTGCTGGCGTCATTGAGCCAGTTGGCGACCGAGTCCTGGGCGTACTTTTCGGCTTCGGCCAGGTGGGGCACCAGCAACGCTTCGGCGGCCTCCGGCGCCTGCTTGAGGGCCGCTATGTGTTCGCACCAGACGCCGCGTGGGCGCAGGACTTCGATGCAAAATCGGCGAACCAGCGGATCGTCGCTGCTGGCATGCACACCCAGCAGCTCAAGGGCCGAAGGGAGGTCCACGCTCAGCCGTGGGCGCAAGGCGATCCATGCCCACTCGCGGACACCAAAGTGGGTGTCCTTGGCGAAGCGCAATTGGGCCAACAGGGCAGACTGCAGGTCAAGGCCACGCGTGAGGTGAGCCTGTGCGAAGGCCGCCCAGCTACGCACCGTATCTGAAGGGTGGGTATAGCAGCATTCGAAGGCCTGCTGTCGCGTTTGCAGGGGGGCCTGATCCAGCCATTGGCCAAGCGCCAGGCCGATGCCGGCGACTTTTTTCGAAAGCCCCAGGGCTTGTGTTTCTGCGGCTGTTTGCATCAGGCATGCGCCCAGTGCGGTCGGCAGTTGTTGGGCGACGGCCGTTGCGAGGGTGAGTGAGTTGACCGCCAGGCATTCAGCAAGGTTGCGGGTCGGCAACAGGCCGTGGTCCAGCTGGGTCTTGCGTTCTTCGCTCATCGAATGTGTTCCATCACAAAGGGGAAAGGCGTGCTGCGTCCGACAGCCTGTGGACGCGCAAGGCGAGCATCCTAGCTCAACGGATGGGGTCTGGGGTTGCCCAGTGTCAGCGGCCAGTGTCCAGCCATGCATCGCGCGAATAGTCCGCGTGCATATTTTCGATTTCCATCGTGTAGGCAAATGTATCGATCATGGCCAACGTCACTATTCAGTTGAGGCCGGCCATGTTCAGCAAAGCCCTGTTTTTCGTTGTTCTCCCCGTTGCCATGGCCCTGCTCGCCGGTGCGCTGCTGCCTTTTCAGGCCGCAGGCAACGCCGCTGTCGGCCGGGCCATGGGGCATTGGTTGTGGGGGGCATTCACTTCGCTGGCAGTGAGCTCGGTGGTGGTGATTGCCGCGCTGTTGATCCTCAGGGTACCCGCGCCAGACATGGGCAAGGCGCTTCAGGGGCCTTGGTGGCTGTGGGCTGGCGGCGTACTGGGCGCCTTGTATGTTGCTGGCGCGGCGGCGCTTACGCCGAAACTGGGCGCTGCGGGTTTTCTTGCATTGGTGGTGGCAGGGCAGATCGTGACGGCGGTAGCCGCTGATCATTTCGGATTGATGGGGTTGGCAGGCAAGCCGATCAGCCTGGCCAAGCTGGCTGGGGTGGTGCTGATTCTGTGCGGGGTGTTTTTGGTGCAGGGCAACTGGGCGACGAGCGCTGCGGCCAAGCCGACTGTGCTCAATCAGTCAGAAGGCTGACCAAGTGGCTGGCTGCATGCCCACACGGCTTCGCGCAGCCAGCGGTGCCCAGGGTCGCTGTCCTTGCGGCTATGCCAGGCTTGTTGATAGGCAAAGGAGGGAATGGCCAGTGGCGGTTCAAACTGTCGCAACGCCTTGTGCTGCTGCAATGAGCCTACCGCGCGGCTGGCCACGGTGAGAATCAGGTCGGTGCCGGCAAGCACCTCGACCGCCGCGCTCCAGTGCGGCAATGCCAGGGCAATTCGCCGGTGCAGGCCGTGGGCAGCCAGTACGCGTTCGATTTCATCGTGGGCATCCGGGCGCATGGCCATCAATACATGGGGGCGAGCCAGCCAGTCGGCCAATGCCAGGCCCCCGGAGGTGGGCAGTACCTGGCGGTCGGCGACGCTGATGAAGCTTTCCTGGAACAGTGCTTGGGCGGTGATGTCCTGCGGCAGTTCGGGGAATATGCCCAGGGCCAGGTCGAGCTCGCCGTCGAGCAGTTGAGCCAACATGGTTTCGCGGCTGGCCTGGCTGATCGCCAGATCCACGCCTGGGGCCACCTGGCGCACGTGGCGGACCAAGGGTGGAAGGATGATGCGCGAGGAATAGTCGGACAACGACAAGCGGAAACGGCGCTGCGCCTTGGCAGGATCGAACAGCGGGGCGGCCAGCAGGGCATTGAGGCTGCCCAAGGCATCTTGCAGCGGCTTGGCCAGTGACTGCGCCCGCGCGGTCAGGGCCATGCGGCCGTTCTGGCGGATCAGCAAGGGGTCGTCGAAGTGCCTGCGCAACTGCGCCAGTGCGTGGCTCACTGCCGGCTGGCTGCGATGCAGGCGAAGGGCGGCGCGAGTGACGTGCTTCTCGCTCAACAGCGCGTGCAGGGCCAGGAGCAGGTTGAGGTCGATCTTGCGCAGTTCATCCATGGGGCGAATAGTCGAGGCTGGCTGGGAGGGCATTGATCAGCCTAACAGATCTCCCGGCCCTGCTGCGGGCGCGATGCGATAGGCAGGCATTGCTGCACGCTTTGCAGAAATCATCTGCAATGCCCCTTATTGTTCAACTTATCCTGCCTAATTAGCCTGTATCGAACCCCTCAACCTTGCAGGAATCGATCATGGCCAGCCGCATCATACTCAACGCCACCGGCACTGCCGACGTCATGCACGTGCAACATACACAACCACAAGCTCCAGGGCCCGGCCAGGTCTGGCTGGAGCAGACCGCCATGGGCGTCAACCCACTGGATGTGCTGCAGCGCAAGGGCGGGGCGCCCCTGGCATTGCCATCTGGCCTGGGGCTTGAAGGCGCCGGGCGGGTGAGCGCGGTGGGTGAAGGGGTGGACAATGTCCGCGTGGGAGATCGGGTGGCGTATGCGATGGGCCCGGTAGGCGGTTATGCCAGCGGGCGGTTGTTCCCTGCCGAGCGCCTGGTCAAACTGCCGGGCTTGCTGGGTGAGGAAGCCGCAGCAGCCGTGTTGTTCAAGGGCATCACCGCGCAGTACCTGCTAAAGAGCACCTACGCCGTGGGGCCGGGCACCCAGGTGTTGCTGTACGGCGCGGGCGGGGCACTGGGGCAGCTCATGGCGTCCTGGGCCAGGCACCTGGGGGCGACGGTGATCGGCGTGGTTTCGCGACCGCAGAGCGTGGAACGGGCGCGGGCGGCGGGCTGCCATCACGTGCTGGTCTTTGACGCCGCCACCTTGGCCCGCCAGGTGCGCGAGCTGGCTCAGGGCGAGGGCGTGGACGTGGTGTACGACTGTGTCGGCAAGGTGTCTCTGGAGGCGTCGTTGGACAGCCTGCGCCCGCGCGGCTTGCTGGTGTCGTTCGGTGGAACCTCCGGCGCGCCGGCGGCCATTGGAGTAGCAACGCTCAATGCCAAGGGCTCGCTGTACCTGACACGGCCGTCGCTGGCAGCACACACGCGTACCGTCGCGGAGTACCAGCAGCGCGCTGGCGACGTGCTGGCGGCGGTCGCCGAGGGTATCATCCAGCCTCGGGTTTGGCGCCGCTACCCGTTGGCCGAAGCGGCCAGGGCTCACACAGACCTGGAGCAGGGGTTGTCGGAAGGGGCGTTGATCCTGACCGCCTGACTTCCCTACTTTCTGCCGAGCCTTGCCATGGATGCCTTCGACAGCCGCCGCGCCGATGAACTTGCCACGTTGCTGGCCTTGCACGAACAGGGGTCGTTCGCGGCTGCCGGACGGCAGTTGGAGCGCCATCCCACGGTGCTGTCCAAGCGCCTGAGTGCATTGGAGGCACGCCTTGGCATCCGTCTGGTGGAGCGCAGCACGCGGCAGCTGCGCTTCACTGATGAGGGCGAGCGCCTGGTGGCGCGTGTTCGCGAGGCCAGCCGGCTGATTGCCGAAGCCGAACAGGAGGCCACTGAAGGTGCGGTAACCGTAAGAGGGCGCCTGCGCCTGGCCTTGCCGGCCGCCATGGGGCGGCGTTGGTTGAGTGGCATGCTGGCGGATTTCGTGCTGGCTTATCCGCAGGTGACGGTAGAGGCCGAGTACGCCGACCGCTTCGTTGACCTGATCGGCGAAGGCTTCGATGCGGCCATCCGCATCGGCGAGCTGGCCGACAACCGCCTGGTGGCCAAAAGGCTGTGCGACCACCTGCGTATTCTTTGTGCATCGCCCGACTACCTCGCCCGGCACGGCACGCCGCTACAGCCCGAGCAGCTGGCCGGGCACAACTGCCTGGGTTTCAGTGGTTTGCGATCGTTTCCCGAATGGCGCCTGACCCGGCAAGCGCAGCAAGTCAGCGTCAAGGTCGGTGGTTCGTTGCGTAGTAATGACAATGAAGCCTTGCTCGAAGCTGCCCGTCGGGGCGTTGGCATCCTTGCGGGGGGCGACTGGCTGATGGGCGACGACCTGGCCAGTGGACGCCTGGTGCGCGTGCTGCCGCAATGGCAGCTCGATGTGGCGGCGGGGATCTACCTGGTACGCCCGACAGCACGGCTGAACACGGCTGCAATGGGGGTTTTCAGGGCGTGGGTGGATGAGCGATTCAGTACGGGAGCGCCCTGGCGGCACCAGGGCGAGCGTATTTAGGATTGGCTTTAATATCTACCTGCAATTTATTGAAAAACAACGATAAAAATTAATTTTAGCTCATTGATTTATTGCTAATGTTTAGTGATAGATATGTCGTTTAACATTTTGATAAATATAGATTTATCGTCTGGCAACGGCATGCTGCACGCATTGCTCATAGTAGGTCTGCTTGATCGCGGCTGGCTTCAATCGCGAACGGCTGTTGTAGGTCTGCTCGGTAATGCCAAAAGCAGTCATGCGCATCCAAGGTTTGGCGAACCTGCGCGTCTGTAGCTTGTTGCGCGTGGCATACAGGGTCACACCGGATAGCTTGGCCTGCTGAGCCTCTGCAGCGATTTGCGCGCCCCAGCCGCAGGTATGGCGATCGTTCTGGCTCAGCGCCTTGGCTTGGGCGCTGAAGGCGGCCGTGGCCAGCAGGCAGCCAGCCATCGTTGCTAGAAGTACTCGCATGTTGCTGTCCTAAGCATCTGAAGGAGAAGGGAGTTTGCCTTCGCTTCAAGCCGCTGGGGGCCAGCAATTTGCCGTCAGACCGTGGCCATGCGCAGCGGCCTTGTGGCGGGAGCGCGCAAGCTGGCCCAGGCCAGGGCCGCCACCCAGATCACCGACACGCCGTAGTTCAGGCGCTGGTACAGGCCGAACAGATGGCCACTTTGAGCGGCCTGCCCCATCAACGCGACCGTCACGATCGCCAGCACCACACACGCCAGGGAGAACAGCGCCAACGTCCGCGAGTCGGCAACCCGGTTGCCCAGCCACGCCCACAAGGCAGTGGCCAGGGTCAACGAAAGAAACATCAGCAGGCCCGAGAGGTTGTGCAACTGCTGGGAAAACGAGGGTTCTACAGGTGCACAGCCCTGGTCGCAGGGGAACCAGCCAGTGCCCAGGCTGCCCAAGCCATGCAGCAGCACCAGCGCGGCGCTGGCCCGTGCCAGGGCAGACCCCTGCCAGCGACGGGCCAAGCCTCAGGCAAACAGGGCGAACAGCGCGGCCAAGGGGAAGTTGTTGACCCATGGCGACCAGCGCCCGGTCGGTGCACCCACGGCGCCGAGTTGGCTCATGGCCTGTTGCAGGTGGTTAAAGCCTGGGTAGGCCTGGCCAGTCAGCCAGACGCCGGCCAACAGCCAGACGGGGATCAGCAGGCCACAGGCCAGCAGAAGACGGTCGAGGGGTTTCATGCTGCCGTTTCCTTCCATGGATAAGTAAGCGCAAAGGCGCACAGTACAGCCTTGCACAGGGCGTAGGCCAGCGCGTGAGCGACGTTTTTTGTGGGGTGAGTGGCGCAGACACAACGTGAAATACCGCATTGGGTGTATGTGATCGTACAACTGCTTGCGCTATCATGGGCGCTGTCTTTCAAGGTGAAATACAGGGCATGACAGAGCAGCAGGTACAGGCAAGGACCCGGCGCAAGCCGCGCAGTCTGGCCCAAGAGTTGGTCACGGTGCTGACCGAGCGCATTCGCAGCGGCCAGCTCAAGCGCGGCGACAAGCTGCCGACCGAATCACAGATCATGGCCGAAGAGGGCGTCAGCCGCACGGTGGTGCGTGAGGCCATCTCGCGGCTGCAGGCTGCAGGCCAGGTCGAGACCCGGCATGGCATCGGCACGTTCGTGCTGGATGCACCGGCCACGGGCGGTTTCCGTATCGACCCGGCGACCGTGGTGACCCTGCGCGAAGTGCTGGCGGTACTGGAGTTGCGTATTGCCCTGGAAATCGAGTCGGCGGGGCTGGCGGCGCAACGGCGCAGTGACGAACAGCTGGTCGGCATGCGTGCAGCGCTGGACGAGCTCAACGAAGGCGCGGCCCATGCGACCGATGCCGTGTCGGCGGATTTCCAGTTCCACCTGCGCATCGCCCAGGCCAGCGGCAACCACTACTTTGCCGACATCATCAACCACCTGGGGACCAGCATCATCCCGCGTACCCGGCTCAATTCGGCGCGCCTGGCCCATGATGACCAGGCGCACTACATGAGCCGGTTGATGCATGAGCACGAGGCCATCTATGAAGCGATTGCCCGTCGTGACAGCGAAGGGGCGAAGATGGCCATGCGCATGCACCTGAGCAACAGCCGCGAGCGGCTGCGCCAGGCGCATGAAGAAGCCGAGGCGCAGGGGGGCTGAGGCCTCTGGCGCCTGGGCTGGCCTCTTCGCGGGTACAGACAAACGAAAAAGCCCCGCCATGTGCGGGGCTTTTTCCATTCTAAAGACGATCAGATCGCCCCTTCACTCCACTGCCCATTCACCAGGCGCCGCAGCCCCAGCGGGTTGCCATCGCGCAGCGCCTCGGGCAGCAACGCCTGCGGGTAATTCTGGTAGCACACCGGGCGCAGGAAGCGGTCGATGGCCAAGGTGCCGACCGACGTGCCGCGCGCATCAGAGGTTGCCGGGTACGGCCCGCCGTGAACCATCGCATCGCACACCTCGACGCCAGTCGGGTAGCCGTTGACCAGAATCCGGCCGACTTTTTCTTCCAGCAGCGGCACCAGCCAGGCGAACGCTTCGAAATCCTCCGGCTCGCCGATCAGGGTTGCGGTCAGTTGGCCGCGCAGGCCGAGCAGTGCGGCGCGCAGTTGTTCGTTGTCCTGAGCTTCGACGGCCACAGTGGTCGGGCCAAATACTTCTTCTTGCAGCAGCGGGGCGGCGTCAACCAGCAGGCGGGCGTCAGCCTTGAACAGCTGGGCGCGGGCCTGGTTGCCTTCCTGTACCTGGCCGGCCAGGTGCTCGATGCCGGCATGGGCGTGCAAGTGTTCCAACCCCGCGACGTAGCTGCGCAGGCCGCCGGCGTTGAGCAGGGTTTGACCGGCCTGTTGGTCGAGGTGCTGGCCGAGGTCGGCGAGCAGCTGGTTGAAGTGTGCTGATTGCAGGCCGATGACCAGGCCAGGGTTGGTGCAGAACTGGCCGGCACCCAGGCACACCGAGCCCGCCAGTTCGCGGGCGATGGCGTCGCCACGCTTGGCCAGGGCGCCTGGCAAGATGATCACCGGGTTGATGCTGGACATCTCGGCGAACACCGGAATTGGCTGCGGGCGCTCGGCGGCCATGCGGCACAGGGCATCGCCACCCTTGAGCGAGCCGGTAAAGCCGACCGCCTGGATCGCCGGGTGCTTGACCAGCCATTCGCCGACACCGCCACCAAAGACCATGTTGAACACGCCCTTGGGCATGCCGGTGCGCTCGGCGGCGCGCTGGATGGCACACCCGACCAGGTCGGCAGTGGCCATGTGGCCGCTGTGCGCCTTGAACACCACGGGGCAACCTGCGGCCAGGGCGGCGGCGGTGTCGCCACCGGCAGTCGAGAAGGCCAGTGGGAAGTTGCTGGCACCGAACACGGCGACCGGGCCTACGCCAATGCGCATCTGGCGCAGGTCGACGCGAGGCAGCGGTTGGCGATCCGGCAGGGCCAGGTCGATGCGTGCACCGAGGTAGTCACCGCGGCGCAGGACGTGCGCGAACAGGCGCATCTGGCCACTGGTACGCCCGCGCTCGCCTTGGATACGCGCCATAGGCAGTGCGGTTTCGCGGCAGACGATGGCGACGAAGGCGTCGTCCAGTTCATCCAGCTCGGCGGCGATGGCATCAAGGAACTCGGCGCGGCGCGCCGGGGCCAGTTGGCGGAACTCGACGAAGGCCGCAGCGGCTGCCTGGGCCGCCTGGTCCACCTCGGTCTCGGTGGCTTGGGCAAAGCTGTAGGGCAGGGCCTCGCCAGTGGTGGCGTCCAGGCTCTGCAAGCGTCGCGAGCCAGCGGCGCTGCGCTGGCCGGCGATGAAGTTGTGGCCGAGGATCTCAGGCATGGGGTGCTCCTTTGATGAAATGAAAGGCTGAAGGACGGCACGGTACGTGTGGGAGCGGGCTTGCCCGCGAACACCGGCAAAGCCGGTGCCATGCATTGCGTTGGCTGCTTCGCGGGCCAGCCCGCTCCCACAGCGTCCACGCCAAACCGCTACATCAGGTGATTGGCGCCGGGTTGAACAGGGTGATGTCGTTGTGCAGCCTGTGCTGTTCGGCCCAGGTCTGTTTGCGGCCGCTGGCCACGTCCAGGTAGTAGTGGAACAGCTCCCAACCCAGTTCCTCGATGCTTGCGCGGCCTGTGGCGATGCGCCCTGCATCGATGTCGATAAGGTCAGGCCAGCGCTGGGCCAGCTCGGTGCGGGTGCACACCTTGACCACCGGCGCCATGGCCAGGCCGTAGGGGGTGCCGCGGCCGGTGGTGAAGACATGCAGGTTCATGCCGGCGGCCAGTTGCAAGGTGCCGCAGACAAAGTCGCTGGCCGGGGTGGCGCAGAAGATCAGGCCTTTACGTGCAACCCGCTCGCCTGGGCCGAGCACGCCCTGAATAGCGCCGCTGCCGGACTTCACGATCGAGCCCAAGGACTTTTCGACGATGTTGGACAGGCCGCCTTTCTTGTTGCCCGGCGTGGTGTTGGCGCTGCGGTCGGCCGCACCTTGTTGCAGGTAGCGGTCGTACCAGTCCATCTCACGCACCAGCGCCTCGGCCACGTCCTGGTTCTCGGCGCGGGAGGTCAGCATGTAGATGGCGTCACGCACCTCGGTCACTTCCGAGAACAGCACGGTTGCGCCGGCGCGCACCAGCAGGTCAGAGGCATAGCCCAGCGCCGGGTTGGCGGTGATGCCAGAGAATGCATCGCTGCCGCCACACTGCATACCCAGGATCAGCTCGCTGGCGGGCACCGTTTCGCGACGGCGCTGGTCGAGCTTCTTCAAGCGGGTCTCAGCCAGGGCCATGATCTGCTCGATCATTTCGCCGAAGCCCAGGCTGGCATCCTGCAGGCGGTACAGCCACGGGTCGCTGAGGTCCACCGACGGGTCGTTGTCATGCATCACCTGGCCGGCCTGCAGTTTTTCGCAGCCCAGGCTGATGACCAGCGCTTCGCCCCCAAGGTTAGGGTTGCGCGCCAGGTTGCGCACGGTGCGGATCGGGATGTACGCATCGCGGGCGTTGATCGCCACGCCGCAGCCGTAACTGTGGGTGATGGCGACCACGTCATCGACGTTGGGGTAATGGGGCAGCAGCTCTTGGCGAATGCGCTTGACCGCATGCTCCAGCACGCCGGTCACGCATTGCACGGTGGTGGTGATGCCAAGGATGTTGCGGGTGCCGACGGTGCCGTCGGCATTGCGGTAGCCCTCGAAGGTAAAGCCGTCGAGCGGCGGCAGGGCGTCGGGGATGGCATCGCAGCGCGGCAGGCTGTCCAGCGCCGGGGCTTCAGGCATGGCCAGCTGGCTTTCCTGGACCCAGCTGCCCTGGCGCAAGTCTTCCAGGGCGTAACCGATGATCTGCCCATAGCGGCGCACGGGCTCGCCTTTGGCGATCAGCACGGTGGCGACCTTGTGGCTCTGCGGCACGCCTTCGACCAGGGTCAGGCCATCGGCGAAGCGGGCGCCTTCGCCCAGGCCGCCGTCGTTGACCACCACCACGACATTGTCGTCGTCGTGCAGGCGGACGTAGCGGGGCGAGTCGGAGTGTTCGATCAACTGCATGTTCGGGGCCCTTCTTGTGATTGCTCAGGCTTTTTACATCTGCCCGCGCTCGGCAGGTGCCGGCGCGGGCGTGTTCACTCAGTGTCGGGCGCTGGCCAAGTCGCCATTGGCGGCGACGTCGGCTTCAGCCTTTGGGGCTTCATGCAGCTCGATGCGCTTGATCGGGCCGACGATCACCAGGTAGCTGAACACCGCGACCAGGGCGTTGGCACCCACATACACCAGGGCCCATTTGAACGAGCCAGTGGCGCTGATGATGTAGCCGATGACGATGGGCGTGGTGATCGACGCGATGTTGCCGAAGGTGTTGAACAGGCCGCCCGAGAGGCCGGCTATCTGCTTGGGCGAGGTGTCGGCGACCACGGCCCAGCCCAGGGCGCCAATGCCCTTGCCGAAGAAGGCCAGGGTCATGAAGCCGACCACCATCCACTCCGCATCGACGTAGTTGCAGAAGACCATGGTGGTCGACAGCAACAGGCCGCAGACAATCGGCAGCTTGCGCGAGAAGGTCAGCGAGTTGCCACGGCGCAGCAGCCAATCCGACAGCACCCCGCCCAGCACGCCGCCGATGAAGCCGCAAATGGCCGGCAGCGAGGCGATGATGCCGGCCTTGAGGATGGTCATCTCACGCTCCTGCACCAGGTACACCGGGAACCAGGTCAGGAAGAAGTAGGTGATGGCGTTGATGCAGTACTGGCCCAGGTAAACGCCCAGCAGCATGCGGCTGGTCAGCAACTGCTTGATGTAGCCCCATTTCGGGCCGTCGCTGCCGCGTTTCTGGTCCATGTCCACCAGGCCGCCGTTTTGCTCGATGTGTTCAAGCTCGCTTTGGCTGATGCGTGGGTGCTGCTTGGGGTTGTGAATGGTCTTCATCCACACGTAGGAGAACAGGATGCCGAGGCCGCCCATCACCACGAATACGTGTTCCCAGCCGAAGCTGAACACAATCCAGCCCATGATCGGGGCGAACAGTGCGGTGGCGAAGTACTGTGCCGAGTTGAAGATGGCCGACGCCGTGCCGCGTTCTGCGGTGGGGAACCAGGCCGCGACGATACGGGCGTTGCCCGGGAACGACGGGGCTTCGGCGAAACCGACCAGAAAGCGCAGGGTGAACAACGTGACCACTGCCCACGCCACCGGAAGGCCACCGACAAACCCTTGCAGCAGGGTGAACAGCGACCAGGTAAAGATGCTGAAGGCGTAGACATTCTTGGAGCCGAAACGGTCGAGCAGCCAGCCACCAGGTATCTGGCCAGCCACGTAAGCCCATCCAAAGGCGGAGAAGATATAACCGAGGGTGACGGCGTCAATGCCGAGGTCTTTCTGCAGGCTGGAGCCTGCGATTGCAATGGTGGCGCGGTCGGCATAGTTGATCGTGGTCACCAGAAACAGCATGAACAGGATCAGGTAGCGCACATGCGTCTTTTTAGTCGCTTGCATGCTGGTAATACTCCCACTAGTTATTTTTGTACGGGCTCACGCGTTGTAGCCGGAGTGGGGGCTTCCCACTCCGGGTGCGGCAGGGGCAGGCCGCAGGGGCTCGCTTATTGCGGACCCATCTTGTCCATCAGGGCTGCGAGCATTTCGTATTCTTCAGCGGTCAGGTCGGTCAGCGGCGTGCGCACCGGGCCGGCGTCGTACCCGGCGAGCTTGGCGCCGGCCTTGACGATGCTGACCGCGTAACCGGCCTTGCGGTTACGGATGTCCAGGTACGGCAGGAAGAAATCGTCGATCAGCTTGCCCACGGTGGCGTGGTCCTCGCGGGCAATCGCGTGGTAGAAGTCCATCGCGGTCTTCGGCACAAAGTTGAACACGGCGGAGGAGTAGACCGGCACGCCCAGGGCCTTGTAGGCCGCAGCATACACCTCAGCGGTCGGCAGACCACCCAGGTAGCTGAAACGATCGCCCAGACGGCGACGGATCGACACCATCAGCTCGATGTCACCCAGGCCGTCCTTGTAGCCGATCAGGTTCGGGCAGCGCTCGGCGAGCTTTTCCAGCAGGTCGGCATTCAACCGGCAGACGTTACGGTTGTAGACCACCACACCAATCTTCACCGATTTGCACACGGCCTCGACGTGGGCGGCGACGCCTTCCTGGCTGGCTTCGGTCAGGTAGTGGGGCAGCAGCAGCAGGCCCTTGGCACCCAGGCGCTCGGCTTCTTGCGCGTATTCGATGGCCTGGCGGGTCGAGCCACCGACACCGGCGAGGATCGGCACCGAGGTGGCGCAGGTATCGACAGCGGTCTTGATCACCTGGCTGTACTCGCTGGCAGCCAGGGAGAAGAACTCACCGGTCCCCCCGGCGGCGAACAGGGCGCTGGCGCCGTAGGGGGCGAGCCATTCCAGACGCTTGATGTAGCCCGCCTGGTTGAAATCACCCTGGGCGTTGAAGTCGGTGACTGGGAAAGACAGCAGGCCGTGGGAGAGGATGGATTTCAGTTCTTGTGGATTCATTGTTATGGGCATCCTGTGGCGCTTGGGTGAGGGTGTGTAGAAGCGATAGAGGTAAGTTATCGTACAACATGTGCGATGACTAGTCCCTCTTTGCATTTTTTTCCCTGGCGGTGGATGGGCGGTGCGCCGGCCTCTTCGCGGGCAAGCCCGCTCCCACAGGATTTGCTGGGCCTTGGAACCCTGTGGGAGCGGGCTTGCCCCGCGAAGAGGCCGGATGAGGCTACGGCCGATCACGCATGAACCCTGACAGCCAGGTTCCTAGCAATCAGTCATCGTATCTCTAGAGGGGAAGGGAAAAAACGATCGCGGAGACAGGCACAAGCCCGCCGCCCGCATCCACGGGAAGAGTTCTGGGACCAGCAGAGGGTGACCGGGGAAGCGGGGGCGGCCTTGCGCCGCCCCGCGATCAAAGCTAACGAAGCTTTGTGTCAGGCAGCTTGATGGTGCTTGACTTGGGCCTTGCGAACCTGGGCGCGGCAAGCGTCGCCGAAGGCCTGGAAGATCTTGATCGAATCAGGGTTTTTCGCGGCTTGCCACTCCGGGTGCCACTGCACCGCGAACAGGAAGGGCGAAATGCTCGGGGCATGGATTGCCTCGACCAGGCCGTCTTCGGCGAGGGCGATTGGCTCGAGGCCTTTACCCAGGTTGCGCAGGCCTTGGCCATGCAGCGAGTTCACACGGATCTCGTCGCAGCCCAGGGTGTCGCGCAGCCAGCTGCCCGGCTTGATCTTCACGCCATGCACCTGAGCGTACTGCACCTCGACCGGGTCTTCGGGGTTTTCCCGGTGGTCGTTGAAGCCGGGCTCGGCGTACACCTTCTGGTAGATGTCGCCACCCAGGGCTACGTTGATTTCCTGCATGCCACGGCAGATGCCGAAGATCGGCAGGCCACGCTTGATGGCCGCCTTGACCAGCGGGATGTCGAACAGGTCGCGTGCCTTGTCCTGGCCTTTGCCTGGGGTTTCGTTTTCCTGGCCATACAGGGCCGGGTCGATGTTGCTGCCGGCACCGGTCAGGTAGACGCCGTCGGCCATGTCCAGATAGGTCTCGAGGTCTTCGGTGCCACAGCAGGTGGGTACCAGGACCGGGACGCAATCGGCGAATTCGACCAGCGGAGTGATGTATTTGTGGGTCATGACCTGATAGTCATGGCCTTTGCGCTCTTGGCTGCCCATGGTCATCAGGACGACGGGTTTGCGCAGGGAGGGTTTCTTGTTGCCAATGTTGCTGTTGGACATATGTCACCTTGGGACAGGTTCGACCTGTCGTTGTTGTGCAGGCGCACGGCCGGGGCCTTGAGTACGACCTGAAGCCCCGAGCACTGCCGGCTCGTCAGAGGCGACGATTCCGGTCGGGACTTGTTGATAGCTTGCCAGAGCCGTTCGATATGTCAAACGACTGGTAGAGGCTTTGGAGCGGGGAATGCGCCGAATTCAGGGGGGTTAAACCGGTGCAGGCCTGTAGCGGCAAGGGTTTGGCAGGGGGTGAGGTCAATTATATTTAACGACGCAGTTGGTTCATTGCAGCGGTGCAATGAAAGGGCCTGGACTGGCCTCTTCGCGGGCAAACCCGCGAAGAAGCAGTACAGGCCAGCAAGTGCTTCAGTGCAGAATCTGCGCCAGGAACCCTTTGGCCCGCTCTGTCTTGGGCTGATTGAAGAACACCTGCGGCGGGCTGTCCTCGATGATCTGCCCGCCCTCAAGAAACAGCACCCGCTCGGCTACCTGCCGGGCAAAGCCCATTTCATGGGTGACACACAGCATCGTCATGCCCGTACCAGCCAGTTGCACCAGCACATCCAGCACCTCGGCAACCATCTCCGGGTCCAGTGCCGAGGTCGGCTCATCGAACAGCATGATGCGCGGCTTCATGCACAGGGCGCGGGCAATGGCCACGCGCTGTTGCTGGCCGCCGGAAAGCTGGCTGGGGTATTTGTGCGCCTGGCATTCGATACCGACCTTGCACAGGTACATCCGCGCCCGCTCTTCGGCGTCCTTGCGCGACAGGCCGCGCACGCTGGTGGGCGCCAGCAGGCAGTTGTCGAGCACGCTCATGTGCGGGAACAGGTTGAAGTGTTGGAACACCATACCGATCTCGCTGCGGATCTGGCTGGCCTGACGCGTGGTGGCGGCCAGGTCGGTGCCATCCACCTTGACGCTGCCTTGTTCGGCCACTTCCAGGCGGTTGATGCAGCGGATCAGGGTCGACTTGCCCGAACCGGAGGGGCCGCACAGCACGATGCGCTCGCCTTCGCGCACCTGCAGGTTGATGTCGCGCAACACATGGTACGCACCATAGTGCTTGTTCAGGCCCTCGATGCGGATCAGCACGGGGCGTGGGTCGGGTTCTGGTGCGAGGCTGGCAAGGCTCAAAGGGGCGGTCATATTGTTGTTCTCCGCAGGGTTCAGTCGAAACGGGTCGCGCTGTAGGGCGCAGGATCGGTAAAGGGGTGCTCGCCGGTCAGCAGCTCTGCCAGCAGCCGGCCACTGACCGGGCCAAGGGTGAGGCCATGGTGGGCGTGCCCGAAGTTGAACCACAGGCCTGGGTGCCGAGGGGCAGGGCCAATCACCGGGCGCATGTCCGGCAGGCACGGGCGACGGCCAAGCCAAGGGGTGTCGTCGAGGCGTTCGCCGAGCGCCGGGAACAAGCGCCGGGCCAAGGCCTCGCAGCGGCGCAGCTGGATTTCGTTGCCTGGCGCGTCGCTGGCAGCAAACTCGATGCCGGTGGTCAGGCGCACGCCTCGGGCCATGGGCGCCAGCACGTAGCCGCCTTGGGTATCGCAGACCGAGTGTTCAAGTTGCGCACCGTCACGGGTGGTGTAGTGCATGTGGTAGCCGCGCTTGATTGCCAGCGGGATCTGGTAGCCAAGGCCTTCGTAGAGGTCCGCCGACTGTGGGCCGAGGCAAGCGACCACTTCGTCTGCGGTGATGGCGCCGCGCTGGCTGTCGACCTGCCATTGCCCTTGGACCTGGCGTAGGCTGCGCGCATCGCCATGCAGGAACTGCCCGCCACGCTGGACGAACAGCGCGGCATAGCCGCGGGTGAGGCCGCCGGGGTTGTTCACGGTCTTCGGGTCGAGCCAATGAATGCCGCCGACCACGGTGCTGTCCAACTGATGCTCGCGGGCCTGCAATTGCCCGCATTCGAGAATCTCGTATTGCAGCCCGTAGCGGCTCAGGCCTTTGACCTCGTCCTTGGCCTGTTTGAACAGGGCCGGGTCGCGGAACACCTCGATCCAGCCCTTGGCCTGTACCAGCCCTTCAAGGCCGGCGGCCTCGATCAGGGCGTCATGTTCCTCGACGCAGCGCTGTACCAGCGGCAGCATGTCGGCGGCGGCACCCGCCAGGCGCCCCGGCGCCGACTGGCGCCAGTAGCGCCACAGCCAGGGTGCGGCCTTGGGCAAGTGCAACAGGCTGTAGCGCACATCTGGCTGGCGGTTCAGGCCGTAACGCAGCAGCGCACCCGCTTGCCGTGGGAAGGCATACGGGATGACGCTGGAGCGCTCGATCAGCCCGGCGTTGCCATGGCTGGTACCGCTGCCGGGTTCATCGCGGTCGATCAGAATCACCTGGCGCCCACGCGCCTGCAGGTGCAGCGCGGTGCTGACGCCGACAATGCCGGCGCCGAGGACGAGAGTCTGGCAATGCATGGAACGTATCCTTCGGTCAGTTCAGGTGGCGGCCCAGGCGGGCTTCCAGGTGTTTCAGGAGGCGCCGCACCAGCTCGACGATCACCAGGTAAAGCACGGCGGCCCACAGGTAGATCTGGAAGTCGAAACTGCGCGAGAACGCCAGTTTGGTCACGCCCATCAGGTCGTAGATGGTCACCAGCGAAGCAATGGCGCTGGCCTTGATCATCAGGATCAGTTCATTGCCCAGTGGGCCGATGGCCACCAGCAATGACTGCGGCAGGATCACCTTGAAGAAGGTGGTCGTACGGCTCAGGTTCAGCGCCCGCGCTGCCTCGTACTGCCCAGGCGCGACCGCCATCAGGCTGCCGCGGAAAATCTCGGCCTGATAGGCGGCGGTGTTCAGGGTGAATGCCAGCAACGTGCAGAACCACGCTTCGCGGAAGAACCACCACAGGCCGACGTCCTGCCAAAAACCTTTCAACGAGCCGAGGCCGTAATAAAGCAGGAACAACTGGGCCAGCAGCGGCGAGCCGCGGAAGAAGTACACATACCCGGCTGAAATGCGCTGCAGCACTTGGCTGCGCGACAAGCGTGCCAGCGCCAGCAACAGGCCGAGCACGGCACCGAGGGTAAAGGAGATTGCCACCAGTTTGGCCGTCACCAGCAGGCCATCGACGAAGCGTGGGCCGTAGCGTTCCAGCAGGTCGGGGTCGAGGACTACCGCCAGCCATTGTTCGAAGTTCATGCCCGGGCTCCTTGCAGGTGACGGCTGCTACGCCGCTCGATGAAGGCAAAGACCCGGCCCGAGACCGCCGAGAACAGCAGGTAGCCCAGGCAGGCAACGCCATAGAAGAACATCGGTTCCTTGGTCACGCTGACTGCCAGATTGGTTTGGCGCATCAGATCGACCAGCGAGATGGTCGACACCAGCGAGGTGTCCTTGAGCAACGACAGCCAGTTGTTGGACAGGCCAGGCAGCGCGATGCGTGTCAGTTGTGGCAGCACCACCTTGAAGAAGCCTGTGCGTTTGCTCAGGCCCAGCGCCGTGCACGCTTCAAGCTGCCCTTTGGGCAGGGTCTTGAACGCCGCCAGCCAGATTTCGCTGGAGAACGCGGCAAACACCAGGCTGAACGCGATCATGGCGGCGAGGAACGTGTTGATCAGGAACTCGCCTTGGTAACCCATGGCGGCCAGCACTTTCTGCGCCGCGATCTGGCAGCCGTAATAGATGATCAGCAAGGTCAGCAGTTCGGGCAGGCCGCGGAACACGGTAGAAAAGGTCGTGGCCCAGGCCCGTGGCAGGCGTTTGCGCGAGCGCGCCGCAAGTGCCACGACCAAGCCCAGCGGCAGGCCGATGGGTAGGCAGGCGAGGGCCAGCGAAACGGTGACCAGGGCGCCGGCCAGCAACGCTTGGCCCCAGCCTCCGCTGGCGAAGGACAGCAAGGACAATTGATCGAGCATGACAAACCCCTAAGGTGGGCAACGGGTTCTCTTTGTAGGAGCGGCCTTGTGTCGCGAAAGGGCTGCGGAGCAGCCCCAGGGTGTATGCCGCGGCACAGATTGCAGGGGGCCGCTTTGTGGCCCTTTCGCGACGCAAGGCCGCTCCTACAGATCAGTTGTAGATATCGAAAGCGAAGTACTTGCTGGCGATCTTCTGGTAGGTACCGTTGGCAACGATCTGTTGCAGCGCGGTATTCAGGCGCTGGCGCAGCGCTTCGTCGTCCTTGCGCACGGCAATGGCCGCGTCGGCCTTGGTGTCGGCGACGTCGCCGAGGATCTTGCAGCAGTCCTGGCCGTTCTTGTTCATCCACTCGTGCAGGGGGAACTTGTCGGCGATCACACCGTCCAGGCGGCCCGCAGCCAGGTCGGCGTTGGCCTCGTCCATGGTCGGGTACAGTTTCACGTCGGCACCCGCTTTGCCGTAAACGTCTTCGGCATAGATGGCCTGGGTCGACGAGGACTGGGCGCCAACGGTGTAGCCGACGAAGTTGTTCTGGGCGTCGCTGATCTTGCTGTCCTTGGCCACGGCCACGGTCAGCGGAGTGCGGTAGTAATGGTCGGTGAAGGCGATTTTCTTGCGGCGCTCTTCGGTGTCGATCATTGATGCGACCACCGCGTCATACTTGCGTGCCATCAGGGCCGGGATGATGCCTTCCCAATCCTGGGCCACCAGCGTGCACTCGACTTTCATCTGTTCGCACAAGGCGTGGGTAATGTCGATGTCGAAGCCGTGCAGCTGGTTATTGGCGTCGACATAGTTGAAGGGCGGGTAGGCGCCCTCGGTGGCGAAGCGCAGGGTTTCGGCACTGGCGGCGCCCGTCAGCAGCAGGGCACACGCACCCACCATAGCCATGGTCTTGTTCATCTCGCACCTCTTGCACTCTTGCTATTGTTGTTTTGCCGACGGCCACGAGGTGTAGCCGACGAATTCGTTATGTAGAGCGGCAGTCGCTTCCAAGCGTTTTTCAACATCCGGCCCGAGCTTCTTGCAGACCTCGTTGACCATCAGGTGCACCCACGACAGCATGGTCGCGGTGGATTCCCAGAACAGATTGAACTCGGTGGGGATGCGGAACACCTCGTCGGCGTTGGCATCGGCCCAGTCACAGAAGGTGTCGGTCACCAGGGTGACCGCAATGCCAGCCTCGCGCGCCTTCTGGCACAGCTGCAGGGCGTGGCGTGAATAGCGGCGGGCCTCGAACACCACCAGGGCGCTGTCTGCGGCGCGGCCCAGCAGCACGTCACCGAAATGCCCGGCGCTGATGTCGACCAGCTGTACGCCATCGCGCAGGTATTGCAGCAGGTGGCTCATGCACATGGCGACGCCGCGTTCGGTCTGAAAGCCGGCGACAAATACCCGCGGTTTGCTCGCCAGGCGTTGCGCCGCGCGGTGCCATGGCTCGCTCTGGCGGTACTCGTGCACACGTACCAGGGCGGCGATTTCCAGCTCCAGGCTGCCGGCGTTGTCGCGGGCATCATGATTCTGGCGGTAGTCTTGCAAGCGGTCACCCACCAGCCATGGGCCATCGCCCAGGTCGCTCTGCAGGTCTTGCTTGAGCGCCTTGAGGTGGGCATAACCTAACGAGCGGCAGAAACGGCCGACACTGGATTCGCTGACGCCGAGCTTGGCGGCAATGCTGGCCGAGGTCTGGAAGGGCAGTTCATGCAGGTTGGCGAGCATGTAGCTGGCGATCGTGCGGCCTGAGGCGGCAGCCCCTTGCAGGCTGTTTTCCAGGCGTTGCTTGATCAGTTGGCTCATGCTGTCTCTCCGGGGGTGAGGCTTGCGATAGAAAATGAATGTTTTCTGTCATCAAGTCAATATTTGACAGATAGCTGTCACATGCAGGAAAGTTTTTGTCGTTGCAACGCTGTAGCCATTCCAATTCCAACAAGGAGCTTCAGATGTCCGCACCTTCCACCGGCACCGTCGTGCGCGTGCCTTTTACCGAGCTGCAGAACCTGTTGCAGGCGATCTTCCAGCGTCATGGCTGCAGTGCAACCGTGGCCCAGGTACTGGCCCACAACTGCGCCAGTGCCCAGCGCGATGGCGCTCACAGCCATGGCGTGTTCCGTATGCCGGGCTATGTCTCGACCCTGGCCAGTGGCTGGGTCGATGGCCAAGCCAGGCCGAAGGTCAGCGATGTGGCGGCTGGCTATGTAGGCGTCGATGCAGCGGGCGGTTTTGCTCAGCCGGCGCTGGCAGCGGCCCGTGAGCTGTTGGTGGCCAAGGCACGCAACGCTGGCATTGCTGTGCTGGCGATTCACAACTCGCACCACTTCGCGGCACTGTGGCCGGATGTAGAGCCGTTCGCCGAAGAGGGCCTGGTGGCCCTGAGCGTGGTCAACAGCATGACCTGCGTGGTGCCGCACGGTGCACGCAAACCCTTGTTCGGCACCAACCCCATTGCCTTTGCAGCGCCCTGCGCCGAACACGACCCGATCGTCTTCGACATGGCTACCAGCGCCATGGCCCATGGTGACGTGCAGATCGCCGCACGGGCCGGCCAACAGCTACCTGAGGGTATGGGCGTGGATGCCGCAGGCCAGCCCACCACCGACCCCAAGGCGATCCTGGAAGGCGGCGCCTTGCTGCCGTTTGGCGGGCACAAGGGCTCGGCGTTGTCGATGATGGTGGAGCTGCTAGCGGCGGCCCTGACGGGTGGGCATTTCTCTTGGGAGTTCGATTGGTCCGGGCATCCTGGGGCCAAGACCCCCTGGACGGGGCAATTGATCATCGTCATCGACCCGAGCAAGGCCGAAGGCGAGCGGTTTGCCCAGCGCAGCCGCGAGCTGGTCGAGCAAATGCAGGCAGTGGGCTTGACGCGGATGCCAGGGGAGCGGCGTTACCGCGAGCGTGAGGTGGCCGAGGAGGAGGGCGTGGCACTGACCGAGCAGGAGTTGCAGGGCCTGAACGCACTGCTGGGCTGAACCCGCCCGTTGCTGCAGATCGGCAGCTGTGCACGCTTGCATAGACAACCTGCACAATAGGTGATGTTCCTCCACCGCGACTCCGGGTATCCTCAGGGCAGCCATTCCGAACTGTCCTGATCCAAGGAGCTGCACGCTGTGTTCAAACATGTCGATGCCTATGCCGGCGACCCGATTCTCTCGCTGATGGAAACCTTCAAGGCCGATCCCCGTGCCGACAAGGTCAACTTGAGTATCGGCCTGTACTACGATGAAGCCGGCGTGGTGCCACAACTGGCGGCGGTGGATGCCGTCGAGAAACGCATCGCAGGCGTTGCTCACGAAGCGTCGCTGTACCTGCCGATGGAAGGCCTGGCCAGCTACCGCCAGGCCATCCAGGCGCTGCTGTTCGGTGCCGATCACCCGGCCGTGACCGGCGGGCGCGTGGCCACCGTGCAGACCGTAGGGGGTTCTGGCGCACTGAAAGTCGGTGCCGACTTCCTCAAGCGTTATTTCCCGCAGTCTGAAGTCTGGGTCAGCAACCCGACCTGGGACAACCACCGTGCCATCTTCGAAGGTGCCGGGTTCAAGGTGAACACCTACCCGTACTTCGACCCGGTCAGCCGTGGCGTCGACTTCGATGGCATGTTGGCAACCCTGCAGACCCTGCCGGCCAACAGCGTCGTGCTGCTGCACCCGTGCTGCCACAACCCGACCGGCGCCGACCTGGACCAGAACCAGTGGCAGCAGGTGGTGGAAGTGGTCAAGTCGCGTCAGCTGATCCCGTTCCTCGACATCGCCTACCAGGGCTTTGGTGAGGGCCTGGTGGAAGATGCCTACGCCATCCGCGAAATGGCCCGTGCCGGCGTACCGTGCCTGGTCAGCAACTCGTTCTCGAAAATCTTCTCGCTGTACGGCGAGCGGGTAGGGGGCCTGTCGGTGGTCTGCGACGATGACGCCACCGCGCAGAGCGTGCTCGGCCAGCTCAAGGCTACCGTACGCCGCAACTACTCCAGCCCACCCAACTTCGGTGCCCAGCTGGTCGCTGGCGTGCTGGGCGATGCGGCGCTCAATGCCCAGTGGGCGGCAGAAGTCGAAGTGATGCGTAAACGTATCCTGGACATGCGTCAGGCGTTGGTCGATGCCTTGGCCGTGCTGATACCTGGTCAGGACTTCCAGTTCTTCCTGCGTCAGCGCGGCATGTTCAGCTACACCGGTTTCAGCGTCGAGCAGGTGCGTCGCCTGCGCGACGAGTTCGGTGTGTACCTGATCGACAGTGGTCGGGTGTGCATGTCCGGCCTGCGTCCGGCCAACCTGCAACAGGTTGCCGAGGCGTTCGCCGCCGTTCAGAAGTGATGTGACAAGGGGGCCGCTTCGCGCCCCATTCGCGGGGCAAGCCCGCTCCCACAGGCGCAGCATAGGGCCTGTGGGGGCGGGCTTGCCCCGCGAATGCGGGTGACGCGGCCCCTTGGTTTCACCAAGTTGTCATGACAAGTGCAACCGTCCCTCGGACGGGGCTTCGCAACCGCCCAATTTCAGTGCACAATCGCGCCCCTCTTTTTGGTTGGGGAGCGCGAAGCGTCTGTTTCGCCATTCCCAGCCCTGTTGCAGTCTTGCGAGTGGAGCTACACCCGGAATGAATGAGCAGGCCCCAAGCGTCGAACGGCGCTATGAAGAATCGACCCCGGCAGCCTTGGGCAGCTGGGCACGTCAAGACACCACCTGGATGCTGGGCCTGTTCGGCACCGCCATCGGCGCAGGTACTTTATTCCTGCCCATCAATGCTGGCCTCGGTGGCTTCTGGCCGCTGATCATCCTGGCCGTGCTGGCCTTCCCGATGACCTACTTCGCCCACCGCGGCCTGACCCGTTTCGTCCTCTCCGGGCGCAAGGGCGGGGACATCACCGAAGTGGTCGAGGAGCATTTCGGCATCACCGCCGGTGCACTGATCACCGTGCTGTACTTCTTCGCCATTTTCCCGATCCTGCTTATCTATAGCGTGGCGCTGACCAACACCGTCACCAGCTTCATGGAGCACCAGCTGCACATGACGCCGCCACCACGGGCGCTCCTGTCGTTCGTGCTGATCCTGGGCCTGCTGGCCATCGTGCGGTGCGGTGAACAGGCCACGGTCAAGGTCATGAGCCTGCTGGTCTACCCGTTCATCGTTGCCCTGGCGCTGCTGGGCCTGTACCTGGTGCCGCACTGGACTGGCGGTATTCTTGACAGCGCCACGCAACTGCCGTCGGGCTCGGCCTTCCTGCACACCGTGTGGCTGGCGATTCCTGTGATGGTGTTCTCGTTCAACCACTCGCCGATCATCTCGGCGTTCGCCGTCGACCAGAAGCGCCGTTACGGCGAGCATGCCGATGAGCGCAGCGGCCAGATCCTCGCCCGCGCCCACCTGCTGATGGTGGCTATGGTGCTGTTCTTCGTCTTCAGCTGCGTGCTGACCCTCAGCAGCGCTCAGCTGGCTGAAGCCAAGGCGCAGAACCTGTCGATCCTGTCGTACCTGGCCAACCACTTCAGCAACCCGACCATCGAGTTTGCTGCGCCGCTGATTGCCTTCATCGCCATCGCCAAGTCGTTCCTGGGCCACTACATTGGTGCCAGCGAAGGCTTGAAAGGCATCATTGCCAAGACTGGCGCGCGTCCGGGTGCCAAGGCTCTGGACCGAGTGGTCGCTGCACTGATGCTGGTGGTCTGCTGGATCGTCGCCACCCTCAACCCGAGCATTCTGGGCATGATCGAATCGCTGGGCGGCCCGATCATCGCCGTGCTGCTGTTCCTGATGCCGATGTATGCCATTCGCCGCGTGCCTTCGATGCGCAAGTACAGCGGGGCGATGTCCAACGTGTTCGTGGTCGCGGTTGGCGTGGTTGCGCTGACGTCGGTGGTTTACGGCTTGCTGAGCTAATCAAAGCCCGGTAACAAGCAATGCCCAGGTCGCGTGTTGCGATCTGGGCATTTTTTTGTCCACAAAAATTGTCTGGCAATAGAACAATTTTAGCTTCACCCATAGGCACCCGGCCGCCTTCATGCTTAACTCAGTGTCCTTTTCAAACCCCGCATAAGGAATTCGTCCATGGCTCAAGTGACTCTCAAAGGCAACCCGGTTCAGGTCAAGGGCAACCTGCCGCAGGCCGGTGCTCAGGCCCCAGCCTTCTCGCTGGTGGGTGAAGGCCTGGCCGACAAGTCGCTGCAGGACTACGCCGGCAAGCGCAAGGTGCTGAACATCTTCCCGAGCGTCGACACCCCAACCTGCGCCACCTCGGTGCGCAAGTTCAATGCCCAGGCCAACGATGTGGCCAACACCGTGGTGCTGTGCATTTCCGCCGACCTGCCGTTCGCCCAGGCGCGCTTCTGCGGTGCCGAAGGCCTGGAGAACGTGAAGAACCTGTCGACCCTGCGTGGCGCCGAGTTCCTCGAGAACTACGGTGTTGCCATCGCCGACGGCCCGCTGGCTGGCCTGGCTGCCCGTGCAGTGGTGGTGCTGGACGAAAATGACAAGGTGCTGCACAGCGAGCTGGTCGGTGAGATCGCTGAAGAGCCGAACTACGAGGCAGCGCTGGCTGTTCTGAAGTAACGGCTGGTCGGGCAGGTGAGTTCACCTGTGCCGACCCTTTCGTGGGGCAAGCCCGCTCCCACAGGTTCACTACCCGCCTGAAGCATTGTGGCGAAACCTGTGGGGGCAGGCCCCGCGAAAGGGTCGGCACTGCTCAAGGAACTCTTCTGCCCTCAACCGCTCCAAGCAACACCCTGTAACGGCCCGGAACGATTTCCGGGCCGTTTTCGTTTAAAGTTCAGCATTTTGGCAACGTCAGCCAAAGGTAAACCTCTGGTAAAGGGCCTTTGCTAAAACGATGCCAGTGCTTATCGTTCAACCCTTCCCACGTCGTTATTCCGAACAAGGTTCGTTCAACCCATGCAAGCGTCCAATTCCCGTTCCCCTCGTCGCTGGCTCGTCGGCCTGCTGATCCTGCTGCTGGTGGCCTTGCTGGCCTGGTGGCTGTGGCCCGCATCGCCTGCTCACAAAGAGGCCAGCAACGGGCGCATGGGCAAGGGCGGGCGCCCAGGGTTCGGCGCCTCCAGCGACCCGGTGCCGGTGCGTGTCGAGCCGGTACGGGTTGGCGATTTTCCGCTGTATTACAAAGCCCTGGGCACGGTCACCGCAACCAACACCGTCAATGTGCGCAGCCGGGTGGCCGGTGAGCTGGTCAAGATCCACTTCAAGGAAGGCCAGCAGGTCAAGGCCGGCGACCTGCTCGCCGAGATCGACCCGCGCAGCTACCGCATTGCCCTGCAGCAAGCCGAAGGGACCCTGGCGCAGAACCAGGCACAGCTGAAGAACGCCCAGGTAGACGTGGCGCGCTATAGAGGCCTGTACGCCGAAGACAGCATCGCCAAACAGACCCTCGACACCGCCGAAGCCCAGGTCGCGCAGTTCCAGGGCTTGGTCAAGACCAACCAGGCGCAGGTCAACGATGCGCGCCTGAACCTCGATTTCACCCAGATCCGTGCGCCGATCAATGGCCGGCTAGGCCTGCGTCAGCTCGACCTGGGCAACCTGGTGGCCGCCAACGACACCACCGCGCTGGTGGTCATCACCCAGACTGAGCCGATCAACGTGGCATTCACCCTGCCGGAAACCGAACTGAGCACGGTGCTGGAACGTTACCGCAGCGGCGCCAGCCTGCCGGTCGAGGCCTGGGATCGCAGCGACAGCAAGCTGCAGTCCAGCGGGGTACTGGGCAGTATCGACAACCAGATCGACACCACCACCGGCACCCTCAAGTTCAAGGGCCGTTTCGAGAACAAGGACCTGGCCCTGTTCCCCAACCAGTTCGTCAATGTGCGCCTGCTGGCCGATACCCTCAAACAGGTGGTAATGGCCCCCGCAGCGGCCATCCAGTTTGGCAACGACGGCACGTTTGCCTATGTGATCAACGCCCAGAACACCGTCAATGTGCGCAAGCTCAAGGTTGGCGCCAGCGATGGCGAGAACAGCGTGATCCTCGAAGGCCTGGCCGCCGGCGAACGCCTGGTGCTGGAAGGCACCGACCGTCTGCGCGAAGGTACCAAGGTGGACGTGGTCGAAGACAGCTCGCAGGTGCCAACCACCCCGGGCCAGCACCTGCAGGGCCAGGACGCCAAGGGCTCCGCCCAAGCCGGTGAAGCAGGCAAGGCGGGCGCATGAACCTCTCGCGCCTGTTTATCCTGCGCCCGGTCGCTACCACGCTGAGCATGCTGGCCATCGTACTGGCCGGCCTGATTGCCTATAAGCTGCTGCCGGTGTCGGCCCTGCCTCAGGTCGATTACCCGACCATCCGGGTCATGACCTTGTACCCCGGTGCCAGCCCGCAAGTCATGACCAGTGCGGTCACCGCCCCGCTGGAACGCCAGTTCGGGCAGATGCCGGGGCTGACCCAGATGGCCTCGACCAGCTCCGGCGGTGCGTCGGTGCTGACCTTGCGCTTCAGCCTCGACATGAACATGGATGTTGCCGAGCAACAGGTGCAGGCAGCGATCAACGCGGCCAGCAACCTGCTGCCCAGCGACTTGCCGGCGCCACCGGTCTATAACAAGGTCAACCCGGCCGACACGCCGGTGCTGACCCTGGCCATCTCCTCCAAGACCATGCCGCTGCCCAAGCTCAACGACCTGGTCGACACCCGTGTGGCACAAAAACTCGCCCAGATCAGTGGCGTGGGCATGGTCAGTATCGCCGGCGGCCAGCGCCAGGCGGTACGCATCAAGGTCAACGTCGATGCCTTGGCGGCCAATGGCCTCAACCTCGATGACGTGCGCACGCTGATTGGTGCGTCCAACGTCAACCAGCCCAAGGGCAACTTCGATGGCCCGACCCGGGTGTCGATGCTCGATGCCAATGACCAACTGCGTTCCCCCGCGGAATACGCCAACCTGATCCTCGCTTACAACAACGGTGCACCGCTGCGCCTGAAAGATGTGGCCGAGATCGTCGATGGCGCCGAAAACGAGCGCCTTGCCGCCTGGGCCAACGAAAACCAGGCCGTGTTGCTGAATATTCAGCGCCAGCCCGGTGCCAACGTCATCGAAGTGGTCGATCGGATCAAGGAGCTGCTGCCCTCGATCACCGACAACCTGCCGGCCGGCCTTGACGTGTCGGTGCTGACCGACCGTACCCAGACCATCCGCGCCGCCGTCAAGGACGTGCAGCACGAACTGCTGATCGCCATCGTTCTGGTGGTCATGGTCACCTTCGTGTTCCTGCGCCGCTTCAGCGCCACGCTCATCCCGTCGATTGCCGTACCGCTGTCGTTGATCGGTACCTTTGGCGTGATGTACCTGGCCGGTTTCTCGGTCAACAACCTGACCCTGATGGCCTTGACCATTGCCACCGGTTTTGTGGTGGACGACGCCATCGTCATGCTGGAGAACATCTCGCGGCACATCGAAGAAGGCGAAACGCCCATGCAGGCCGCGCTCAAGGGCGCCCGGCAGATCGGCTTCACCCTCATTTCGCTGACCTTCTCGCTGATCGCGGTACTGATCCCGCTGCTGTTCATGGCTGATGTGGTCGGCCGCCTGTTCCGGGAGTTCGCCATCACGCTGGCGGTGGCGATCCTGATTTCCCTGGTCGTGTCGCTGACCCTCACCCCCATGATGTGCGCACGACTGCTCAAGCGTGAGCCAAAGGAAGAAGAGCAGAGCCGTTTCTACCGCGCCAGTGGTGCCTGGATCGACTGGCTCATCGCGCACTACGGCCGTGGCCTGCAGTGGGTGCTCAAGCACCAGCCGCTGACCCTGCTGGTGGCGGTAGCAAGCCTCGCGCTGACCGTGGTCCTGTACATGGCCGTGCCCAAGGGCTTCTTCCCGGTGCAGGACACCGGCGTCATCCAGGGTATTTCCGAGGCTCCCCAGTCCACCTCGTTCGCCGCCATGAGCGAACGCCAGCAGTCCCTGAGTAAAGTGATTCTGCAAGACCCGGCGGTGCAGAGCCTGTCGTCCTACATCGGCGTGGATGGCGACAACGCCACGCTCAACAGCGGGCGCTTGCTGATCAACCTCAAGCCGCACGGCGAGCGGGATGTGACGGCCGGCGAGGTCATCAGCCGCCTGCAGCCGCAGCTCGACAAGCTGGTGGGCATCCGCCTGTTCATGCAGCCGGTCCAGGACCTGAGTATCGAGGACCGGGTCAGCCGCACCCAGTACCAGTTCAGCCTGTCGTCGCCTGACGCCGACCTGCTGGCGCAGTGGAGCGGCAAGCTGGTGCAGGCGCTGCAGCAGCGCGCGGAGCTTGCCGATGTGGCCAGCGACCTGCAGGACAAGGGCCTGCAGGTGTACCTGGTGATTGACCGCGACATGGCCAGCCGCCTGGGCATCACGGTTTCGCAGATCACCAACGCCTTGTACGACGCCTTCGGCCAGCGGCAGATCTCGACCATTTACACCCAGGCCAGCCAGTACCGCGTGGTCCTGCAGTCGCAAGCCGCCTCCAGCATCGGCCCGCAGGCCTTGGAGTCGATCCACGTCAAGGCCACCGATGGCGGCCAGGTGCGGCTGTCGGCGCTGGCGCGTATCGAGCAGCGCCAGACGCAGTTGGCGATCTCGCACATCGGCCAGTTCCCGGCGGTGATGATGTCGTTCAACCTGGCCCATGGCGCATCGCTGGGCGAGGCGGTCCAGGTGATCGAGCAGGTGCAGCAGGAAATCGGCATGCCGATTGGCGTGCAAACCCGCTTCCAGGGCGCGGCAGAAGCCTTCCAGGCCTCGCTGTCGAGCACCTTGCTGCTGATTCTCGCCGCCGTGGTGACCATGTACATCGTGCTCGGCGTGCTCTACGAGAGCTACATCCACCCGGTGACCATTCTCTCGACCCTGCCCTCGGCGGCGGTCGGTGCGTTGCTGGCGTTGCTTATCAGTGGCAACGACCTGGGGATGATCGCCATCATCGGCATCATTCTGCTGATCGGCATCGTCAAGAAGAACGCGATCATGATGATCGACTTCGCCTTGGAGGCCGAGCGCAATCAGGGCATGAGCCCGCAGGACGCCATCTACCAGGCCGCATTGCTGCGTTTCCGGCCGATTTTGATGACGACGTTGGCCGCGCTGTTCGGCGCCGTGCCATTGATGCTCGCTACCGGTTCCGGCGCCGAGCTGCGCCAGCCGCTGGGCCTGGTGATGGTGGGCGGGCTGCTGGTCAGCCAGGTGCTGACGCTGTTCACCACGCCGGTCATCTACTTGTACTTCGACCGCCTGGCGCGCCGCTGGCGCCCGGCCACTGACGCCAAGCAGGCCGAGGCATGAACCTGTCCGGACCGTTTATTCGTCGCCCGGTGGCGACGATGCTGCTGAGCCTGGCGATCATGCTGCTTGGCGGGGTCAGCTTCGGCCTGTTGCCGGTTGCGCCGCTGCCGCAGATGGACTTCCCGGTCATCGTCGTACAGGCCAACCTGTCTGGCGCCAGCCCTGAGGTGATGGCGGCCACGGTGGCCACGCCTTTGGAACGCAAGCTGGGCAGCATCGCGGGGGTCACCACGCTGACCAGCAGCTCCAACCAGGGCTCTACGCGGGTGATCATCGGCTTTGAGATGGGGCGTGACATCGACGGTGCGGCGCGTGAGGTGCAGGCGGCGATCAACGCCACCCGTAACCTGCTGCCCAGCGGCATGCGCAGCATGCCGACGTACAAGAAGATCAACCCGTCGCAGGCACCGATCATGGTGCTGTCGCTGACCTCGGATGTGCTGCAGAAGGGCCAGCTGTACGATTTGGCCGACACCATCCTGTCCCAGAGCCTGGCTCAGGTGTCCGGGGTAGGGGAGGTGCAGATCGGCGGCAGTTCGCTGCCGGCGGTACGTATCTCGGTGGAGCCGCAGTTGCTCAACCAGTACGGCCTGTCCTTGGACGAGGTGCGTACCGCCGTGTCCAACGCCAACCAGCGCCGGCCCATGGGGTTTGTCGAGGATGCCGAGCGTAACTGGGAGGTACGAGCCAACGACCAGCTGGAATCGGCAAAAGACTACGAGCCGGTGGTGATCCGCCAGCAGAACGGCACCATCCTGCGCCTGTCTGACGTCGCGACCATCACCGACAGCGTCGAGAACCGCTACAACAGTGGCTTCTTCAACGACCAGAGCGCGGTGTTGCTGGTGGTCAACCGCCAGACCGGCGCCAACATCATCGAGACGGTCGACCAGATCAAGTCGCAGTTGCCGGCGTTGCAGTCGTTGTTGCCAGCCAGCGTGCAATTGAACGTGGCCATGGACCGCTCGCTGGTGATCAAGGCCACCCTCAAGGAGGCCGAGCACACGCTGCTGATCGCGGTAGGGCTGGTGATTCTGGTGGTCTACCTGTTCCTCGGTAGCCTGCGTGCCTCGTTGATCCCGAGCCTGGCAGTGCCGGTATCGCTGGTGGGCACGTTCGCGGTCATGTATTTGTGCGGTTTCTCCCTTAACAACCTGTCGCTGATGGCGCTGATCCTGGCCACGGGCCTGGTGGTGGACGACGCCATCGTGGTGCTGGAGAACATCTCCCGGCACATCGAGGACGGCCAGCCGCCGATGCGTGCGGCGTTCCTTGGTGCCAAGGAGGTGGGCTTCACGCTGTTGTCGATGAACGTTTCGTTGGTGGCGGTGTTCGTCTCCATCCTGTTCATGGGGGGCATCGTACGTAGCCTGTTCCAGGAGTTTTCCATCACCCTGGCGGCTGCAATCATCGTCTCGCTGGTGGTCTCGCTGACCCTCACGCCGATGCTCTGTGCCCGTTGGCTGAAACCGCACCAGGCCGAACAGAACCGCCTGCAGCGCTGGAGCGACAAGGTTCATCAGCGCATGGTCAACGGCTATGACCGTAGCCTCGGCTGGGTGCTACGCCACAAACGCCTGACCTTGCTGAGCCTGCTGGCTACCATCGGTATCAACATCGCGTTGTATGTGGTGGTGCCCAAGACGCTGATGCCGCAGCAGGACACCGGCCAGTTGCTGGGCTTTATCCGTGGCGATGATGGCCTGTCGTTCAGCGTGATGCAGCCGAAGATGGAAACCTATCGCCGCGCCTTGCTGGCCGACCCTGCGGTACAGAGTGTTGCTGGCTTCATCGGTGGCAACAGTGGCACCAACAATGCGATGGTGATTGTGCGCCTGAAGCCGATCAGCGAGCGCAAGATGGATGCCCAGAAGGTGATCGAGCGCATGCGCAAAGAGATGCCCAAGGTGCCCGGCGGGCGGCTGTTCCTGATGGCCGACCAAGACCTGCAACTGGGGGGCGGCGGGCGTGATCAGACGTCGTCGCAGTACCTCTATACCTTGCAGAGCGGCGACCTGGCGGCCCTTCGCGAGTGGTTCCCGAAAGTGGTCGCGGCGGTGCGCGCATTGCCCGAACTGACCGCCATCGACGCCCGTGACGGCGCTGGGACCCCGCAGGTGACCCTGGTGGTCGACCGTGATCAGGCCAAGCGCCTGGGCATCGACATGGACATGGTCACCACGGTGCTCAACAACGCCTACAGCCAGCGGCAGATATCGACCATCTACGACAGCCTCAACCAATACCAGGTGGTGCTGGAGATCAACCCGAAATACGCCTGGGACCCCAGTACCCTGGAACAGGTGCAGGTGATCACCGCGGATGGCGCCCGGGTGCCGTTGTCGACCATCGCCCATTACGAGAACAGCCTGGCCAATGACCGGGTCAGCCACGAGGGCCAGTTCGCCTCCGAAGACATTGCTTTCGACGTTGCCGAAGGCTACAGCCCCGACCAGGCCATGGCCGCGGTGGAGCGGGCGGTGGCCAAGCTTGGCCTGCCCGAGGAAGTCATCGCCCGGCTCGGCGGCACCGCCGACGCCTTCGCCAAGACCCAGGAAGGCCAGCCCTTGATGATTCTCGGCGCACTGGTGCTGGTGTACCTGGTGTTGGGCATTCTTTATGAAAGCTACATTCACCCGCTGACCATTCTTTCGACACTGCCCTCGGCTGGCGTCGGTGCCTTGCTGGCGCTTTACGTCACCGGTGGCGAGTTCAGCCTGATCTCGCTGCTAGGCCTGTTCCTGCTGATTGGCGTGGTGAAGAAGAACGCGATCCTGATGATCGACCTGGCGCTGCAGCTGGAGCGCCACCAGGGCCTTTCGCCGGAGGAGTCGATCCGCCGCGCCTGCCTGCTGCGCCTGCGGCCGATCCTGATGACCACCCTGGCGGCCATCCTCGGCGCCTTGCCGCTGCTGGTGAGCCGCGCCGAGGGCGCGGAAATGCGCCAGCCCTTGGGCTTGACCATCATTGGCGGCCTGGTCTTCAGCCAGATCCTCACCCTTTATACGACGCCGGTGGTCTACCTGTACCTCGACCGCTTGCGTCACCGTTTCAACCGTTGGCGCGGCGTGCGCACCGACGCCGCTCTGGAAACCCCGCTATGAACTTTGCCCAGACACCCCTTCACCGTGCCCTGCAGTCATTGACCCTGGGGCGTGGCTCGCGTCTGCTCGGCGCCAGTCTGTGCGTGGCGCTGCTCAGCGCCTGTAGCCTGAGCCCGGACTACCATCGCCCCGAGCTGAGCACCCCGGCGCAGTACAAGCAGGCCGAGGGCTGGACCCAGGCCAAACCGTCGGACGCCATCGCCCGAGGCGCCTGGTGGGAAGTCTATGGCGATGCCGGGCTCAATGCGCTGGTCGAAGAGCTTAACCGCAGCAACCAGACTGTTGCGCAGTCTGAAGCCCAGTACCGCCAGGCCCAGGCGCTGGTGCGCAGCAGCCGCGCCGCGCTGTTTCCAAGCCTGGACCTGAGCGCCAGCAAGAACCGCTCGGCGCAGGGCACCGGCAGCTCAAGCTCCAGCCTGTCGAACAACAGCAGCGGCATTCGCAACACCTACAACACCCAGCTCGGCGTCAGTTGGGAGATCGACCTGTGGGGCAAGTTGCGTGAAACCATGAACGCCAACGAAGCCAGTGCACAAGCCAGTTTTGCCGACCTTGCCTCGATCCGCCTGAGCCAGCAGTCGGAGCTGGTGCAGAACTACCTGCAACTGCGTGTGATCGATGAGCAGAAGCGCCTGCTGGAGGCGACCGTGGCCACCTACGAACGCTCGCTGCGCATGACCGAAAACCAGTACCGGGCCGGTGTTTCCGGCCCGGATGCGGTGGCCCAGGCGCGGACCCAGCTTAAAAGCACCCAGGCGGACCTGATTGACCTGATCTGGCAGCGCGCGCAGTTCGAGAATGCCATTGCCGTGTTGCTCGGCAAGGCCCCGGCGGACTTTGCCCTTGCCGACAGCAAGACCATTCCAGCACTGCCGCAAATTCCACTGACGCTGCCCTCGCAACTGCTCGAACGCCGCCCGGACATCGCTTCGGCCGAGCGCAACGTGATGGCTGCCAACGCCAATATCGGCGTATCGCGCGCGGCCTACTTCCCCGACCTGAGCCTGAGCCTGAGTGGGGGCTATTCCAGCAGCAGCTTCAGCAACTGGATCGAACTGCCGAACCGTTACTGGTCGGTAGGGCCTTCGCTGGCCATGACCTTGTTCGATGCGGGCAAGCGCAGCGCCGAGGTGGACCGTACCGTGGCCGTCTATGACCAGACCGTGGCGCAGTACCGCCAGACGGTGCTCGATGGCTTCAAGGAGGTGGAAAACTTCCTGGTGCAGTTGAAGGTTTATGGCGATGAAGCGGTGGTGCGCCAGGAGGCGCTGGACGCGGCGCGTGAGTCGCTGCGCCTGACAGAAAACCAATACCGCGCGGGGTTGATCGGTTACCTGGATGTGGTGAACGTGCAGACCACCGCGCTGAGTAACGAGCGCAGCGTGCTGAACCTGTTGCAGGGGCGTTTGGTGGCCAGTGTGCAACTGATCGCTGCGCTGGGCGGTGGTTGGGATGCCGAGCAGGCGTTTGCCGAACAGGAGTGATGGCCTAGGGGGCCGCTGTGCGGCCCATCGCAGGCAAGCCAGCTCCTACAGGTAGCGCGCTGACCTTCCGGTTTGCGCAATACCTGTGGGAGCGGGCTTGCCCCGCGAAAAGGCCCTCACAGTAAGCGCCGTTCTACCCATTCTTGGATCCATTCCCATTCGCAAAAACCCCGTGCGTTTCGCCAAAGCTTGAGTACAATCGTCAACTTTTTCCGGGCCCCCTGGCCCGTCGCTGGAACTCCCAATGCTGACCGGTAGCTACTCCTCTTCGCTGGTGTTGATTTCGCTGTGCGTGGCGATCCTGGCGTCCTATACCGCCCTGGACCTGACCGGCCGTATCGCTACGGCCAAGGGCAGGGCTGTGAACCTGTGGATGGGGGGCGGCGCGCTGGCCATGGGGATCGGCGTGTGGTCGATGCATTTCATCGGCATGCTCGCGTTCAGCCTGCCCATCGACCTGGGCTACGACCTTGGGCTGACCGCTTTTTCGCTGTTGATCGCCGTGCTGTCGTCAGGCTTTGCCTTGTGGCTGGTGAGCCAGCCGAGCCTGCCTTGGCTGCAACTGGGCTTTGGTGCATTGATCATGGGCGCGGGCATCAGTTGCATGCACTACACCGGCATGGCCGCGCTGCACATGCTGCCAGGCATCGACTATGACCCTACGCTGTTCGGCGCTTCGCTGATGATCGCCGTGGGCGCCTCGGCGGCGGCGCTGTGGATCGCGTTCCGCTTGCGCAAGCACACCCCTTATGTGCGGCAGATCCGCGGCCTGGCCGCAGTGGTGATGGGGGTTGCCATCGTCGGCATGCACTACACCGGCATGGCGGCTGCCAATTTCCCCGAGGGCAGCTTCTGCGGGGCGCTGGCCGGTGGGCTGCGAGGCGACGGGCTGGTCTACCTGGTGCTGATTACCACCTTGGCCGTACTGGCGGTGGCCCTGCTGACCTCGGTGCTGGACGCCCGCCTCGAAGCGCGCACGGCAGAGCTTGCCCGGTCGCTGACCCTGGCCAACCAGGAACTCACCCAACTGGCCCTGCACGACACACTCACTGACCTGCCCAACCGCACCCTGCTGGCCGACCGCATCGAGCAAGCCATCGCCAAGGTGGCGGAGCAGGGTGGTTGCTTTGCGCTGATGTTCATCGACCTGGATGGCTTCAAACCGGTCAACGATGCCTTTGGGCATCATGTTGGCGATTTGCTGCTTAAAGCGGTGGCGGCGCGCCTGCGCGGTCACTTGCACAGCCAGGACACGCTAGCGCGCATTGGTGGCGACGAGTTCGTATTGCTGGTGGAGCTGCAAGAGCCGAACGATGCCATGGACGTGGCGGTCAAACAGGTCAACCTGGTGTCGCGGCCGTTCCGCGTTGCCGAGCATGACCTGCAGCTTACGGCCAGCCTGGGCATCGTCTTGTACCCCGGCAACGGCCAGGATCAGCACGAGTTGCTGCGCAATGCCGACGCCGCGATGTACCACGCCAAGAGCGCCGGTAAAAACGGCTACAGCTTCTTCGACGTGTCGATGAACAGCAACGCCCGGCAGCAACTGCAGTTGCTGCAGGACCTGCGCCAGGCCCTGGAGCAGCGCCAGTTCCGCCTGCATTACCAACCCAAGTTCGATGCCCAGGCCTGCCAGCCGATTGGCGCCGAAGCGCTGCTGCGCTGGGAGCACCCGCAGCAAGGCCTGCTGCTGCCTGACCGATTCATTGGCCTGGCGGAAAAAACCGGCCTGATCATTCCCATCGGCGAATGGGTAATGGACGAAGCTTGCCGGCAGATGCGCCAGTGGCTGGACCAGGGGCACCAGGGTTGGCGCATGGCGGTCAACCTTTCGGCCATCCAGTTCTGCCATGCAGGTTTGGTCGAGAGCGTGGCCCGGGCCCTTCGCGAGAACGGCCTGCCGGCCAACTGCCTGACCCTGGAGATCACCGAAACCACCGCCATGCATGATGCCGATGCCAGCCTGACGGTGCTGCAACGCTTGTCCGACATGGGTGTGGACTTGTCCATCGATGATTTCGGCACTGGTTACTCCAGCCTCATGTACCTCAAGCGGCTGCCGGCCAACGAGCTGAAGATCGACCGGGGTTTTGTGCGTGATCTGGAGCAGGACAGCGACGATGCCGCGATTGTCTCGGCGATTGTTGCGCTGGGCCAGGCACTGGGGTTGCGAATCGTTGCCGAAGGCGTGGAGACGGACAAGCAGCAGGACTTCTTGACCCGCCTGGGGTGCGATTCGTTGCAAGGTTATCTGCTGGGGCAGCCGGTGCCGGCCGAGCAGTTCATGGGCAAGTTGCAGGCGTTGCGGCAGGCGCCGGACGTGGCTGTCTAGCCCGCGTCACGCAGAGCGAAGACGGGTACCAAGGCGTCCATCTCGGCCTCGACCGCTTCAATGATGCGCTCGACATCCGCCGCGGCCATGATGGCAGCGCAGGGGATACCGGCAATGGCCAGCAGGGTTTCCCCGGTGGCGCGGTCGAACAGCCGCGCGATCATGCTGCGCGGCGCATCCATGCTGGCCTCGAAGCCCAGCGGGTGGAAATGCCAGCGCATCACCTGGCAGGCGTTCGGGAACGTCATTTTGTTCATGCCAGCCTCCTTGTCCGTACCTGGACGCGGTGAGCGGGTGGCCGCCTGCACGGCCGCCGGGAATGTAACCATAGCACCTGCCACGCCACTGCCCAGGGTGGGAATACGACTGATTCGTGGGTGTTTGACTCAGGTCACACGGTGGTCATTACCGCGATCTGGGGGCGGCTCGCCAGGCAAACGTTTTCGTTGCGCGATGTCGGCGGCAAACCCGGAAATTCTGCTGGTTTCCACGACATTCGATGCAATGGGTTTTCGGACGAGCGGTGCGTATTACCCCAGCAGCCCTGCAGCGATGTTGATGGTGAACCCCAAGATTGCGGTGTTGAATACGAAACCTACCAACGAATGCGCCAGCACCACCCGGCGCAACCCGCGCCCTGCAACACCTACATCGGACGTCTGCACCGCCACGCTGAGGGTGAACGAGAAGTAGTGGAAGTCCCAGTAATCCGGGTTGCGCTCGCCATCGGCAAAGCGCAGTGGGGGTTCATGGTTCCGGCCGGTATAGAACAAGCGCGCGTAGTGCAGGCTGAAGATACAGCCGATCAACAGCCAGGAGCCGGCCACGGTCAACCCGGTGTACAGGTAGTGCAGGGCCAGGGCGCCGCCTTGCAGGCCACGGCTGGAGACCAGTTGCAGGGTGACTGCGGCCAGGCTGGCGATGGCCGC
Source organism: Pseudomonas putida (assembly GCF_025905425.1). Taxonomy (NCBI): domain Bacteria; kingdom Pseudomonadati; phylum Pseudomonadota; class Gammaproteobacteria; order Pseudomonadales; family Pseudomonadaceae; genus Pseudomonas; species Pseudomonas putida. Next base: position 2,719,259 of record NZ_CP109603.1, on the reverse strand, counting down.
GATGCACACGGTAAGCAAGACCAGGCCGGCGTTCTCATCCTCGACCTGGGCAACCTTGCGGACTTTGTCCGGCTTGGCGTGCCAGGTCAGCCACAGGACCAGCAGCAGGTAGAGCCAGACGCCGAGGTTCCACCCGACCAGAATGTGCTGGACCGTGTCACCGGCAGGGATTAGCCAGGCGCCGATGATACCGACCAGGGTGGCGAACGTGAGGCGAGGGTGGGTGCGTGTCAGTCGGTGGAAAGCCATGGGTCCTCGCTAGCTGAAGGGGGTGCCCTTTACTCTAGACGGTCATGCACCACATACCCGCTCCCACAGAGTGCGCGGTGCGCTCATTGGCGATGCTCTCCTGTTCTTTGATGTCGCCCATCGCGCGGCATTGCAACTCTCAGTACACTGCGTGCTCCAACACCAACATCCGTTGAACTCGAGGTTTCTGCATGACGCTCAGTCCTTTGGCAGGCAAGCCGGCTCCGGCCAGCGTGCTGGTCGATATTCCCCGACTGCTCACCGCCTACTACACCGGCCGCCCCGATGCGGGCGTGGTGGCCCAGCGGGTGGCTTTCGGCACCTCGGGGCACCGAGGCACCTCGCTTGAGTTGAGTTTCAACGAGTACCACGTACTGGCCATTACCCAAGCCATCTGCCTGTACCGCCAGGAGAAGGGCATCGATGGCCCACTGTTCATCGGTGCTGACACCCATGCGCTATCGGCACCGGCCACGGCCAGCGCCCTGGAAGTGCTGGCGGCCAATGGCGTGCAGGTGATGCTGTCCAAAGACGATGAGTACACGCCGACCCCGGCGGTGTCCCACGCCATCCTCTGCTACAACCGTGGCCGTGAGCAGGGCCTGGCCGACGGTATCGTCATCACGCCGTCGCACAACCCGCCGCAAAGCGGTGGCTTCAAGTACAACCCGCCCAATGGCGGCCCGGCCGACAGCGACGTGACCAAGTGGGTCGAAGCCAAGGCCAACGAACTGCTGGCCGCGAACCTGGCCGGCGTCAAACGCATGGACCATGCCCAGGCCTTGCAGGCTGCCACCACCCACCGCCACGACTACGTGAGCCATTACGTGGCAGACCTCGGCAATGTCATCGACTTCGATGTGATTCGCAGCGCCAACCTGCGCCTGGGCGTCGACCCGCTGGGTGGTGCTGGGGTGCACTACTGGTCGGCGATTGCCGAGCATTACAAGATCAACCTGGAAGTGGTCAACACCGAGGTTGACCCGACCTTCCGCTTCATGACCGTCGACTGGGACGGCCAGATCCGCATGGACCCGTCCTCGCCCTATGCCATGCAGGGCCTCATTGGCCTGCGCGAGCGCTTTGACGTGGCATTTGCCTGCGACCCGGACCACGACCGCCACGGCATCGTCACCCCGGATGGCTTGCTGCAGCCGAACAACTACCTGGCCGTGGCCATCGACTACCTGTACCGCCATCGTCCGCAATGGCGCAGCGACGCGGCGGTGGGCAAGACCGTTGTTTCCAGCGGCTTGATCGACCGTGTCACCGAGCGCCTGGGCCGTGAACTGTTCGAGGTACCGGTGGGCTTCAAGTTCTTCGCCCAGGGCCTGTTCGACGGCTCGCTAGGCTTTGGTGGCGAGGAGAGCGCGGGGGCTTCGTTCCTGCGGCGCGACGGCTCGGTCTGGGCGACTGACAAAGACGGGCTGATCCCTGCCTTGCTGGCCGCCGAGATGACTGCGCGCACGGGCCGTAACCCGAGCCAGGCCTATGCTGACCTGACCGCAGTACTGGGCAAGCCGTTCGCCACCCGTGTCGAGGCCAAGGCCGATGCCCGGCAGAAGGCGTTGTTGAGCAAGCTGGCACCTGAGCAGGTCAAATCGACTGAGCTTGCCGGCGAGCCGATCGTGCAGATCCTCAGCCATGCACCAGGCAACGGCCAGGCGATTGGCGGGTTGAAAGTAATGACCGCCAACGGCTGGTTTGCCGCACGGCCGTCGGGCACCGAGGACATCTACAAGATCTACGCCGAAAGCTTCATCGACGAGGCGCACCTGCAGCGCCTGGTGCAGGAAGCACAGGTGTTGGTGGACTCGGCCATCGCCTGATTCCCAACAGCGCGCGTTGCCTCAAGCTGCTGGCAACGCGAACCCCGCGATCCCCCGCCCAAGCTTCAGTGCCTGCGCATGCAGCACCTGCATCAGGTGCAATGCCGAGTGCGACGGTGGCTCGAAGCGCGAATAGACGAAGCTGATATCAAAGTGGATTTCTTCGGCCAGTGGCACCACCGCCAAACCGCTGTCTTGCGCCACGAACTCGTCGATCAGGGTAATGCCCATGCCTTGTTTGACCAGGGCCACGGCTTCGTTGGCATTGGTGAACGACAACAGCGATTGCAGGTGCAGGCCGCGCCGGTGGATGTGGTCGGCCAGCAGTTTGCCGAACGGCATGTCGGGCCTGAACAGCAGCAAGTCATGGCCTTGCAGTTGTTCAAGCGCCAGTGATGGCCGTTGCGCCAGGGCATGCTCCGGTGGCATCACCACCACCATGCGCCCCCGCATGAACGCCTGCGAGTGCAGGTGATCGTGGATCACCGGCAAGGCGGCAATCGACAGGTCGACCTTCTTCGACAGGATCTGGTTCGGCATTTCACCCATCAGCGAGGTCTGCCACTCGATGTTCAGCGAGGGCGATTCGCGCTTGAGCTGGGCCAGCGCAATCGGGATGACCACGGTCGACAGCGAAGCACTGCATGAGATGCGCAGGTTGCGATGGCCGCCACTGCCCAGTGACAGCGCACATTCATTGACCTCCAACGCCGCCTGGTACACCCGCTCGACTTCGCGAAACAGAATCTGCGCCTCCAGGGTCGGCACCAGGCGGTTGTTGATGCGCTCGAACAAGCGGTACGCCAGCCGCACCTCGATGTACTGGATCAACTTGCTCACCGCCGGCTGCGACACGTAGAGCATCTTGGCCGCCGCGCTGATCGAGCCCGTCAGCATCACCGCCCTGAACACTTCCATATGGCGCAGTTTGAACACCAGCGCGCGGGATTCTGGGCCTTCATCGTCGAGGGGCATGGGTATTACCTTTGGTTATGGTCTTCGCCATCTGGGTATGAGCGCAAAAGCCGGGCACGCAGTATCTTGAAACCAGCCAAGTCGCCTCTGCGGCGCACAATAACAAGATCTGCACGCAAGCGCAGCGGCGCTTGACGGGAGTGTTGCGTGAACATCTTTGACGAACCCAAGATCGATTGCCATAACCATCTGTTTGACCCTGCACGCTTTCCCTATCACCCCGATGCGCCTTACGCACCCTGCGGGCAAGAGGTCGCGACGCTGGAGCAGTTTAACCGGGTAATGGACGCCTACGGCGTGCAGCATGCCTTGCTGGTGGGGCCCAACAGCGGCTACCACACCGACAATCGCTGCCTGTTGCACGCCCTTGCTGCGGGGCAGGGGCGTTTCAAGGGGGTGGCGGTGGTCGAGCGTGACATCACCCTCGATGCGCTGGCCGCACTGCAGGCGCAAGGGGTGGTAGGCGTTGCGTTCAACCCGGCGCTGTACGGGGTGGCGAGCCTTGAAGCGGTCGATGGGGTGTTCGGCAAGCTCGCCGAGCTTGGCCTGTTTGCCCAGATTCAAGTGTGCGAAGACCAGTTGCTGGCGCTGCGCGGGCTGCTCGAACGCACCTCGGCACGCTTGTTGATTGACCACTGCGGCCGGCCGGAGGTGAGCGCCGGTATTCAACAACCGGGTTTCCAGGCCTTGCTGCGGTTAGCGGGGAGTGGCCGGGCGAGCGTCAAGCTTTCTGGCATGCAGAAGTTTGCTTCGGCCGATGCGCTGCAGGCGCAAAGCAGTGCCTACGTCCATGCCCTGATTGAGGCCTTTGGCCCGGATGCCTGTGTGTGGGGCTCCGATTGGCCGTTCATTCGTCAGCGCTCGCGGGTGGACTACGGGCCACTGCTGAAACTGGCCGAGCGCCTGATGCCCGATGCGCAACTGCGCCGCCAGGTCATGTGGGACACGCCACGACGTCTGTTTGGGTTCGCCTAGCGCACCCCTTTGCCATTCCAATAACAAGAGCGCAACCGTCATGAACACTGAGCAGAACATCGGCTTGGGGGTGTTCGACACGCCCGCACGTCTGCAACAACGTACCCGTACACGTTTCATGATCCTGGCGCTGATATCCGGCGGCACGATGATCAACTACCTCGACCGCAGTGTGATGGGCATCGCGGCGCCCAGCATCAGCGCTGACCTGGGCCTGAATGCGGCGATGATGGGGGTGATTTTCTCGGCGTTTTCCTGGACCTACGCGGCCGCGCAGATCCCCGGTGGCATCCTCATAGACCGGCTGGGCACCAAGTTCACCTATTGGCTGGCCTTGACGCTGTGGTCGCTGTTCACAGGCTTGCAAGGGCTGGCCCAGGGCTTTCTGTCGCTGTTGGGCATGCGTTTTCTGGTGGGGGTGACCGAGGCACCGTGCTTCCCCACCAACAGCCGCGTGGTGGCGACCTGGTTCCCGCAGAGCGAGCGGGCCAGAGCAACCGGCATCTACACCTTCGCCGAGTACACAGGGCTGGCGTTTCTCACGCCACTGCTGTTCTGGGTGCTGCATGCGTACGGCTGGCGTTTTCTGCTGATGGCGGTTGGGCTGATGGGTATCCTTTATGGCCTGGTCTGGTGGCGCAAGTACCATGAGCCGCACCAGTCCACCACGGCGAACCAGGCCGAGCTCGACTACATCGCAGCGGGCGGTGGGGTGGTCGATGGTGGCCAGAAAGCCACGGTGTTTCGCTGGTCGCAGATTCCGGCATTGCTCAAGCACCGCAACATGCTGGGTATCTGCCTGGGCCAGTTTGCCTGCAACTCGACTAACGTGTTCTTCCTGACCTGGTTCCCGACATACCTGGTGACCGAGCGGCACATGCCGTGGTTGAAGGTTGGCTGGGTCGCGGTGCTGCCCTTCATCGCCGCCTCACTGGGGACCCTGGTCGGTGGCTGGCTGTCCGATGCCTTGCTGCGCCGAGGCTACTCGCTGAACGTGGCGCGCAAGCTGCCAGTCATTGCCGGCCTGCTCACGGCCTCGGTCATTGTGCTGGCCAACTACGTCGAATCCGACGCGCTGGTGATCACCATTCTCTGCATCGCCTACTTCGCCCAAGGCATGTCGGCGCTGGCCTGGATGATTGTCTCCGATATCGCGCCGAAGGGGCTGCTGGGCTTGAGTGGCGGCCTGTTCAACCTGTTCGCCAACGCGGCGGGCATCGTCACCCCGCTGACCATCGGCATCATCGTTTCGATGACCGGCTCGTTTGTCTGGGCCCTGGCCTTCGTGTCGTCGATCACCGTCCTTGGTGCCCTGTGTTACGTGTTCATGGTGAGCGACCTGCGTCGCCTGCCAGACGTTCCCTCTCTCGAAAATGGAGCAAAGCAATGAGCCAATACCTGCAAGGGCAGACCGCAATCGTCACCGGTGGCATGCGTGGCATCGGCCTGGGGATTGCGCAACGTCTGCACGCCGCAGGCGCCCAGGTGGTGATCTGGGACCTCGCGGTCGATGGCTGGGACGCAGCTGAAAACGGCTTTGAGCCTGTGCTGCGTCAGTCTGTCGATGTCGCGTCACTGGCCTCGGTAGAAGGGGCGTTCGCTGAAGTGCTGGCGCACGTCGGGCAGGTCGAGATACTGGTCAACAACGCCGGTATCAATGGCCCAGTGGTGCCCGCATGGGAATACCCGCCTGAGGCCTGGGACAAGGTCATCGCCATTGACCTGAACGGCGTGTTCTATTGCTGCCGTACCGCCATCCCGCACATGCGTGAACGCGGCTATGGGCGCATCGTCAATGTCGCCTCGATGGCGGGCAAGGATGGCGTGCAGTACATCTCGGCGTACTCGGCGGCCAAGGCGGGTGTGATTGCGTTCACCAAGGCTGCGGCCAAAGAACTGGCGCAGGATGGCGTGCTGCTCAACTGCGTGGCGCCGGCCATGGTCGAAACGCCGCTGATGGCCGAGATGACCGCGGAGCATATCGCCGCGAGCAAAGCCAAGATCCCCATGGGGCGGTTCTTGAAGGTGGAAGAAATCGCCAACATGGTGAGCTGGATCGCCGGGCCCGAGTGCAGTTTTACCACGGGCTTTGTGTTTGACCTCAGCGGCGGGAGGGCGACCTATTGAGAGGCCTGGGCGCCGCTCACCTGACGCCGGCCTCCCGCGCAACCCACGCCTGGCTGAGCGGGATGCCGGTGGGTCAAGCCTGATCCGGCACCACGGCGATCACATCGATCTCCATCAACCACTCGGCCTGGGCAAGCCCCGCCACCACCAGCCCGGTGGAAATCGGGAACACGCCTTTGAGCCACTTGCCGACTTCCTTGTACACCGGCTCGCGGAAGCGTGGGTCGGTGATGTAGGTGGTGGTCTTGACGATGTGCGACAGGTCCGAGCCGGCCTCCTCAAGCAGTTGCTTGACGTTTTTCATCGCTTGTTCGGCCTGTGCCTGTGGGTCACCCAGGCCCACCAGGCGCCCCTCGAAGTCGGTACCCACCTGGCCGCGTACGTAGATGGTGTTGCCGGCACGCACCGCCTGGCACAGGTCGTTGTCCAGGGTCTGGTTGGGGTAGGTGACCTTGGTGTTGAACATGCGGATACGGGTATGGGTAGGCATCAGTGGGCTCCGAGGGTGCTGACGTTGCTGATCAAGGGTTGTTGTTGCTCATCCGCTGCGCGTTGTTCGCTGTCGCGGTAGGCCAGGTAGGTCCGTTGCGTGGCGATGTGGCCGGCGACGTGCTTGGCGTCGTGCCACACGCCCCAGATGAACGACGAGCCACGGCGCGACAGCCAGGGCAGGCCGAGGAAGTACACGCCCGGCTCGCGGGCAACGCCGCGCTGGTGTTGTGGCTTGCCGTTGGCGTCGAAGGTGTCGACCTGCAACCAGCTGAAGTCCACGCCATAGCCGGTGGCCCAAATGATGGTGCTGACGCCGGCGTTGGCCAGGTCGAGTTCATGCAGCGGGTTGCTCAGGCACTCAGGGTCGGGCAGTTGCTGACGCGCCTCAGGTTCCTCAGGCAGGTCCAGGCCGTTACGTTCGATGTAAGCGTCGGCGGCATCGAGCAGGGCCAGGTAGTTTTCGTCGCCACGGCGGATGTTGTCCGCCAGGTTGTCCTGGAAACGGGCAATGCCATCGGCGAACGACTGGGTCAGGCCAACCAGGGTCATGCCTTGCTGGGCGAGGGCGCGGAAGTCCACGGTGTGGCCGCCGCGTGCGCCGCTGACGGCGATGGTCACGTGCTCGCGGCCCGGCTTGGCGATTTCGGCGTCCCACTCGCCCAATACCCCCAGCCACCAGCAGAAGTCGCGGTTGCGGTAGGCCCGTGGGGGGCGGTCATGGGCGCCAACCGAGAGGTACACCTGGCGCCCGGCGCGCATCAGTTCTTCGGCGATCTGCACGCCCGAGGAGCCTGCGCCCACCACCAGCACTGCCCCTTCGGGCAACTGCTCGGGGTTGTAGTAGGCGGCGGAGTGGATCTGGTGCAGGCGCGCGTCTTTTGGCGCAATGGCCGGGATCACCGGGCGCTGGAACGGGCCGGTGGCAGCGACTACGCGGTTGGCGCGGATCACGCCCTCGTTGGTTTCGATGGTGAAGCCGGGGCGGTCGCTGTTGCGCACCACTTTCTTCACTTCGATGCCGGTGCGCACCGGCAGGTTGTACTTGCGTACGTACTGTTCGAAGTAGTCGGCAACCTGGTCCTTACCCGCGAAGGCATCGGCGTCGAGGTTGAATTCGAGGCCGGGGAAGCGGTCGTGCCAGACTGGGCCATTGGCAACCAGCGAGTCCCAGCGGCCTGTGCGCCAGGCTTCGGCGATGCGGTTGCGCTCCAGTACCAGGTGGGGTACGCCGAGCTTGTTCAGGTGTTCGCTCATGGCCACGCCGGCTTGGCCGGCGCCGACGACGAGGGTGTCGATTTCGAGGTTGTTCAAAGTCATGTCCGAGCCCTTTTCCAGGCGGTTTTTGTGAGGTCGGTTTGGAGGACCGCCGTTGCCTGGGGCCAGACTAGGGATGCGGCGCAAATGGCGAAAATAGTATTTAGCTGGGGCTTGCCGATAAAACGGCGAAGGCCCTGATTCGCAAGGCCTGCAGCGGTGTTTAGGCGGTTTTTTCAGGTCGATCGCGGCGGTGTGAGAGGCCTTAGTTTTTTCCTGTTCAAACCCTCGGAAAAAGGTCGTTTCGCGGGCTGGACCCTTCCCCCCAGAATGCCGTGCATTGGACAGAACAACAGGAGCCATCACATGACGTTTTCCATCATCGGTCGTTGCCAGGAAACCGGCCAGGTCGGTATCGCCATCAGTTCGTCGAGCATTGCAGTTGGGGCACGCTGCCCCTGGGTACGGGCGGGAGTGGGGGCGGTCGCTACCCAGAACATCACCTTGCCGGCGCTGGGGCCGCAGTTGCTCGATGCTCTGGAGCAGGGGCAGTTGCCACCGGCTGCCGCGCTGGACCGGGTGCTCAACGCCAACGGCTGGAGCGAGTACCGCCAGGTCACCGTGATCGACAGCCATGGCCAGGTTGCGTTGTTCACCGGCAAGCAGGCGCTTGGGGTACATGATGCCGTGGCCGGCGAGCAGTGCGCTGCCGCGGGTAATTTGCTGTCGTCCAAGCAGGTGATCGAGGCCATGGTGCACGCCTTTGAACAGGCCGGGGGGCATTTGGCCGACCGCCTGCTGGCGGCCATGCACGCGGCCATGACGGCAGGCGGTGAGGCAGGCCCGGTGCATTCCGCCGCGTTGAAGATTGCGGGCGAACTGACCTGGCCACTGGTGGACCTGCGCGTTGACTGGGCCGATGAAGACCCGATCGGTCAGCTGGACAGCCTGTGGCAAGCCTATCGCCCGCAGATGCAGGACTACGTGACCCGCGCCCTTGACCCCACGGCTGCACCGAGCTACGGAGTGCCGGGTAATGAGTGAGCTCACCAGCCGCGCGCTGCTTGCCCGGCTGATCGGCTTTGCCACGGTCAGCCGCGATTCCAACCTGGCGCTGATCAGCTTCATCCGTGACTATCTGGCGGACCTTGGGGTGGACTGCGAGTTGTTCCACAATGCCGAGGGCACCAAGGCCAACCTGTTTGCCACCCTCGGCCCGCAGGACGTTGGCGGTGTGGTGCTGTCGGGGCACACCGACGTGGTGCCGGTGGACGGCCAGGCGTGGACGGTCGAGCCGTTTGCCTTGAGCGAGCGAGATGGGCGCCTGTATGGGCGTGGTACTGCGGACATGAAGGGCTTTATCGCTTCGGTACTGGCGGCGGTCCCGGCGTTTCTTGCTCGCCCGCTTCGTATCCCACTGCACCTGGCGTTCTCCTATGACGAAGAAGTCGGCTGTCTGGGGGTGCGTTCGATGCTCGCGGCGCTTGAACAGCGCCCGCACAAACCACGGCTGTGCCTGATCGGCGAGCCGACCGAGCTCAAACCGGTATTGGGGCACAAGGGCAAACTGGCGATGCGTTGCCAGGTGCATGGCGCGGCGTGTCACTCGGCCTATGCGCCTTATGGGGTGAATGCCATCGAATACGCGGCGCGATTGATCGGCAAGCTGGGCGAGATCGGTGATGGGTTGGCGCGGCCTGAGCACCATGACGAGCGTTTCGATCCGCCGTTTTCCACGGTACAGACCGGCGTAATCAAAGGTGGCAGGGCGCTGAACATCGTGCCCGAGGAATGCGAGTTCGACTTCGAGGTGCGCGCCTTGCCAGGGTTCGACGCTCAGGGGGTGGCTGACCAATTGCAGGGTTACGCCGAGGCCGAGTTGCTGCCGCGCATGCGTGCCGTCGACCAGGATGCCGATATTCGCCTTCAGCCGCTGAGTGCGTATCCGGGGCTGGCCACGCCGGCTGACAGCGAGGCGGCGCGGTTGGTCGCGTTGCTCAGTGGATCAGAGGCGTTCGGTACGGTCGCCTTCGGCACCGAAGGCGGCCTGTTCGACCAGGCCGGTATCCCGACGGTGGTCTGCGGGCCGGGGAGCATGGAGCAGGGGCACAAGCCGGACGAGTTTGTCAGTGTCGAGCAGTTGCAGGGGTGTGATGCGATGCTGATGCGGTTGGTGGCTTACCTGCAGCAGGGCTGAACCGCAGGCTCACGCCGTGCCCGCTCCTACAAGGAGCGGGCAATGCCGCAATGAATCAGAACGTCGCCTTGACCTGCAAACCGACGACCAACGCATTGTCGATAGCTTTACCCGAAAACGCTCCCGGCTCGATGATGTACTGCACATCCGGGCGCAGGTTTAGCCATGGCGTGGCTTGGTAGCCGTAGCTCAGCTCGATCAACTGTTCGCCGCTGTCGATGTCCGGGAACTGCTGCCCTGCATTGAACGCGGCGTCTTCCAGTACATCGCGGCTGCGCGGATTAGGCACGGCGCGGCCATAGCCCAGGGCCACGGTATCGCGCGGGCGGCCTTCGAACGGCTTGTACAGCACCACCCCGGCGCCATACCACTTGGTGAACGGTGAAGCGGCCTTGCTCGATGCCGAATATTGGCCAAAGGCATGCAGGCTGCGCCCTGGCGAGCTCGGGTCGTTCCACACGGCCTGGTCGATCAGCAGGTAATGGCCGCCGCGACCGGACACTTCCTCGTCGCTACCGATGCGCTTCACATCAGAGCTGTCGTAGTAGTAGCCCAGCTTGTACTCGCCTGGCAGCTCACCCTGCAGTTTGTAAACCAGCTCAACCGGGACCACGGTGCCCGTGGTGTGCTTGGGCCCCAGGTGCCAGGCGCGGCTGGAGTTGCCGTTGCTTTGCGGGTCGACGTTGAACGCCGCCACACGCAGTTGCCAGGACGGCGACAGGTCGTATTTCACCCGCACTCCCAGGTGGGCGTTGGGGTAGTTGGTCCAGCCGCTGCCGCCGGACATGTTCAGCGGGTGGCCGCAAAAACCGGCGTTCATGAAGTTGCACAGAATGCCACTGTCGAGGCCGCCGAGGTCGTTGCCCATGGCCATGTAGCCGAGCTTGACGTTGAGGGCCGGGGTGAACAGGGTGCGTTCGTAGCTCAGTTCGGTCAGGCGGGTGTACAGGCCACCGAAGTTTTCCTGAATCGGCAGGCGGTTGCCGACCAGGTCTTCCGACGCGCTGTTGCCGCGACGGTCGTTGATGGTCAGCTGAACCTTGCCGCCGTTTTCCAGGCCGTACAGTTTCGACAGGTCGAACTGCACGCCAAGCTTGAGGTTTTGCGAGTAGCGGGCCGAACGGTGCAGGCCACCGTGGGCGTTGTAGGCCGTTTCACCGCTGTAGTCACCGGTGAACTTGACGCCGTCCTCCTCCAGTTGCTGGCGCAGGCCGCCCCAGTCACCGGTCATGGTGCTGCGGGTCATGAGGTCGCCGTCGGCGAGGGCGGTGGTGCTGGCCAGGGCCAATAGCAGGGCAGTGGGTGTGTAGCGCATTGCGAGGGCTTTCCTGGGAAATCTGGGTGTTGTTGAGGGCCTCTTCGCGGGCAAGCCCGCTCCCACAGGCGTTGCAGCATCTTGGGCTGCAAGCGGAACCTGTGGGAGCGGGCTTGCCCGCGAAAGGAACGACTCGATTTAAGGCAGGGCGTAAGAAATCACGTAGTCGCCACGGTCAGTCGACTGACGGGCGCCACCGGCGGTAATGACCACATACTGCTTGCCGGTTTTCGGCGAAACGTAAGTCATCGGGCCACCTTGGCTGCCTACTGGCAGACGGGCCTTCCAGACTTCATTACCATTGCTGCTGTCGTAAGCGCGCAGGTAGAAGTCCTGGGTGCCGGCGATGAACACCAGGCCGCCTTGGGTGGACAGCGTGCCGCCCAGGGTTGGCAGGCCGATCTTGATCGGCAGGTGCATGCGGATACCCAGTGGGCCGGTGTCCTCGACGGTGCCGACCGGTACCTGCCAGGCGATCTGGCGGGTTTTCATGTCGACGGCGGTCAGGGTGCCGAACGGCGGTGCCTGGCAGGGAATGCCGGCGACCGACAGGAAGCGGTTCTTGTTCACCGCATACGGCGTGCCCTTGAGGGGCACGGCACCCATGCCGGTGTTCAACGCTTCGCCACCGGCAGCGGTCTGGCCTTTGTTCTGCGACGGGATCATCTGGATCCACAGGCCCAGACGCATGTCGTTGACGAAGATGAAGCCGTGCACCGGATCGGTGGAAATGCTGCCCCAGTTCATGCCACCCAGCGAGCCCGGGAAGCTCAGCGACAGGTCGGTGCCTGGCGCGGTGTACAGGCCGTCGTAGCGCATTTTCTTGAAGTCGATGCGGCACAGCAGCTGGTCATACGGGGTCGCGCCCCACATGTCCGATTCGGTCAGGGTCTGCGCGCCAATCTGCGGCATGCCGACCGATTTTGGCTGGGTCGGGGAGTACGGCTCATTGGGGATGTTGCTCGGTTTTACCGGTACTTCATCGACCTGGGTCAGCGGTTTGCCGGTTGCTCGGTCAAGCACGTAGATCTGCCCGGCCTTGGTGCCGATCACCACCGCAGGTACGGTCTTGCCGTCGTCCTTGGTGAAGTCGATCAGGCTCGGCTGCATCGGCAGGTCGAAGTCCCAGAGGTCGTTGTGGACCGTCTGGTAGACCCATTTCTGGTTGCCGGTAGTGGCGTCCAGGGCCAATACCGAAGCGCCGTAGGTGTGGTCCAGCTTGTTGCGCTCTACGCCATAGATGTCGGTGGACGACGAGCCCATCGGCAGGAACACGGTGTTCATTGCCGGGTCGTAGGACATCGGTGCCCAGCTGTTCGGCGTGCTGCGTACATAGCTGCTGCCGTCGGCCGGGGCGTTGCGGTCTTCCGGGTTGCCTGGGTCGAAGGCCCAGCGCATGGCCCCGGTGATGACGTCGAAGCCACGAATCACGCCGCCAGGCATGTCGGTCTGGACGTTATCGGCAACGCGACCGCCAACCACCACGGTGGTACCGGCCATCAGCGGCGCGGACGACAGTTGGTAGAAGGAGTCCGGTACGTCACCCAGGCCGGCCATGAGGTTGACCTGGCCGTTGTTGCCAAAGCCCTGGCAGAACTCACCGGTGTCGGCGTCAACCGCGATCAGGCGGCCGTCGATGGTGTTGGTCAGCAAGCGGCGTTGGCAGTTGGCACCGGCCGCGACAGTGGCCACGGAGATGGGCGAACTGTTCGGCTGGGTGGGTTGGGCCAGCGGCGCGGTGGCGTCGAAGTAGGCCATGCCGCGGCAGCGCTGCCAGACCTTGGACTGGGCGTTGATCTGGTTCTTCCACAGCTCTTTGCCGGTGTCGGCGTCGAGTGCGATCAGGTTGTTGTGTGGGGTGCAGATGAACACCTTGTTGCCAACCTGCAGCGGGGTCAGTTGGTCCTCGGCGCCGTTGCCGTCGCTGATGGCGACGTCACCGGTGTGGTAGGTCCAGGCCACCTTGAGCTTGTTGACGTTGTCACGGTTGATCTGGTCGAGCGCGGCGAAGCGGCTGCCACCTTCGGTGTTGCCGTAGTGGGCCCAGTCCTTCTGCGCTTTGCCCGCTTCGACCGGGGTCATGCCTGGGCCTTTGCCCGTGGGCGCGACACTGGGGTGAGCGACGAACATGTTGCCTGCGGCAATCACCAGTGCCACCGCCATCACACCCGCGATGCCGTAGGCGCCGCGCCCGGCAGTGCCGCCGTTGGCACGTACCAGCATGGGGTAGACCAGCGCCACCACCATGCCGATCGCGCCGAACATGAACACGCGGGAGAACAGCGGCCAGAACACCAGGCCCGTGTCGATCAATGCCCAGATCGCGGTACCGATCAGGAACACGGCATACAACCAGGCACCGACGACCTTGCGACGAGCAATGAGGATACCGGCGATGGCCATGGCCAGGCCGCCGATCAGGAAGTACCAGGAACCGCCGAGGCCGGCCAACTTGATACCGCCAGCGGCCAGGAGCAGGCCGAGCAGGGCGACGATAACGCCCAGGCCGACCAGAATGAGGGTTGTGGCGCCAGAGGCGCGTGGTGTTTCTTTCATGCCAGGGATCTCAGCAGGTGGAATGTGCGCAGTTTAAGCCCTTAGCAAGCTAATTAACAAGTTAGTACAAAGTGTTGTGGGGCTGATTGTCGCAGGGCTGAACTTGCCAAGGTGTAGCGAAAAGTCTAGATCGAGCGCTGAAAATTGCAGTAAACAAGGTGTTCATGCCGGATATGCAATCAGTGCTCATACTTTGGTCGGGGCGTCTGCAGCGACTCAGCTGCTGGTTGAGTAGAGCCAGCCTCACTCAGGCCACGGGCTGGCGCTGCTGTAGAACACCGCGAGCCAGACCGTCGCTGTCCCGGGGGCGGTCCATTCCACCCGATGGCGGTAACGCGCTGGGATGTCGAGGCAATCGCCAGGCTCCAGCAGCCGGGTATGGTTTTCATGCTCGAAGCGCAGGCCTGCTGCCCCGCTTAACAGCACGATCCATTCCCCTTCGGCCTGGTCGTACCAGTATCCTGGCGGGCTCGACTGGCCGCTCGAAACAATGCGCTCTATCCGCACGCCGGGGCGGCTGAGCAGCTCGTCGACGCGCTCGGCAGCGGTCGGGTCGCAGGACGGGAGAGGGTTCAGCACGTTGAAGGGAGCCATGGGCAATCTCGTTCAAAGGGACGAGCTTCCACTATGGACGTGAATGCGGGGCTGCGCGCTTCTTGACCATCCCTGCAGATTGTAGGACCGTTCCGATTTTTCAAAGACGGAAGAAAAATGGACAAACTCCTGGCCATGAAGATGTTCGCAGCGACCGTCGATGCTCAGGGGTTTTCCGCGGCGGCGCGCAAGCTGGGGGTGGCGACGTCGTCAGTGACACGCCTGGTTGATGCCCTGGAGACCGAGCTTGGCGCCACCTTGCTGAACCGCTCGACCCGCCAGGTCAGCCTGACCGAAGCGGGCGCCCGCTACTACGCGCGTGCCCGGAGCATCTTCGAAGCGCTGGATGAAGCTGACGCCAGTGTCGCGGACCGGGGCGAGGAGCCTGTCGGTGTGCTGCGCCTGTGCCTGCCGGTGGAGTTCGGTCGGCGGGTGATCGCGCCCCACCTGGGGGCGTTTTTGGCGAAGCACCCGGCGCTGGAGCTGGACATCGACCTGAGCGACCGCCTGGATGACTTGCTCGATGGCCGTTACGACCTGTCGATCCGGCTGGGCGACCCGGCGCCAAACGACGAACTGGTATGCCGCCAACTGGGCCGTTTCGAACGTTGGCTGGTGGCCAGCCCCGGTTACCTGGCCGGGCGCGAAACGTTGGAGCACCCGCAACAGTTGCTCGAACACGCGTGCCTGCGTTTTCGTTACGGGCAAAAAGCGCGCCCCTGGCGCCTATCGCGGGCGCGACAGGTGCTGGAGCTGGACGTGAGCGGGCCGCTTCGCAGCGCCAATGCCGACCTGTTGCGTGAAGCCGCGCTGGCGGGTAGCGGTATTGCCCTGCTGGCCGACTGGTTGGTGCGCGAGGATGTGGCCGACGGCACGCTGCAGCGCGTGTTCGGTGACTGGCAGATCAGCCCCGGCACCGCCAATGACCGGATCAATGCGCTGTACCTGCCCAATCATCGCGGCTCGCGTCGGGTGACGGCGTTCATCGCATTCTGTGAAGGCTTGTTGGCCATTTAAAGCCAGCGTTGCGCTGGGTGCAAAGCGCCGTTGCGCGCCGGCCGGATTCTCGCCTGCGGTATGCCTGGGTAAGGTGTGCGGCATATTCCGTCCCTTGTCGAGGAACATCGCATGAACCCCTCCCTAGCCGCAGACCAGCCCTCGGCCATCGGCCTGAGCCGGGCCCTGGTGACCCTGCTGGCGTTTTGCTGCGGCGCCATCGTCGCCAATATCTACTATGCCCAGCCTATCGTCGGGCTCATTGCCCCGGATCTGGGGCTTTCCACCGAGCGTGCCAGCCTGATCGTCTCGCTGACCCAGCTTGGTTATGCCTTGGGGCTGCTGTTGTTGGTGCCGCTGGCCGACCTGCTGGAAAACCGCCGGCTGATGATCGCCACCGCAGTACTGGCCTGCGTCAGCCTGTTGTTGGCAGGCACCAGCGGCAGTGGCCAGGGCCAGCTGTTTCTGGGCTATGCGCTGCTGATCGGGTTCAGTTCGGTCGCGGTGCAGATGCTTATCCCGCTGGCGGCGCACTTGGCGCCCGAGCAGCAGCGTGGCCGTGTGGTCGGCAACATCATGGGCGGCCTGCTGCTGGGCATTCTGCTGGCGCGGCCGTTATCGAGCCTGGTGGCTGATCACTTTGGTTGGCGAACCGTGTTCGTCGGTGCGGCGGGCGTGATGCTGGCGATCATTCTGTTACTGGCCCTGACCCTGCCGCGCCGGGTGCCAGAGCACAAGGCCAGCTATGGCGCGCTGATGATGTCGTTGATCGCGCTGCTGCGCCGGTATCCGCTGCTGCGTCAGCGCTCGCTGTACCAGGCATTGATGTTCGCAGCATTCAGCCTGTACTGGACTGCGGTGCCACTGGCCCTGGCAGGGGCGCACGGCCTGTCGCAGAGCCAGATTGCGCTGTTTGCCCTGGTCGGTGCAGTGGGGGCCGTGGCCGCGCCCATGGCCGGCCGCCTGGCTGATGCCGGGCATGCCCGTGCAGGGTCTCAGGTGGCCTTGCTGCTGGCGCCCGTAGCGCTGCTGTTCGGGCTGACGACGCCAGGCTTCAGTGTGATCGGCCTTGGGTTGACGGGGGTGCTGCTGGACTTCGCGGTGCAGATGAACATGGTGATCGGCCAGCGTGAAGTCTATGCGCTGGACCCGGCCAGCCGCGGGCGGCTGAACGCGGTGTACATGACTAGCATCTTCCTGGGAGGGGCGTTGGGTTCGGCGGTGGCCAGTGCGCTGTTTGCCCAGTTTGGCTGGCACGGTGTGGCGTTGGTAGGCGCCGGGTTGCCTGGGCTGGCGCTTTTGGTGTTCGTCATGCAGGGGCGGCGCAGCTGACCTGAGTCAGCGCCCCAGCGGCAATGCCACGCCAATCACTGCAAACAGGCTCCCGCAGCAACGATTGAAGCCTTTGCCACCCTTGGCCAGCCATGGTCGGATGCGAAACGCCAGCCGTGCCAGCAGGTATTCGACCAGGAACTCTACGCTGGCAAAGGTGGCCGCCATCACCACGAACTGCATCGGCAGCCCACGCTGAGGGTCGAGGAACTGCGGCAGGAACGCACCATAGAACAACAGCACCTTGGGGTTGGCCATCGCCGACAGCAGGCCCTGGCGGAACAGGCTCGCATTGGTCAGGCGCAGGGTCCGCTCCGTTACTTCCAGATGCAGTGCCGGGCTGCGCCACAGCTGGATACCCAGCCAGACCAGGTAAGCGCCGCCCACCCATTTGAGTACGCCAAGCACCGACGCAGAGGTTTGCAGCAGGGCACTGAGGCCGAACATCGCCAGGGCAATCAACGCACTGAAGCCAACGACTCCGCCAACGATGGTGAACAGGGTGCGGCGCGCGCCATACAGCGCGCCGTGGGTCAGCGCCAGCAAGCTGTTGGGGCCTGGGGTGAGCGACAGGCCGATGCTGGCCAGCAGATAGATGAGCCAGGTGTCGAGTGCCATGGGATATACCTTGTTGATTCGCAGTGCGCCAGTCTAGGCCACGACGCTGTTTTTAAAGGGTAATATCTGGACATCTGATGGTTTGAACTGGATGTCCTGAGATGCCCCCTGATATCCGCCTGCTGATCCTGCCGCTGCCGGAATTCGCCTTGCTGCCGTTTGGGGCGTTTCTCGACAAGCTGCGTTTCAGCGCCGATGACGAAGACTACAGCCGACAGCGCTATTGCAGCTGGACCTTGGCAGGGCTGACCCTCGACCCGGTGCCCGCCAGCAGTGGCGCCGTGGTGCAGGTTGAGGCCATCGCCGAACAGCTCGATATGTCCCAGTACGACTACCTGGTGCTGTTCGGTGGTCGCAATGCCATGGCAACCGCTGAACTGGCACCGCGCTACAAGGGGGTGCTGAAACGGGCTGCCAAGGCTGGCGTCAAGCTGGTGGGTGTCGATAATGCTGCGTTTCTGCTGGCGGCCTGTGGCCTGTTGGACGGGCACGACGTGGTGGTTCACTGGCGGCATGAAGCCGAGTTCCGTGCGTCTTTTCCTCATCTGAAGGTGCTGCGCGATCAGCTCTACTGCATTCAGGGCGGTCGCATAACCTGCGCTGGCGGGACGGCGGCCATCGACCTGGCGGTAGAGCTGTTGTCGCGCGCCTGTGGGCGAGCCCGGGCACTCAAGGGCCTGGCCGACATGCTGGTGGATGAAACACGCGACAGCCGCCATGCCTTGCGCTCGCTGGAGCCGGGGGCAGGGCAGGGGCGGCAGGTTCAGCGCGCGCTCGCGCTGATGCGCCATCACCTGGGCTCACCGTTGTCGGTTGAACACCTTGCGGCAGAGCTTTGCATCAGCCGACGGCAGCTTGATCGTCAGTTCCAGGCCAGCCAGGGTATGAGCGCCAAGGCCTGGTGGCTGGAGATGCGGTTGCAGCAGGCGCGCTGGCGATTGCTCAATTCCAGCCACAGCCTGGCGCAGATTGCCGATGAAGTGGGGTTGGGCGATGCCAGCCACCTGGGCAAGTGCGTGCGGCGGCGGTTCGGCTGTACGGCACTGCAACTGCGCAGCGGGGCGGTTGTCGCCTGAGCCGGCCACATTACCCGCTCAGGCTGTTCAGGCACTCACTGCGGTGTGCCGAACAACGCCGTCCAGTAGATCCCAGCATCACTCTTGGGGTCTACGGCATAGGCCGCCCCCAGCTCGCGAAAATCAGGGTTCATCAGCGTGGCGCAATGCCCTGGGCTGGCCAGCCAGCCGTCGATCACCTTGTGCGCGGTGTCGCGGCCGGCAGCGATGTTCTCGCCGATCTGCTGATACATGTAGCCGGCCAGCTCGGCGCGATCCCCGGGGGTACGGCTGTCTCGGTCGATGTGGTCGAAAAAGTTCTGGTTGGCCATGGCCCGTGTGTGGCCGGCGGCCACCCCTGCCAGGGTGGTATTCCAGCTCAGCGCCGGCGCGGCAGCGAATGGTTGGCCACCGCATTGGCGCGGCACCGTGCGTGCGGCATTGATCTCCTGCAGCACCTTCTGCCCCTCGGCCTGCCAGTCACCCAGGCGGCCACTGATCAGCGGGCGGGCGAGGACGATGCGCCAATCGCGACCTTCCTGGCTGACGCCGATATCGACGAACTGCGGGTCGAGCACCACCTGGCAGAAGCTCTCCTCGATGGCATGCATGGCTGCGCGCGCATCACGCGGGCCCGACAGGCTGATCGCCTGCACGTTGACCATCGGGTAGGCCGCGCGGGTCATGGCCTGTTGCAAGTCGCGAGTGCCCTCGGGCGACAGCGCCAGGCGTGTGTCGCTGTTCAGCGGCGGCAGCTCCAGCGACGCCTCGCCACCACAGGGCTGGGCCTTGCTGCGGTAGACATTGATCGAATCGATCAGCTGCGCCTCTTCGCCGGTGACGGCCCAGGCCCCGGTCGAGACGACCAGGCCCAGCGACAAGGCGGCAACGGATGACAGGACGCGCATGTGAATCTCCCTATGACTGGCACCGTCGTGGTAAGCGCTGCTCATCCTACACAAGCCCAGGGTTTTTGGCCCGGTATCGTGCAAAGCAATGAAAACGCCGGCAATCGTTGCAGGCGGCAAAAGAGGGAGTAGACCACTGGGCGTGCAAAAAGTGCGACTACTTGGTAATCATTCGTAACTTCGGCGAGTGATGCACGCACGCTTTTGGCCGCGAGTGTCAGCGGGCCAGTGCCTGATTAGGCTTGTAGAACAGAAAATGCGTGGTCTCGGCCGTCTTGCGGTAGGCCTTGGCCCAATCCGGGCGCACATGGCGGTCGTGGAAATACAGCGCCCCACCGGTGGGGTCCTTGAGCTGCTGGTTGAGCGCCTTGCGCGCGATCTCCTTGGCGATGTCGTAACGCTGCGCTTCCTCGACCTGGTCGGAGCGCCCGTCACACCACCAGGAAAACTGGCAGGCCTTGGTTTCCACGCCCTGCTTGACGACGCCACAGATGGTGTCCGGGAAACCGTCGTGGCCCAGGCGGTTGAGCACGACGCTGGCCACTGCGGTCATGTCCTTGGCGTCGGCGCCCTTGGCTTCCCAGTAGATGGTGCGGGCCAGGCAGGTGATGCTGTCGTCCAGCGGCGACGTGCCTGCCGGGTCAACCGCTTTTACCTCGCCTGGGGTGATGGTCTCGGCCTTCTTCGGTGGTGGGGCGTCCTCGACCACTTTTTCTTCAAGGACTTCGGCCTTGTCCTCGGCGACGGCGGCCTTGGCCGGGTCAGCTGCGTGCAATGGGCCTGCAAGCAGGGCTGTGGTCAAACCGATCACCATCCACGAGAGGCGCATGGCCGGGCTTCCGCACTGTGAGTTGAATCACAGTCTAGCCAAGCGTAAGCATTAGCACCAAAGGAAGGGTCGCGGCGGCGGCCACGGTCTGCAGGGCGATGATGGTGGCCATCAGCGGTGCGTTGCCGCCCATTTGCCTGGCCATCACATAGGACGAGGAAGCGGTGGGCAGCGCCTGAAACAGCACGGCTACTACCGCTGCCTGGCCACCTAGGCCGAGTACACGGCATAGCCCCCAGGTAGTCAGTGGCATGACCAGGAACTTGAAGGCAGAGGCCGCCATCAACGGACGCACCTGTTGGCCGACCCTGGCGCCACCCAGGGCCGCGCCCACGCACAGCAGGCCCAGGGGCAGGGCCGCCTGGCCCAGGGCTTTGACGGTAGGTTCAAGCCCTGCGGGTAAGCCAAGCCCTGTGGCCCGCAGCAACAGGCCGCCGGCACAGCCTACGATCAGCGGGTTGGCGAAGATCGCTCGCAGTACCGTGGCCGGTGAGCTGTGGCGTGCACTGAAACGGGCGAACACCAGTACGCAAAGCAGGTTGACCAAAGGCACGATGGCGGCATTGGCAACGGCCGCCAGCGCGATGCCGGCACTGCCATAGATACCTGCGGCCAGCGTGGCGCCGATGTAGTTATTGAAGCGTACGCCACCTTGGAAGACCGACGTGAAATCGGCGCCATCATGGTTGACCGCGCCCTGGTAGAGCACCAGCAGCAGCGCGCCGAGCAGGGTCGAGAGCATCAGCACACCAACCATGCCCAGCACCGGTACGCCGTCGAGGTTGGCGGTGGCCAGGCCGTGCAGAAACAGCGACGGCAGCAGCACGTAATAGCTCAGGCGCTCGGCCCCGGGCCAGAAGGTTTCGGCAAGAAAGCCGCGCACGCGCAGAAAGGTGCCCAGGGCGATCAGCAGGATGATCGGTAACAGTGTGGTCAGCAGCAGGTGGAGCATGGTCGGCCTTCCGTAGTCGGATACCGCTACAGCCTACGTGGGTGGTTAGATTTGTAAAAACGTTGTTTTCTTCACCGACCGTTGAGAATAAATGCATGGTCTGCTCGGGCTCAGGCTTCCAGTGCCGTTTTCAGCACCGCGCTCAGGTGGCGCCGCTGACTTTTCTCATGTTCAAGCAACACCACCCGGCGCGTCAGCTGCGGCTCGCCAAACGGCAGGCAGGTTGCTGCCGGCAAACGCTGCAAGTCCGCGTCTGCCATGGGGATGATCGCCACCCCCAGGCCCATGACCGCCATGCTTGCCAGGGCTTCCTGGCTGTCCAGCTCCATCTGCTCGCTCACTTGCAAGTGTTGGCGGCGCAGCTCCTGTTCGATCTGCCGCCCGGCCCAGGCGCGTTTGTCGAAGCGCAGAAAGGGTTGGCTGGCCAGCAGCTCTGCCACGCTCTGGCCCGCTAGCTCCGGGCTGGCGATCGCCCAGAAGCGGTCAGCGAACAGGGGCGTGAAGACCAGGTTCTGCGGGTAGGGGCTGACCGGTTCGGTGGTGATCGCCGCGTCGAGTTCGCCGTCTTCGACACGCCGTGCCAATTCCGCCGACATGCCCGAAGCGACGCTGATGTGTAGCTGCGGATGGTGGGTCTTGATCCACAACAGGGCCTTGGGCAAGCGCCGGGCCAGCACGGTATGTATCGCACCCAGGCGCAATCTGCCACGCAGGCTCGGGCCACTGGCCAAGGCATCGGCCAGTTCGTCATAGGCCCCCAGGATGCTTTCGGCGCGGGCGACTGCCAATTGCCCGGCCTCGGTCAGCACGACTTGCCGCCGGCTGCGATCGAACAGGGTGACCTGCAGCTCGTCTTCGAGGGTCTTGATGTGCAGGCTCACCGCCGAAGGGGTGAGGCTGAGCAGGTCGGCGGCACGGGCGAAGGTGCCGTGGCGGGCGATGGTGACCAAGGTGCGCAGGGCTTTAAGGGACACGCGAAAAGGCTCCAAGGCTGAGCGGGCAGTAGCGCATTGTCAGCGCCGGCCCTGTTGCCGGCAAGCGCACATGTAGCGCACTCAGCGCCCCGTGCGCCCATAGGCCTGGCTGATGCGATCAATCACCATGGCCAGCGCCACGATCGCCAACCCCGCTTCAACGCCCTGGCCCACATTCAAGGTCTGGATGCCCGCCAAGACATCCTCTCCCAGCCCTCGCGCGCCGATCATCGAGGCCACCACCACCATCGACAACGCCATCATCACAGACTGGTTAAGGCCGGCCATGATGCTTGGCAGGGCCAGTGGCAAGGCGATGCGCCGCAGCCGTTGCCAGCGGCTGGCGCCCAGGCCATGGGCTGCCTGCAGCAACGATGGGTCGATCTGCCGCAAGCCCAGCTCGGTCAGCCGCACCAGCGGCGGCAAGGCGTAGATCAGGGTGGCGAACACCGCCGGTACCTTGCCCAGGCCGAACAGCATGAGCACCGGGATCAGGTAGACGAATGCTGGGAGTGTCTGCATCACGTCCAGCACCGGCATCAACAGCCGCCTGGCCAGCGGGCGCGAGGCCAGCAGGATGCCCAACGGCACCCCGACCAGCACGCACAGGCCGGTGCTGACCAGTACCAGGGCCAGGGTTTGCAGCAGCTTGTCCCACAGCCCGAGCATGCCGATCAAGGCCAGTAGTGCAACCATCGTCACGCTGCGCAGCACGCTGCGGCTGGCATGCCAGGCGAGCAGCCCGACCAGCAGCAACAGCGCCCACCAAGGCAGCAGGCGCAGCAGGTTTTCCAGGCCTACCAGCAGTTGCAGCAGCTGGTCCGAGACGTTGCGCAGGTGGTCGCCGTAGTTCAGCACCAGCCAGTCGACCAACTGGTTGACGCGCTCAGCGAAGGAAAATTGCAGGGCTTCGGGAAAGCCGCCGCTCATAGGCTGCTCTCGACCTTGGCCGCTACCTCTGCGGGCAACCAGGCCTTCCACACATCAGGGTTGTCACGCAGGAAGGTGAGGGCAGCCTCGCTGGGGGGTGTGCGCTGTTCGCTCATTTCGGCGAGGGCGCGGTTGAGGCGATCAATCGGCAGGTCGACTTTCTCGAACACTGCCACCACGTCCGGGTAGCCCTCGCGGAACGCCTTGGAGACACCAATCGACAATTTGGCTGGCAGTGACTGGCTACCTTGCGGGTTGGGGTTGCTGGCATCGGTCAGGGAGGCCCAGGCCTGGGCATTGAAGGGCGGCTCTTCTAGGCGTATGAGTTTGTAGCGCCCCATCAGCGGGGTCGGGTTCCAGTAATAGAACAACACCGGTTGGCCGCGGCGGATGGCAGAACTGATCTCGGCGTCCAATGCCGCGCCAGAACCACTGCGAAAGTTGGTGTAGCTATCGCTCAGTCCGTAGGCCTTGAGTTTCTGGCTGTTGACCGTCTCGGAGGTCCAGCCACTGGGGCTGTTGAGAAAGCGCCCTTTGTCAGGAGATTCAGGGTCGCGGAACACCTGCGGATAGCGCTTGAGGTCTTCGACACTGCGCAGGTCCGGTGCCAGGGCCTTGAGGTTACGCGAAGGGTCGCCCTGGATCACGTAAGCCGGCACCCACCAGCCTTCTTCGGCGTGCTTGACCGTATCGCCAAGGGCGAACACCTGCCCGGCCTGTTCGGCCTTGATCCACGCGGGGCTGCGCCCGGCCCATTCCTCGGCGATCACCTGCAGGTCGTTGCGTGCCAACGCCACTTCCATGCTCACGGTGCTGCCAGGCAAGGTGTCGGTGGGGTAGCCGTAACCGCGCTCGACGATCAGCCGCAGTATTTCGGTGGTCAGCGCACCGCTTTCCCAGCCAATTGCGCCAAAGTGAATGGGCGCGCGCTGCTCTGCCGAGGCGGCGCTGTCGGTGCTGGTCAAGCCAACTGCGAGCACCAGGCCGGCCAGCAAGGTTGAGATTTTCTTCATCGGGGCCTTCTCGGTAGCCGCTGTGTGAGTGCCGGCAAGTGTAGACGACCGCTCTGCAGCCCCTGCTGGGCCAGCCAGGGAAGGTGCTCTCTCTGCGTCTTGAGGTTTGCGCTTGCAAGAGTGCGCCTTGCCATTTCGGCAAGCGCATTCTGCCCACTACGCGAGGCATCCCTGATGAGCCTGGATCTGGATTTCGTCTATTACCGCAACTTCCGTTTCGATGGAAAACTTCACGTTCGTTGCATCGGTGCAGACCTGCACAAGGTCGATCACATTCGTTACGAACTCGAGCGCGACGGGCCAGGCGGCCCGGTATCGTTCCAAGGCGTTTCAGTTCAGTCACAAGTGCGCAGTGGCCGCGTAAGGGATCACGGATGCCCGGCCTTGCTAGTAGCCGAAGAGGCTGCGGGGGTTTACGCCATTCGGCCCAGAGTCGTGCTGCTGGATAAACATGCGCGGGCCATGAACCGGCCTGTTGGCGCTGCCGGGTTCATCGACATGCCCCCTTTGTTGCTGGATATCAAGGCAGAGGAGCTAAACAGAAGCCTGCTCGACAAGGTACCGTTGCCGTCAGCAGCTGGGCGCCGCAAGCGGGACGTGGAGCAAAGGGGAAGCGCACCCACGCCACATGATCCGGTGTCGCGATTATTTCCGACATTAGCCCCAGGTACCTCATACCCAACATTGCTTATTGCGTTCAGTGCCGGTGGCTTCGAGCGCTTGCTTGCGGATCTGGAGCCTGACTCGGGGTCGGTGCTGGTTCGCTATTGGCCGAACCTCAAGGCAGTGATTGCACCTCACCCAGTGCTCAACCCCCAGGAACAGGCGGACGACAGGCTCGGGGCCTTGCGCGATTACGGCTATCTGGAGCAACCCGCGAGCATGCTTAATGACACGTACGTTGCATTGCTCAAGACCCTGGCAGCGCTGGAGTATGTGGAATCCATGCACTTCCAGCAGACATGCTCCCCACCCAATCCCGTGCTGCTAGGTGTGGCGGCGGTGTTGGCGGCCTTGTTGACCGGTGCAGCGGTGGCCGGCAGCAAGGCTTTTGAAAATGCTCAGCCGACGCCCGACTTCGAGCCCAGACAAACCTACCTCGACGAACCCGGCCCCAGGTGGCAAGGCTTGAACATTCGCAAGGCCTGGGCGGGGCAGGTGACCGGCAAGGGTGCACGCATCCACTTCACTGACGGCGGATTATTCCCAGAGCATGAAGACCTGCGTGACAACCCCCGCCTGAAGATCGTCTCGCTCAAGCCAAACCACGACCCCAAACATGGCACCGCGTCGGTGGGGGTCATGCTGGCGACGCGCAATGGCATCGGGGCCACCGGCATCAGTCACGACAGCGAGTTGTACCTGTACAACAACCGCTCGATGGATGCCCAAGGCAACTATCAAGTGCTCAAAGACCTCCTGCTCACGGTAGAGCCTGGGGACATCGTCGGCGTCAATCGCCAGACTGCGCACCTGGAGGTGCTGAGTACGATGCTGCCATCCTTGCACGACAAGGCCTGGTGGATCGTCATGCAGGAACTGACCCAGCGTGGCGCGGTGGTGGTCAACGCAGCTGCCAATGGCAGCAGCAAGACGTCTGAGCAACAGGGGACCCAGGCGAACCAGGGTGTTGACCTGGGCCACTGGCCGTACTTCGACGACCATGGTGACGCTGGCGTCATTCTGATTGGTGCATGCCAGTCGTTCGATGGCAAACCGCACGTTTACTCCAATGCCAAGTACCGTTATCGCATGCTCAATGCCTGGGGCGACAGTGTGGTGACCCTGTCCAGAGGCGACCTGCAAGACCTGCCCGGTGACAACAGGGATTACTCGCAGAACTACGCCGGTACCTCAAGCGCGACCCCTATGGTGACGGGGGCATTGAGCCTGATCCAGTCCTATGCCATGGAGCAGCATCACATTTACCTCAACGGTAATCAGATGCACCTGCTGGTCATGGCGTCTGGCTATCGCGATGCTACGTTGCCAGGCTCCGAGGTACTGCCGATGGGGGGCAGGCCCAACGTGGAGGCTGCCTTGAGGCTGCTTGACCGGATCCTCGGTGGTGGCAGGTTCGAAGCCTGAGCAGAGGCCGGCAAGCACCGGCCTCAATAGCCTTAGACGCGGAACTGATCCATCAGCGCCTGTTGCTGATTGGCCAGGCTGTTGAGCGACTGGCTGACCCGTGCCGATTCGTTGGCTTGCCCCGACAGCGATTCGGTGACATCGCGGATCGTCGCGACGTTGCTGTTGATTTCCTCGGCCACCGCGCTTTGCTCCTCGGCGGCCGAGGCGATCTGCAGGTTCATGTCGGTAATCACCGTCACCGCCTGGCCGATGCGCTGCAGCGCAGTGACGGCCTGGCCGACCTGCTCCACGCCGCCCTGGGCCTGGCGGTGGCTGTTGTCCATGGCGCCGACCACTTCGCGGGTACCGGCCTGCAACGCTTCGATCACCTGGCGGGTCTCTTCCACCGACTCCTGGGTGCGCCGGGCGAGGTTGCGCACTTCGTCGGCGACCACGGCAAAGCCACGCCCGGCTTCACCGGCGCGGGCGGCTTCGATCGCGGCGTTGAGTGCCAAGAGGTTGGTCTGTTCGGCGATCGAGCGGATCACTTCCAGCACCGAGCCGATCTTCTCGCTGTTCTGCGCCAGGCCTTCGACTTCGGCCATGGCGTTGTTCATGTCGGCGGCCAGGGCGTCGATGCTGTGGGTGGTGCGGTCGATCACGGCCAAGCCTTCACGGGTGGCCTGGTCGGCCTCTCGGGCCGCCTGCGCGGCCTGGGCGGCGCTGCGGGCAACGTCCTGGGCGGTGGCGCTCATCTCGTGGGAGGCGGTGGCAACCTGGTCGACCTGACGGTACTGCTGCTCCATGCCGGCGCTGGTTTCGCTCGCGATCGCCGAGGACTGGTCGGCGGTGCCACGGGCGGCCTGCACCGAACGTTTGACCTCGGCAATGGTGGGTTGCAGCTTGTCGAGGAAACGGTTGAACCAGCCGGCCAGTTCGCCCAACTCGTCCTGCTTCTGGTAGGTCAGACGGCGGGTCAGGTCACCCTCGCCACTGGCGATGTCCTTGAGCATTGCCGCCACGCCCAGTATCGGCCGGGTGACACCACGCGCCATCAGCCACACCAGCAGCAGGCCAGCGATAGCGGCGGCCAGGCCCAGGCCCAGTTCCAGCAAGGTGCCGCTGGTGTTCAGGGCATCGAGTTCCTGTTTCAGCGTTTCGGCAGGCCCGGTCAGGGCGTTTTCCGGCACATCCAGCAACACGCCCCAGGGTTGGGCGCCGGGGATCGGTTCGAAGGCGGCAAGCACCTTGAGGCGCTGCTGGTCGTGGAGGATGCTCAGCTTGCCCTCGGCCAGTTTGCGTACCAGTTCGGCGCCCTTGGCGGTGTCCACCTGGTCAAAGCGCTGGGCCAGCTTGCCGGCATCGGCGCTGTAACCGGCCAGCAGCCCCACAGGGCTGAGAATGCCGACAGTGGTACGGCCTTCGTAGAGGCTGCGGCTGGCGTTCTGGGTCAAGGCCTGCAGGCTGTTGAGGTTGATGTCGATGGACAGCGTAGCGATCACCTTGCCGTTGACGGCCAAGGGGAAAACGATGCTGGTCATCAGCACGCGCTGGCCATCGATGTCATAGAAGTAGGGCTCCACCACGCAGACCTTGCCCGTGCTGCGTGGGCATACCCACCAGGTATTGGCCGGCTGGCCGCTGGGGCCGATTTCGGTGTTGGCCATGTCATGTTCGGGCAGGGCCATGGCGGTTAGTTCGCCGGCGCGGGGCTGCGACCAGTACAGCGCGAAACGCCCGGTTTCGTTGCTGCCCAGCTCCGGCTTGGCGGTGAACAGGCTGTCCTTGTTGTCCAGGGCATTGGGTTCGAACACCAGCGACAAGCCGAGCAGGTCAGGGTTGGCCTGCAGCGCGGCACGCACCTGGCGGGTCATGTCCTCGCGCAGGTCGTAGGCGTCGAGAAAGCGCTTTTCTGCCTGCTCGCGCAGGAACAGCACCTGGCGGGCGAAGCCGGCGCCGTATTGGTAGGCATCCATGAACTGACGGCGAATGTTTAACGCCTGTACTTCACCTTGCGACTCGATGCGCCCCTGGGCCGCGTCGGTGAGCATCTGCATGCTGCTTGCCTTGACCAGGTCCGAACTGTGGTCCATGCGGTACAGCGAAAGGCCGACGAGCAGGGTGACGATGCCGGCCAGGCAGAGACCGGCGAGCAGGGTGATCTTCCACTGGATGGAAAGTTGTCGCAAAGGCATGGGGCGAATCCCTTGTAATAGTTCTGGCTGTCGACTGTGTCGGCCATCACGTATTTTTCTTTATTCAAACGTTCAATTTAAATTCTGGGCGTGCTGGGTAATGCGCCGCGACATGGCGCTTTTGACATCTGCGGCCCACTACTGCAGAGTTCGCGCTTTTTTCTGTCCTAATGAGGTAAGCCAACCATGAATGCAGTGATCGCCGCGGTCGGCATCATGCTGATACTCAGCCTGTCGCGGGTACACGTGGTCATCGCCCTGATCATTGGCGCCCTGGTCGGCGGCCTGGTCGGTGGGCTGGGCATCGAAGGTACGCTCAAGGCCTTCAATGGCGGGCTGGGCGGCGGGGCCACGGTGGCGTTGTCGTATGCGTTGCTGGGGGCGTTTGCCGTGGCCATCGCCAAGTCTGGGCTGGCGCACGCCTTGGCCGATCGCGCCTTGGCCATGATCGATCGCCAGGGCCATGCCAATGGCGGCAAGGTCAAATGGATGATGATCGGCCTGATGCTGGTGGTGGCGGTGTCGTCGCAGAACATCCTGCCCATTCACATCGCGTTCATTCCGTTGCTGGTGCCGCCCCTGTTATATGTGCTCACGCGTTTGCGCATCGACCGTCGGCTGATCGCCTGCGTGATCACCTTTGGCCTGATCACGCCGTACATGTTCCTGCCGGTGGGCTTTGGCAACATCTTCCTCAACGAGATCCTGCTGGCCAACGTCGCCCGTGCCGGGGTCGATGTGAGCGGCGTCAATGTCACCCATGCCATGGCCATTCCGGCCGCAGGCATGCTTGCCGGCCTGTTGTTGGCGGTGTTCTTCAGCTACCGCAAGAAGCGCGACTACGACCTGGCGCGGATCGAGCAGGTCGAGCAGGTCAGCGTGCAATACAACCCGTTGACCCTGATGGTCGCGGGCCTTGCGATTGCTGCGGCATTCATCGTCCAGCTGTTGCTGGACTCGATGATCATCGGCGCCATGGTCGGGTTCCTGATCTTCTCGTTGTCGGGCATCGTGCGCTGGAAAGACACCGACGACCTGTTCACCGAAGGCATGAAGATGATGGCCATGATCGGCTTCATCATGATTGCCGCGTCCGGTTTTGCCGATGTGATGAAGGCCACGGGCGAGGTCAAGAGCCTGGTCGAGGCTTCGGCGCAGTGGATCGACCACAGCAAGGGTGTCGGCGCTTTGCTGATGCTGCTGGTCGGCTTGCTGGTGACCATGGGGATCGGTTCGTCGTTCTCCACCGTACCGATCCTGGCCGCGATCTTCGTGCCGCTGTGCGTGCAGCTGGGCTTCGATCCCCTGGCCACGGTGTGCATCGTCGGCACTGCAGGGGCGCTGGGGGATGCGGGTTCGCCAGCATCGGACTCGACCTTGGGGCCAACCTCAGGCCTGAACGTGGATGGCCAGCACCACCATATCTGGGACACCGTGGTCCCGACCTTCATCCACTACAACCTGCCGCTGCTGGCGTTCGGCTGGTTGGCGGCGATGACGCTGTAAGGCGTCAGCCCTTGTCGGGTGGCGGCGAGATCCTGTTGAGGACGGTGCTGCCGTCCTTGCTGCGGGTCAGGTAGACCGGCAGCACCTTGGGCAGGTTGTTGACCAGGCGCCCGACTTCACGGGTGTTGTAGATGCCGCTGATGCGGATCCGGCCGGTGCTGGCATCGGCCAGTAGCAGCGGGGCGTCGAGGTAGCGGTTGATCACCGGCAGGGCCTGCTCCAGGCTCAGGTTGTCGAGCACCAGCTTGCCACTGCGCCAGGCCAGGGTGTTGCTGTAATCGTCGCTCTGCGCCAGTTGCGGCTCGAAATCACCCTTGTGATAGCTGGCCTGCATCCCTGGGCCGAGGCGATAGCCGCCAGCGCTGCCGTCGCTGGTGACCAGCACCGAACCTTCCACCAGCGTGACCTTGACCTGATCCTGATACTTCCAGACGTTGAACTGGGTGCCGGTTACCCGGGTCTGGCCGCGGCCTGCGTGGACGATAAACGGGTGGGCGCTGTCGTGCCGTACCTTGAAAAACGCCTCGCCGCGCTTGAGGGTGACCTGGCGTTGGTCTTTGTAATTCAGATAGGTCAGCTCGGTGTTGAGGTTGAGCTGCACCGTGCTGCCGTCGCTCAGCTCCACCGTTTGCATCCGGTCGCTGGCTTCGAAGTGTTGATAATGGTTGGGCAGCCAACCTTGTTCCCAGCCCACCCAGCCTGCCAAAGGCAATACAGCCAGGGCGATGGCTGCAGCGGAGGCCAATGGGCGCCAATGGCGTACGCGCGTGGTTTGTTGCGCGGGCGGGTTGAAATCGATCACGGTCGCGTTGCGCGGCAGCAGGTCGGCGGTCTGCCAGATCTCCAGCATCGCGTGGTATTCCTCGGCGTGCCGTGGGTCAGCCGCCAGCCAGCGGGCAAATGCCTCGCGTTCTGCCGCCGTGCAATCTTCGGCGTGCAGGCGCATGCACCAATGCGCGGCGGCGTCGGTAATGGCATCGTCTGGGCTGGGATTGAGGCGGTCGTGGTTCATTGCGGCTCCGGGTTTTGCGCATTCTACCCTTGCAAGAGGGTTCCCGAGAACCGAGGTAATGGCGAATGACTATCAGTTGTGCCGGTTTTTCGTCGGATTTGCAATGGAATTTCAGCGTTTGAGAACCCCTCGCGGGCAATGTCTGGGGGCGCTGTGCACCCCCAGGGCCGTTCAGAATTGTTCCGTGGTCATCCCATAGAGGCTCGCGCTGCCTGCACGGATGCTGGCATCCAGGCCCAGGCTGCGTGGCAGCACACGCTGGAAGAAGAACTCGGCACAGGCCAGCTTCGCGCCATGGAAGGTGGGGTCCTCTTCATGCTTGGCCTGCGCCACGCCTGCCATGCGCGCCCACATGTAGGCATAGGCGGTAAGGCCAAACAGGTGCAGGTATTCCACCGCCACGCTGCTGACCAGGTTGGCGTCTTCACGTGCCCGTGCCCGCAACCACGCGCTGGTCGCCTCCAGGCGTGCAACGCTGGCTTGCAGCGCTTCGCGATGCAGTGGCGCGGCAACGCTGAAGGCCCGCACCTCGGCGGTGAAGCTGGCCAAGGCCTGGCCACCGTCGGCCAGTACCTTGCGCCCGAGCAGGTCGAGGGCCTGGATACCGTTGGTGCCTTCGTAGATCTGCGCGATGCGTACGTCGCGCACACGCTGCTCCTGGCCCCATTCGCGGATGTAACCATGGCCACCATATACCTGCTGGCCAAGTACGCAGCTTTCCAGGCCGTTGTCGGTGAAAAAGGCCTTGGCCACGGGCGTGAGCAGCGCCACCAGGCGTTGGGCATGTTCACGCTCGCCAATATCCTCGGCATAGCGGGCCAGGTCCAGTTGTTGCCCCACGTAGGCGGCGAATGCCCGGCCACCCTCGGTGAGTGTGCGCATGGTCAGCAGCATGCGCCGCACATCGCCATGCTCGATGATCGGGTCGGCCATCTTGTCCTTCGCCTGTGGGCCAGTAGCGGCGCGGCTCTGCAGGCGTTCGTTGGCGTAGCGTGCGGCGCTCTGGTACGACGCTTCGGCGCAGCCAATGCCCTGGATGCCGATGGACAACCGCTCGTAGTTCATCATGGTGAACATGGCCGCCAGGCCCTTGTTCGCGTCGCCCACCAGGTGGCCGATGGCGCCATCGAAGTTCATCACGCAGGTGGCCGACGCCTTGATGCCCATCTTGTGCTCGATCGACCCGCATTGCGCAGCGTTGCGCTCACCCAGGCTGCCATCGGCATTGACCCGGTACTTGGGCACCAGGAACAGCGAGATACCTTTGGCGCCCGCCGGTGCATCCGGCAATTTGGCCAGTACCAGGTGGACAATGTTCTCGGTCAGGTCCTGCTCGCCGCCGGTGATGAAGATCTTGCTGCCACTGATGCGGTAACTGCCGTCGGCCTGGGGTTCTGCACGGGTGCGGATCAACCCCAGGTCAGTGCCGGCGTGGGGTTCGGTCAGGCACATGGTGCCGGCCCAGCGGCCTTCATAGAGCGGGGGCAGGTAGGTGGCCTTGAGGGTTTCGCTGGCGTGGGCGTCGATGGCCAGGCAACTGCCGGCACTCAAGGCCGAATACAGGCTGAAACTGCAGTCGGCGGCATAGAGCATTTCTTCGAACAGCACACCCAGCATTTTCGGCATGCCCATGCCGCCATGTTCTGGATTGCCCCCCAAACCGACCCAACCGCCTTCCCGGTAGGTGCGCCAGGCGTCGCGGAAACCATCCGGGGTGGTGACCTGGCCGGCCTCGAAGTGCACACCTTGCTCGTCACCGTTGCGGCTGAGCGGGGCGATCAGCTGGGCGGTGACTTTGGCCGCTTCTTCGAGAATGGCGTCGGCGGTGTCGGCGTCGATGCGCTCGGTCAGGGCCGGAAGGCGTGCCCACAGGGCAGGGGCATTGAAAACGTCATGCAGGACGAAGCGCATGTCGCGCAGGGGGGCGATATAGTCGGTCATCAGGGGCTCGGTTAGGGCGCAAATAGAAGGCTGTGCTGGCCTCAGCACCGGTTTGCCGGCGATGAGGCCACTGAATCATCAGAGGGCTTTTGCCCGGTCACGCAGCAGGTATTTCTGGATCTTGCCGGTGGAGGTTTTCGGCAGTTCGCCGAAAATCACGGTCTTGGGCACTTTGAAACCAGCCAGGTGATCACGGCACCAGCTGGTGATGTCGGCCTCGCGGGTGTCTTCCCGGCCTGGCTTGAGAGCAACGAAGGCGCAGGGCGTTTCGCCCCATTTTTCGTCGGGGCGTGCCACCACGGCCGCCTCCAGAACGGCGGGGTGCTTGTAGAGGGCGTCCTCGACTTCGATGGTGGAAATGTTCTCGCCACCGGAGATGATGATGTCCTTCAGCCGGTCCTTGATTTCGACATAGCCATCGGCATGCCATACCGCCAGGTCGCCGGTGTGGAACCAGCCACCGCGGAAGGCTTCGGCCGTGGCTTCAGGGTTTTTCAGGTAGCCCTTCATCACCGTGTTGCCGCGCATGAAGATCTCGCCCAGGGTGTTGCCGTCGCGCGGCACCGGGGCGAGGGTTTGCGGGTCGGCGACCATCAGGCCGTCGAGGGTCGGGTAACGTACGCCTTGGCGGGACTTGATGCGTGCGCGCTCTTCAAGCGGCAGCGCGTCCCATTCCTCATGCCAGGCGCATACCGTCACCGGGCCGTAAACCTCGGTCAGGCCGTAGGTGTGGGTCACCTGAATGCCCATTTCTTCCACCGCGCCGATCACCTTGGCCGGTGGCGCGGCGCCTGCGACCATCGCCTGCACCGGGTGCTCGATGGCGGCCTTGGCGGCTTCAGGCATGTTGACCAAAGCGTTGAGCACGATGGGCGCGCCGCACAGGTGGGTGACCCGGTGTTCGCGGATCAGGGTGAGGATCTTCTGCGGATCGACCCGGCGCAGGAACACGTGGGTGCCCGCCAGGGCGGTGATCGTCCAGGGGTAGCACCAGCCGTTGCAGTGGAACATCGGCAAGGTCCACAGGTACACCGGGCGGTGGCCCATGGCCCAGGTCATCTGGTTGCCCAGCGCGTTGAGGTACGCGCCGCGATGGTGATAGACCACGCCCTTGGGGTTGCCGGTGGTGCCGGAGGTGTAATTGAGCGAGATGGCCTGCCATTCGTCATCGGGCCACTCCCAGGCATATTCCGGGTCGCCCTCGGCCAGCAAGGCTTCATAGTCAAGCTCGCTGACCGCACGGCCTTCGCCGTATTCCGGGTCATCGACATCGACTACCAGTGGCGGGTGTTCGAGCAAGCCCAGGGCGGCTTCGATCACCGGGTGGAACTCGCGGTCGGTGATCAGCACCTTGGCCTCGCCGTGTTGCAGCATGAAGGCAATGGCCTCGGCGTCCAGGCGAACGTTGAGGGTGTTGAGCACCGCGCCGGTCATGGGCACGCCGAAGTGCGCTTCGAGCATGGCCGGGGTGTTGGGCAGCATGACCGCTACCGTGTCGCCACGGCCAATACCGCGCCCCACCAAGGCGCTGGCCAGGCGCCGGCAGCGCTGGTAGGTTTCTTGCCAGTTGCGGCGGATGGCACCGTGGATAACAGCCGGATAGTTGCCGTACACGGCAGCGGTGCGTTCGATGAAACTCAGCGGGGTGAGGGCGACATGGTTGACGGCAGCGGGCATCAGGCCCTGGGCATAGATCGACATGCGGTAATCCTGTAGGGGAGGCAGGCGCAGCCTGTGCGCTTGGCCCCCGATGGCTGATTGTTAGCTCTGTTCAGGGTGTGGGAAGGCGTGCGGTTGGCCGCTTTTCCCCTGTCGCAGTTTTACGCGAGTCGCTATGGTAGATGGAATATCGACTATAGCAATATAGTAAAACTACTATAACAACGAGTCGCATAACGTGGACAAGACCGTGTCTCCCTTGCTCGCCAAAGACCCGCAGCCCAGCCTGCTGTTGGCCGCCGATGCCAAGCCGCTGGCCACCAATCCGGCCTTGCAGGCCTTGATGCAGGAAGGCCCGGCGCTGGCGTGCTGGCTACCGGCCAACTGCGCGGCACTGGTGCGCGCCTGTTTGCGACAGCACCGGGCAATTGCCGATGTGGAAGTGCAGGTTGGCGAGCGCATCGTGCTGTGGACGTTCATCCCCGACGACCAGGGCCAGCAGGTGCTTGGCCGCTGCCGTGACGCCAGCGCCGAGCGCCAGGGTGCGCGTGAAGCCAGCCGTGCCCGGCGCCTTTACCGGCTGATCATCGAGAACACCACCGACCTGATCTCCCGGCACAGCCCCGATGGCCGCTTTCTCGACGCCTCACCGGCGGCGTTCCGCCTGTTGGGCCTGTGGCCCGAGCAGCTGCGGGGCATGGCCGTACGAACCCTGCTGCATCCGCGCGAGCGCCGCCAGGTGCTGGCCCAGGCTGCCGCCGCGCTGGACCAGGACGGCTACCACACCATGACCTGCCGGGTGCGCCAGGCAGCGGGTGGCTACCGCTGGTTCGAGATTGCCAGCCGCGCCATCCGCGAAACCTACACGGGGGCGGTGGTGGAGATCGTCAGTGTTTCCCGGGATATCACCTTGCGCATCGAGGCCCAGGAGAGCCTGGCCCACAGTGCCCGGCTTGTCACCCTGGGCGAGCTGGCATCAGGCATCGCCCACGAGATCAACCAGCCATTGGCGGCGGTGGTCAACTATGCCAATGCCAGCCAACGTTACCTGCAGGCCCTGGAGCGCGACCCGCAGGCACGCGAACGGGTCGGGCAAGGGTTGCAACGCATCACCGAACAGGCAACGCACGCCGCGCAGGTGATCCGTCGGCTGCGTGTGTTCCTGCGTAAAGGGCCGCGCCGCTTACAGGCGTTGGACATGCTTGACGTGGCCAATGAAGCCACACGCTTGTGTGCCTGGGAGGCGGCGCGCGACCAGGTCAGCATCGAGTTGCGCATGAGTGCGCAATTGCCGGCGGTGTATGCCGACCGGGTGTTGCTGGAGCAGGTGCTGCTGAACCTGCTGCGCAACGCCATCGATGCCAATCGCGAGCAACATGGCGAAGGCCCGTCACGTATCCTGCTGAGCGCGGTGCGCGAGGGTGATGGGGTGCTGGTCGAGGTCACCGACCAAGGGCCGGGCGTGGCGGCCGAGCGTCTGGATGAAATTTTTACCCCGTTCACCACCAGCAAGGCCGACGGCCTGGGGCTGGGCTTGAGCATGAGCCGCAGCCTTATCGAAGGTTTTGGTGGCAGTTTGTGGGCGCGTGCGGGCGAGCATGGCGGTTTGGTACTGTGCTGCCGCCTGGCGGTGAGCAGGGGATAAGGGGAGGTCGGGGTGCAAGCGAAAGTGTATGTGGTTGATGACGACCAGGGCATGCGTGATTCCACCGTCTGGCTATTGCAGTCGGTGGGGCTGGAAGCGCTGTCGTTCGCCAGTGGGCAGGCGTTTTTGGACGCCTGCATGGATGACGGGCCGGCCTGTGTGCTGCTGGATGTACGCATGCCGGGGCTGGGTGGGCTGGCAGTGCAGCAGTTGATGAGGGAGCGGGGCCTGGAACTGCCGGTGATCTTTGTCAGTGGCCATGCCGATGTGCCTATCGTGGTGCGGGCATTCAAGGCCGGCGCCAGTGACTTTATCGAAAAGCCCTACAGCGATCAGCTGCTGCTCGACAGTGTTCAGGCGGCCCTGGAGCGCGCCGGCCGCGCGCGTCAGGGCAACCAGGCATTGGCCCAGGTACAAGCGCGCATCGATGGCTTGACGCCGCGGGAGCGCGATGTGTTCGTGCCGTTGGCCCAAGGCCTGAGCAACCGCGAGATCGCCGAGCGGCTCGGGGTGAGCGTGAAGACCGTGGACCTGTACCGGGGACGGGTGATGAAACGCCTGCAAGCTGGAAGCCTTGCGGAACTGGTGGGTATGGCGATCGCCTGCGGCGCGGTGCAGGCGTTGATGTAGGCGCGACACAAGGCCGCTCCTACAAGGATCCGGGCAATGCAAAATCATGAAATTTTGCATAGCACCCTAATCAAAGCTTTGACATTCACTGCCTAGGCAGTAATATTTTTAAACAATTACCTGGGCAGACTCCATGGCGCATTTTTCTCCAGAGAACTTTCAGACCTGTGCCATCGGCATGCTGCTGGGCCGCGCGGCGATCCTCAAGGACCGCATTCTTGACTGGCACCTTGAATCTGAGGGTGTCACCGCCGCGCAGTTCAAGGTGTTGATCATCGTCACCCAGTACCAGGTGGACACCCCGGCCGAGCTGTGCCGCTACCTGGGCCTGGACAGCGGTTCGATGACCCGCATGCTCGACCGCCTCGAACAGAAGGGCCTGATCCTGCGCAACCGCTGTGCCGATGATCGCCGCCAGGTGCGCCTGGCCCTGACCACCGATGGCCAGCGTCTGGCGGACCGGCTGCCCGAGATCGGCGCGGCGGCGATGAACGAATTGTGCGGCGCGCTGCAACCTGAAGAGCTCAAGACGCTTGAAAGTTTGTTGGCCAAGGTGCTGCTCAGCGCTGGCGACCCCTTGACGATCCGCCGCTTCGGCGATCGTTGATCCCTGTTACGCATTATTCAAGGTATTGTCATGGCCACTCCCACAGACACCACAACCACCACCGACGCGCCCGAGCCGTCGCGCAAACGCAAGGCCTGGCTACTCGGCTTGCTCCTGCTGCTGATACTGGGCGGCGTTGGCGCCTGGGCGTGGTATTCCCTGGTCGGGCGTTGGCACGAGAGCACTGATGACGCCTACGTCAATGGCAACGTGGTGGAGATCACACCGCTAGTGACCGGCACGGTCACCAGCATTGGTGCCGATGATGGCGACCTGGTCCATGCCGGCCAGGTGCTGCTGCAGTTCGACCCGTCCGACAGCGAGGTGGCACTGCAGTCCGCCGAAGCCAAGCTGGCGCGCACGGTGCGCCAGGTGCGTGGCCTGTACAGTAACGTCGATGCGCTCAAGGCCCAGTTGCAGACGCGCCAGGCCGAGTTGCAGAAAGCCCAGGACAACTACAGCCGGCGCAAGGTGCTGGCTGACAGCGGGGCGATTGCAGCGGAAGAAATCTCCCATGCCCGCGACGACCTGAGCGTCGCCCAGAGCGCCCTCACCAACGCCCGCCAGCAACTCAACACCAGCAACGCACTGATCGACGACACCGTGGTCTCTTCGCATCCTGAAGTCATGGCCGCCGCCGCCGACCTGCGTCAGGCCTACCTCGACAACGCCCGCACCACCCTGGTGGCGCCGGTTACCGGCTATGTCGCCAAACGCACCGTACAACTGGGCCAGCGCCTGCAGCCAGGCACCGCGACCATGGCGGTGATCCCCCTGGACCAGGTGTGGATCGATGCCAACTTCAAGGAAACCCAGCTGCGCGACATGCGCATTGGCCAGCCGGTGGAGATCAGTGCCGACCTGTACGGCAGCGAGGTCAAGTACAGCGGCACGGTAGACAGCCTCGGAGCGGGTACTGGCAGTGCCTTCGCCCTGTTGCCGGCGCAGAATGCCACCGGCAACTGGATCAAGATCGTGCAGCGGGTGCCGGTGCGTATTCACCTGAGCCCTGACCAGCTCAAGGACCATCCGCTGCGTATCGGCCTGTCCACGCTGGTCGAAGTCGACCTGCACGACCAGAGCGGCCCGACCCTGGCCCAGCAACCTGCGCAAAAGGCCAGCTACACCACTCAGGTGTATGACCGCCAACTGGTCGAAGCCGATAACCTGATTGCTCGGCTGATTCACGACAACAGCGCAGCTGGCAAGACGGCGCAGCGATGAGCAACCAGGCCGCCGCCCAATTCACACCGCCGAGCCTGCTGCTGACCACCATTGGCCTGTCGTTGGCGACGTTCATGCAGGTGCTCGATACCACCATCGCCAACGTGGCGTTGCCGACCATCTCCGGCAACCTTGGGGTGAGCTACGAGCAGGGCACCTGGGTGATCACGTCGTTTGCGGTGAGTAACGCCATTGCCTTGCCGTTGACGGGCTGGCTGAGTCGGCGTTTCGGTGAGGTGAAGTTGTTCATCTGAGCCACCTTGCTGTTCGTGCTGGCGTCGTTCCTGTGCGGTATCGCCCAGTCGATGCCGGAGCTGGTCGGCTTTCGTGTGTTGCAGGGTGTGGTGGCCGGGCCGTTGTACCCGATGACCCAGACCCTGCTGATTGCTGTGTATCCACCGGCCAAGCGGGGGATGGCCCTGGCGCTTTTGGCGATGGTCACGGTGGTGGCGCCGATTGCCGGGCCGATACTGGGGGGCTGGATTACCGACAGTTACAGCTGGCCGTGGATTTTTTTCATCAACATACCCATCGGCCTGTTCGCCGCGGCTGTTGTACGCCAACAGATGCGCACGCGACCGGTGGTGACCAGCCGTCAGCCGATGGACTACATCGGCCTGTTGACGCTGATTGTCGGTGTTGGGGCATTGCAGGTGGTGCTCGACAAGGGCAATGACCTGGACTGGTTCGAGTCGTCGTTCATTATCATGGGCAGCCTGATCTCGGTGGTGTTCCTGGCGGTTTTCGTGATCTGGGAGCTGACCGACCGGCATCCGGTGGTCAATCTGCGGTTGTTCGTGCACCGCAATTTCCGGGTTGGCACCATTGTGTTGGTCGGTGGCTATGCGGGGTTCTTTGGTATCAACCTGATCCTGCCGCAATGGTTGCAGACGCAGATGGGCTATACGGCGACCTGGGCTGGGTTGGCGGTGGCGCCAATTGGCTTGTTGCCGGTGATCATGTCGCCCTTCGTTGGCAAGTACGCGCACCGCTTCGATTTGCGGGTGTTGGCGGGGTTGGCGTTTTTGGCGATCGGGGCCAGTTGTTTCATGCGGGCTGGGTTTACCAGTGAGGTGGACTTCCAGCATGTGGCGTTGGTGCAGTTGTTCATGGGGATTGGTGTGGCGCTGTTCTTCATGCCGACGTTGAGCATCCTGCTTTCGGACTTGCCGCCGCATCAGATTGCCGATGGCTCGGGGCTGGCGACGTTCTTGCGTACGTTGGGGGGGAGTTTTGCGGCTTCGTTGACGACCTGGATCTGGATTCGGCGGGCTGATCAGCATCATGCGTACCTTAGTGAGAATATCAGCCAGTTTGATCCGGCTACTCGGCATACGCTGGAGCAGCTTGGGGGGGCGAGTTCGCAGAGTTATGCGCAGCTGGAGCAGATTCTGAATGCGCAGGCTTACATGATGTCGACGGTGGACTATTTCATGATGATGACTTGGGTGTTTGCGGGGTTGATTCTGTTGGTGTGGTTTGCGCGGCCGCCGTTTACGGCCAAGGCCGGGCCGGCGTCAGCGGGGCATTGATCTGCTTTTGATCTTGCTTTTGCTTTTGCTTTTGATCTTGCTTTTGATCTTCTGCGACTTCAGGAGGCCGAGTGGAGGTGACTGGAGGGCCAGGTGCGCAGCACCCTTCGGCGTAGCCGAAGGCGCGAGATGTAGGTTTGCGGAGCAAACCGTAGGCCGCGCGGGCCCGGAAGACGCCGGAGCGAGGGGACCCCGAAGCGTAGCGTAGGGGCCGTATGATGGAGCAAGCGGTTTTTGGTTACTTTTTTCCAAGAAAAAAAGTGACCCGCCGTAAGGGCGGAAAGGTGAGTGTGCGCCGCTATCGTAAATGAATGTCTACGCGGTGTGTCCGCCCATAGTTGTGCTTTGTGCTTTGTGCTCCAACCGCTGGTATTGAGATCTGGCAAAGTCCATTTGCTATGGCGACGCTTAATCACCTTTCCGCTCTTACAGCGGGTCACTTTTTGGCAA
Source organism: Pseudomonas putida (assembly GCF_025905425.1). Lineage (NCBI taxonomy): Bacteria > Pseudomonadati > Pseudomonadota > Gammaproteobacteria > Pseudomonadales > Pseudomonadaceae > Pseudomonas > Pseudomonas putida. Next base: position 2,678,618 of record NZ_CP109603.1, on the reverse strand, counting down.
ACGCCCCAAAAAGTAACCAAAAAGGTCTGCGCTCCATCATACGGCCCCTACGCTGCGCTTCGGGGTCCCCTCGCTCCGGCGTCTTACGGGCCCGCGCGGCCTACGGTTTGCTCCGCAAACCTACATCTCGCGCCTTCGGCTACGCCGAAGGGTGCTGCGCACCTGGCCCTACAGACGCCTACGCTCGGCCTCCTGAGTCGCTGAAGATCAAAAGCCAGATCAAGATCAAGATCAAAAGCCAGATCAAGATCAAGGTCAAAAGCCAGATCAAGAGCCAGATCAAGAACACGGGGGATAGCACGCTTCGAAGTATGGGGTGGCATTCCCATCCGGTGGCATTTCCCCTATTGTCGAAACTCCATTTTCAACAGCATTGGCAGACCCATGGAGAAAGTCATCGTCATTACCGGCGCCAGCCGAGGTATCGGCGCCGCGACAGCCCTGCTGGCAGCCCAGCAAGGTTATCGCATCTGCATCAATTACCACGCTGACGACCAGGCCGCCGAAGGCATCCTCAACCAAGTCCGCGCGCTGGGCGCCGAAGCCATCGCCGTGCGCGCCGACGCCAGTGTCGAGGATGAAATCATCCAACTGTTCCATCGCGTCGATCAAGAACTCGGCCCCGTCACTGCACTGGTCAACAACGCCGGCACCATCGGCCAGCAGAGCCGCGTTGAGGACATGTCCGAGTTTCGCCTGCTCAAGGTGATGAAGACCAACGTCGTCGGCCCCATGCTCTGCGCCAAACATGCCCTGCGGCGCATGGCTCGTCGACATGGCGGGCAGGGTGGGGCCATCGTCAACGTCTCATCAGTGGCCGCCCGCCTGGGCTCACCTAACGAGTATGTCGACTACGCCGCCTCGAAGGGCGCGCTAGGCACCTTCACCCTTGGCTTGGCCAAGGAAGTGGCGGGTGAGGGCGTGCGGGTCAATGGCGTGCGCCCCGGCTATATACACACCGGCTTCCATGCGCTTTCCGGTGACCCCGACCGCGTCGCCAAGCTCGAACCCGGGCTGCCAATGGGCCGCGGTGGTCGGCCGGAAGAAGTCGCCGAGGCCATTCTTTGGCTGCTCTCGGACAAGGCGTCCTATTCCACCGGCAGCTTCGTCGATCTGGGCGGCGGGCGCTGATCAGGCCCGTTGTTCATCCAGCATTTCGCGTACCCGCTCGGCCAATGCATCGAGTTCGAACGGCTTGGTCAATACCGCAGTACCTTGCAACAACTGGCCATCACTGAGTGCCGCGCTCTCGTCGTAGCCGGTGATAAACAACACCTTGAGCTCGGGGTACAGCTCGCGGCAGCGTTCGGCCACCTGGCGGCCGTTAAGACCACCCGGCAGGCCGATATCGCTGAGCAGCAAGTCCGGTCGCTCGCTGCCCTGCAGATGGGCAAGGGCAGCCGGACCGTCCTCGAACGCCTCAACCTGATAACCCAACTCTTCCAGCACTTCGCACACCACCAGACGCAGGGCCGTCTGGTCCTCGACCAGCAAAATGCGTGCAGCCGTGTTGGCTTTTTCGGGTAGCCTGCTCTTGGGCCTGGGCGCAACCTCGACGGGGTGTTCGTGGTGCCGGGGGAGATACAACTCGATGCGCGTACCTGTGCCGAGTACCGAGAGCACACGCAGTTGCCCACCCGACTGGCGCACGAAGCCATAGGTCATCGACAACCCCAGGCCGGTACCCTGGCCCAAAGGCTTGGTGGTGAAGAACGGGTCGAGCACGCGCTCCGCCACTTCTGATGACATGCCACGGCCGTTATCGACGATGCTGAGCCGCACATATTCGCCCGACGGCAGCTCAAAAGGCCGGGCCAGATCGCTGTCCAGCACTATGTTTTCGCCGTAGATATCGATTGTCCCGCCTGCTGGCAGGGCATCGCGGGCATTGATGCAGACGTTGAGCAGGGCGCTTTCCAGTTGCGGAGGGTCGATGAACGTTGGCCACAGCTGCGCATCGAAGTGACTGTTCAACGCGATTGACGGGCCGATGCTGCGACGCACGAGCTCTTCCATGCCGGCCACCAGGGTGGATACCTGTGTGGCGCGTGGTTGCAAGGTTTGCTGGCGCGAGAAGGCCAACAGCCGATGCACCAGCGAAGAGGCCCGCTGCGCCGAGCTGCTGGAAAGCTCAAGCAAAGGCGCCAGGGCGTCGAAACGCGACTGCTCCAGGTGTTGCTGCATCAGCTCCTGGGCACCTAGGATGCCACCCAGCAAATTATTGAAATCGTGAGCGATACCGCCACTCAACTGGCCCACGGCTTCCATTTTCTGGGCCTGGCGCAATGCGTCTTCTACCTTGGCCAGGCGTTGTTGCTCTTGAACCCGTTCACTGATGTCGTAGGCGAACAGATAGGCACCTTGCAGTTCACCGTCATGGTCGCGCAAAGCATTGAAGCGCAGCTCGTAATGGCGCAAATCGCATGCCCGGCCAAAGGCGGCAACCTCGATAAATTGCTCACCTGCCAGCGCCCGGTGCCACATGGGCAGGATCAGTGCCTGGTCCTGGACACTGTCTCCCATCAACGCCGGCATAAGGTAGCCGATCTCTGGCGTATTGCCATACAGCCGGTTGAAGTCGTGCTTGGCCTGGCGATTGACAGCCAGCCAGCGCAAGTCTTTGTCGATCACATGCACGTTGACCACACTGTGATCGACCAGCTCGGCAAACAGCCGGCGCTCCGACAGCGCGGCAGCGACTCGCTGTTCGAGCTCTTCATTCAGGCGTTGCAGGGCAACTTCTGCCCGACGGCGCTCGGTGACATCCTTGAACAGGACCGCGACCTGGCGTCTTTCGGCCGGCTCGACGCGAAAGGTGGTGACGGAAAGGATGTGTCCGGTGGCAACCAGCTCCTGTTCGAACTGCAGAGGCTCGCCCGTGCGCAGTACCTCACCGTAGCGGGCGACCCAGCCGTCGGCTTCGTCGGGGACCATCTCGCGCAACTTTTGCCCGACCACGTTGGGGATGCCGGCGTGTTTGGCATAAGCTGCGTTGGCCACGACATGCACATAGTCACTCAGCGGGCCGTGCGGGCCATCGAAAAATTCGATGATGCAGAAACCTTCGTCCATGGTATCGAACAGCGACCGGTAGAGGTTCTGATCGTATGCCTGGTCGTTGGCCAGCCGCGACTCCAGCAGAGCATTGCGTTGCTGCAGTTCTTTTACTTGTTGGCGCAGGGAAAGCAGGTCGCTGGAAGGCATGCAGACGTCCGACGAAATGGAATGGCCAGACTTTAACGTGTTCACCCCGAAGGCGAAAACCCGCTTAACGCAAATGCGCAGTCACGCCCAGCAGGCGGTCGATGCGCTCACTCAGTGCCTTCAGCTCGAACGGCTTGGACAGCACCTCAGTGTGGCTCGCTAGCCAGCTTCTGGCCATGTTGCTGGTGATGTCGTAGCCGGTGATCAGTATCACGGGCGCTTCATTGGCAAGGCTTCGGTAGGCGTCTGCGAGTTGGTGCCCATCGATGCCTCCGGGCAGCCCGACGTCAGTGATCAGCAAGTCAGGCAATGGGCCCTCACGCAACGTCTTGAGTGCGCTACGGCCATCCTCGAAAGCCTGTACATCGTGGCCCAGTTCCGTCAGCACGTCGCCGAGCACCAGGCGCATGGTCGCTTGATCCTCTACCAGCATGATCCGATAAGGCCTGTGTTGCGGCCTTCCGACAGCCTCTTCGGGCGCAGCGCACAGGCCAGGGGGCGGGCTGTTCTCGTCCCGAGGCAAATACAGGTGAACGGTGGTGCCTTGGCCCAGTACGCTGTCGATGCGCAACTGCCCGCCGGACTGGCACACAAAGCCATAGACCATGGACAGCCCAAGGCCAGTGCCTTGGCCCATCGGCTTGGTTGTGAAGAACGGATCAACTGCTCGCTGCAGCACGTCCTTGCACATGCCCATGCCGGTATCGTCCACACGAATGTGCAGAAATTGCCCCGGCGGCAGGTCCAGGCGGCTGGCCTGGTCCTCGTCGAGCTCGGCATTTTCACAGCCAATGCGCAGGGCGCCACCCAGGGGCATGGCGTCACGGGCATTGATGCACAGGTTCAGCAGGGCATTTTCCAGCTGTTGTGGATCGATGCGGATCGACCATTGATCTGCCGATGTCAGGTCGTGAAAGTCGATGTGCGAATCGATCGAGCTGCGGATCAGGTCGTTCATTTCGGCCACCAGCAGTTGCACATCGACCGGTTGCGGAAGCAGTGTCTGCTGGCGCGAAAAAGCCAGCAGGCGCTGTACCAGTGAGGCCGCCCGCAAAGCGTTGAGCTTGCCGACTTCGAGCATCCTTGCCGTGTCGCGATAGCGTTGCTGGCCCAGGCGTTGTTCGGCCAGCTCCAGTGCGCCAAGGATGCTGCCCAGCAGGTTGTTGAAATCATGGGCAATGCCGCCGGTCAATTGGCCGACCGCTTCCATTTTCTGCGATTGGCGCAGTGCCTCTTCGGCTTGGTGCAGACGTTCCTGCTCGGCAATGCGTTCGGTAATGTCATAGGCAAACAGGTAGCCGCCCTGGATGCGCTGCCGCGCATCAAGCAGTGGGTGGTAGCGGATCTCGTAATGACGCAGGGCCTCAGGTGGCCCCAGGGCGATGGTATCGATGAATGCTTCGCCGGCCAGCAGGCGCGGCCATACCGGGGCCAACCGGCTCATGATGTCCGGTTGATTGGCAAGAAACTGTGGGATGTAATCGCCGATCTGCGGCACAAAACCGCGCAAACGCCGAAAAGTTTCGCGGGCCGTGCGATTGATTGCCAACAAGCGCATTTTTCGGTCGGCAGCAAACACGTTGGCCAGGCTGTTATCGACCAGTTCACCGAGCAGTTTGTTGTTGGCCTGCGCGATGTCCTCGCGCTGGGTCAGCAAGGCTTCCAGCTCCGCGACGCGTGCCAGCAACTGTTCGTAGGAAAGTTCAGTGGCTGGCTGCATGGTGTCGATCCAGTTAAAGGACCGAGCAACTATAGTCGCGCCGCAGGGCAAGCGCTATCAGAACGAGCGAATGATCCGCCCCAGGGTTTCCATGGCGCGTTCGGCACCGTCGTGCCAGGGGCTGCCGTAGTTCAGGCGGATACAATTGCCGAAGCGTCGGGTCGGCGAGAAGATCGGCCCCGGCGCGATACTGATGCCTTGGGCCAAGGCCATGTGGAACAGTTTGAGTGCATCCATCTGCTCTGGCAGTTCGAGCCACAGGAAATAGCCGCCGGAGGGTTGGCTGACCCGCGTCTGTACCGGGAAGTACCGGGAAATAGCGGCGAGCATGTTGGCTTGCTGACCTTCCAGGGCATAGCGTAGCTTGCGCAGGTGGCGGTCATATCCCCCGTGCTGCAGGTAGTCGGCGATAGCTGCCTGGGCGGGCATCGATGCGCACAGCGAGGTCATCAGCTTGAGGCGTTCGATCTTCTGCGCGAAACGCCCGGCGGCCACCCAACCAATCCGGTAACCGGGCGCCAGGCTCTTGGCGAACGAACCGCAGTGCATCACCAGGCCTTGCGTGTCGAAGGCCTTGGCTGGCTTGGGCGCTTGTTGCGCGTAATACAGTTCGGCGTAGACGTCGTCTTCGATCAGCGGCACCTCATGGCGTGCCAGCAGTTCGACCAGCGCCTGCTTCTTGGCTTCTGGCATGCTGGCGCCCACCGGGTTCTGGAAGTTGGTCATGCACCACACAGCCTTGATCGGGTGCTTTTCCAGGGTTTGCGCCAGCACGTTCAGGTCCATGCCCTCACGCGGGTGAACGGGGATTTCCACGGCTTTGAGTTTGAGCCGCTCCAGTACTTGCAGGCAGGCATAGAAGGCCGGTGCCTCGATCGCCACCAGGTCGCCGGGCTCGGTGACGGCCTGCAGGCACAGGTTCAGCGCTTCGAGCGCGCCATTGGTGATCAACAGCTCTTCCATCGGCAGCATCAGCCCGCCGACCATGTAGCGCAGGGCAATCTGCCGGCGCAGTTGTGGGTTGCCGGGTGACAGGTCGGTGACCACCATGCGTGGGTCCATCGCGCGGCTGGCGCTGGCCAGCGAGCGAGCCAAACGCTGCAGCGGGAACAGCTCGGGGCTTGGGAACGCCGAGCCGAACGGTACGGTGTTGGGGTCCTTGATCGAGTCGAGGATGGAAAAGACCAGGGCGCTGACGTCGACATCGGTGGATTCGCTGACCGGCTGCAAGGCCTGTGGTTCACTGAACTGGCGCGGCGCATGGGCGTTGACGAAATACCCCGAGCGCGGCCGCGCGCGGATCAGCCCACGGCGCTCAAGCAGGTAATAGGCCTGAAACACCGTGGATGGGCTGACCCCGTGGGTCTGGCTGGCATAGCGCACCGACGGTACCCGCTGCCCAGGGCCCAGCACACCGGAGCGGATCAGTTCGGCAATGTCGTCGGCGAATCGTTCGTAGCGTTTCATTCTGGCCTTCTGTCGAAGCCTGGCAGGCAAGGTGGAAAACAGTGTAAGGGATCAGCGGTTCATCGGTGCGACGAAGCGGCTTTGGGCAACGCTGCGCACGGCAGGATCGTCACTGTCCTGCACCTCGAAACTTAACGTTTGCGAGCTGCTGCTCGGGCGTTCTGCGAGCATCGCCACCGACACAGGCAATTCGCTCATCTCGCCGGCCGGGATGATGAACTCGGTCTTGCCCTGCAGGGTGAACCCGTCAGCGTCCAGCAGGCGCAGGTGATAGCGTTGGGTGCTTTCGGTCTTGTTGATGACCTTGAGCAGGTAAATGTTCTCGATCTGGCCCTGGGCGTTCTCGCGGAACAGGCCACGGTCCTTGATCACGTCCAGCGACACCATCGGGCGCAAATGCAAGGCAACCACCAACGCGCCGATCATCACCACCAGTGCGGCGGCATAGCCCAACAGGCGCGGGCGCAACCAATGGGTGCTGCCGCCTTGCAGGCTGTGTTCGGACTTGTAACCGATCAGCCCACGGGCGTAACCCATTTTGTCCATGACCCCGTCGCAGGCATCGATGCAGGCCGCGCAGCCGATACAGGCCATCTGCAGGCCATCGCGGATGTCGATGCCGGTGGGGCAGACCTGCACACACATCGTGCAGTCGATGCAGTCGCCCAGGCCTTGAGCGTGGGCGTCACTGCCTTTTTTACGCGGGCCACGGGTTTCGCCACGGCGCGGGTCGTAGGCGACCGCCAGGGTGTCTTTGTCGAACATCACGCTCTGAAAGCGAGCGTAGGGGCACATGTGCAGGCAAACCGCGTCACGCAGCAAGCCGGCATTGATGTAGGTGGCGGCGGTGAAAAACAATACCCAGAACAACGCGACCCCACCCAGCTGCAAGGTGAACAGCTCTGCGGCCAGGGGCCGTATCGGGGTGAAGTAGCCGACGAAGGTCAGCCCGGTGAGCACGCCGATGGCCAGCCACAGGCTGTGCTTGAGTGCACGGCGGGCCAGCTTTTCCAGGCTCCAGGGGGCCGCAGCAAGCTTGATACGTTGATTGCGGTCGCCTTCACTGATTTTTTCGCACCACATGAACAGCCAGGTCCAGGTGCTTTGCGGGCAACT